>CAYYDM010000171.1:0-2542 GCA_964470635.1 uncultured Clostridia bacterium | reverse complement strand
TGGAGAAACTCATCATGGAGTATTTGATTTATCTTACCTATCCCATATACCGAACATAGCGATAATGGCTCCAAGAGATAAATTCGAATTTATTCAGATGCTTGAGTTTAGTAAAGATTATAACAGACCTTTAGCTATAAGATATCCTAGGGGAAACTGCTATGATATTATGGAAGAAAATCCCAGGGTAGAAATAGAGTTAGGCAAGGCAGAGATACTAACTAAAGGCAAAGATATTGCTTTAATAGCAATTGGGAAAATGGTGGAAATTGGTTGTGAAGTGACTAAAGAATTAAAAAAACAAGGGCTAAATATAACTTTAATAAATGGTAGGTTTATTAAGCCATTGGATGAGAAATTAATATTAGAGATTGCCAATGAACATTCTCATTTTGTAACATTAGAGGATAATGTGAAGTCAGGAGGGTTTGGAAGCTGCATAAACAACCTATTAGTAGAAAATAAGTATAAGGGTGAAATACTTAACATTGCTTTACCTGATGAATTTATTGAACATGGTAGTGTAGAGGAACTATTTAAGCAATATAATATGGATACTGAAGGAATAATAAACAGAATACATGAGAAAATTAGGTTAGTCTAGGAGCGATTAAATGAAAATAGAGATGGAAAGAATAGATATTTTGCTTGTTAACAATAAAATCGTTGATAGCAGAGAAAAAGCAAAGAAATACATTATGGCAGGATTAGTCTATGTAAACGATGAAAGAATTGATAAATCAGGTACAAAGGTACCAGTAGAGAGCAATATAGTTGTAAAAGGAAACCCTATCCCTTATGTTAGTAGGGGTGGATTAAAGCTTGAGAAAGCTTTGGACACATTTTCTTTACTAATTAAAGATAAAGTTGCCCTTGATGTTGGTGCATCAACTGGTGGATTTACTGATTGTATGCTAAAAAGTGGAGTTAAGAAAGTATATGCTATTGATGTAGGATATGGGCAGCTAGATTGGAAACTTCAAAATGATAGTAGAGTTATAGTCATGGATAGGACAAATGTCAGATATTTGGGAAAGGATGACATAGGAGAATTAGCTAATTTAGTAAGTATTGATGTATCTTTTATATCTTTGAAACTTGTTTTACCTAAGATAAAAGAACTCACTACGGAAGATGTAGATATTATTGCATTGATAAAACCACAGTTTGAGGCTGGAAGAGAAAAAGTTGGTAAAAAAGGTGTAGTGAGAGATATAAAGGTGCATAAGGAAGTCATAAAAGAAATATATGACTTTTGTTTATCCATAGGACTATATTTTGCTGCCTTAACTTTTTCTCCAGTTAAAGGTGCTGAAGGAAATCGTGAGTATTTAGCTCATATAGTAAAAAATAAGATTGATGAATTTGATATCTATAGACAAATAGAAAATGTAGTTAATGAATCTCATGAAGAATTATAATATTTTTAGTTAGTTAATTAAGTCTATTTACTAACAAATTATTTTTATTTCTAAGTAGATTTCAGTCTATTTTTTTGTTTTTTCATTTGATATAATAGCCATTAGGGATATAGAGACAAAAACTAATTGCATATACTATGTGACCTTTATTATTAGGTTTTTGAAGACCAGAGGAAAAGGGGATAGTTAAAATGAAAAAATATGCTAGACAGTCTAAGATATTAGAGCTTATTGAGAACTATGAAATAGAGACTCAAGAAGAATTAGCAGATTATTTAAAAAAAACAGGAATCGATGTTACTCAAGCCACTGTTTCAAGAGATATTAGAGAGTTAAGGCTTGTAAAAGTATTAGCTAAAAGTGGAAAATATAAATATGCAGCAATTGGACAAAATGTTGAGGGAACAACAGATAGGCTTATTAAAATTTTTAAAAATTCAATTGTATCTGTAGATACTGCAGGACATCTATTAGTTTTAAAAACCTTGCCGGGAGCTGCTCAAATATGTGGTTCTGCAGTAGATTCATTAGGAATAGAAGAGATAGCAGGAACAATTGCTGGTGACGATACTATATTTATTGCGATTAGCAATATTGATAGGATTAATGATATTAGGGAAATGTTTCTTAAACTGCTTAGTTAACTAGGAGGTGAATAACATGCTCCTTGAATTAAATATTGAGAATTTTGCAATTATTGATAAATTAAGAGTTGATTTTGCCAAGGGTTTAAACGTATTAACTGGAGAAACAGGTGCAGGAAAATCAATCATTATTGATGCTATTTCCTTAGTTTTAGGAGGTAGGGCCGATAAAGAATTTGTTAGAACTGGACATGAAAAAGCAACTATCGAAGCATCGTTTTTTATAGGGTACATAAATGATATAGGTGAAATATTAAGAGAATATGGAATACAAAATGAGTCAGATAATACATTGCTTATTACTAGAGAGATATTTAATACTGGGCGAAGCACATCTAGAATAAATGGGCGAACTGTAACTTTAAGTATGTTAAATAGCATAACTAATAGATTAATTGATATACATGGGCAACATGATCATCAGTCCCTTTTGAGAAGTGATAAGCACTTAGATTTTATTGATTCCTTAGGTGATGA
>CAYYDM010000170.1:0-2614 GCA_964470635.1 uncultured Clostridia bacterium | reverse complement strand
GAGCTGTTCGCAGCCTCAATACGCCCCCCGCTCCTTCTAACGTTCTTGCGCATGAGCTGCGCGGTACCAGCATAGCGTGCGAAGCACCCGACGCGTTCTGCGCGTCGGCTCGATGCGCCTGTTAGCGTGGCGGCCGCATTCCCGTGGCGCTTTCAACCGGAAAGCAGAAGAAGCCGCAGGCGCCTCTCCCCACCCATGCAGTCCGATCGCGCATACAACGTGTTGGCGCGCATCGATGACTTCCGGGCGAGCGGTCAGGAGTGTGGCCGGGCAATCGGATCGCGACCGATGAGCCACGAGCGCCGATAAGTCCGAACCGCGATCCGTATGTCCCGCGCACCAGCCTTCATCGCGATGACTTGCGATGCGCGCGCTCCAGGCCGGCGCACATTCGCTCACCCAGCTCACGCTAACGTCCTTGCGCATGAGCTGCGCGGTCCCAGCATATCGCGCGTAGCGCCCGACGCGTCCTTCGCGTCGGCTCGATGCGCCTGTTAGATGGGCGACTCGGTCGCAGCCCGGGCACGCCGTGTCTCGATTCGGCCGAATACCGCTATGCCGAAGTAGAGCGCGATCCATAGGACCGGCCAGCCGTACGCCGCGACGAGCCACGATGTCGTCGAAGCCGCGGGAGAGACTGATTGCGGGAGCATCATTGCTTCGCCGGGCTGCAATGCGGCGCCAAGCGCCATGCACATGAATGTCAGGTACGCGGTAGCCCTCACTCGATCCGTCTTGCATTGGCGAATCGCTAGTCCGACCAAGAATCCGACCATCACGGCGGCCAGGATGCACCAAATGGCTGTCGCATTGGAACTCGTCATCGCGGTCAAGGCGACGATGATGAATCCGAGCGCCCACACAACTGCGGTTGAGAGGACGAGGCCGGAGACGGCTGCCAAAAAGACCCACAGCCAACCAGCGAGTTCACGCACAGACGCGACCGCCACCCAAAGCCCTTCGATGAGGAACCACGCCACTGCTGCCAACGCAGCGAGGACGAGGATGTCGGGCGCACTAGGGATGAGAACCTGGTTCAATGCGACCTCTCCGGAGCGATGCCCCATCTAACGTTCTTGCGCGTAAGCCGCGCGGATCCAGAATACCGTGCGAAGCACCCGACGCGTCCTACGCGTCGGCTTGAAGCGCCTGTTAGACCCTCTCGCGAAACCTCTCATCGCCGCAGCACCAGCCGATCCACAGCGGTATGCCGTCGACTTCACCGACGGCCACCAGTTCGTCGACTTCCGGGGTCGCACCGAACAGGGCGGCGAAGGCCGTGAAGTCGTCAAACCACATACGCGTGGGGCTGAAGGAATGGATGAGCGTCACTGCGGCAGAGGCATCGAACTCGCGCGCGGCCAGAACAGCCGAGGCAGTTCTGTGGAGCAGTTGGTAGCGAACGCCGTCAGGGCATCCGTCCATACCGAGATAGTCGATGAGCCAAGCGAGCCGCTGATTGACTCCAGCGGAGTCCTCCTGCCGCTTATCTCCGACCGTCGGCCCGAGCGGCTCATCCACCTTGCCCTCGACGGCGACGACCACGAGGCCGTGTTCCCCACGCATGAGCGCGAGCAGGTCCGTCTGGCTGGGCCGCCTGCCTCCGGGAAGATCCACCTGCCATTCAGGGACTGCGAGCACAAGTGCGAGGTCACGCAGTCGCGAATCGCCGGTGCCGTCCATGACTGCGATCACTTCAGGAGGCGCAGATGGATGGGCCGTCTCCCACGATCGGGCGAGCGTCATCGCCGAGTAGCCGGCCTTCCAGTGAAGGTCTGGCTTGGCGAGCAGCCGCTTCCAGTCTTCCGCTGATTCCGTCGGAACGACGATGCGCTTCAAGTGGTTGCTCCCCCGATGGGTCTAACGTCCTTGCGCGTAACCCGCGCTCTAGGACCTTATGCGCGAAGCGCTCGACGCCGCAAGGCGTCGGGTTGACGCGCCTGTTAGATCGCTTCAGTACTCAATATGGTCGAGTGCAGGAGTAGTCCCCGCCGGTGCCACCCGGGCGAGTATCAATCGATTCTCGCCGCTGCCGTCCGCGAGGGCACGCCAGTACGCAGTCTGGTTGTCGCGAACTGTATCCTTGGGACCCTTGACCTCAACGAAGAACCAGAGCCGAGGATCGGAATACATGAGTTTAGGGTCGGGGCGATCCTCGCGAAACACGAAGAGATCTGGTTCGCCGTAGCCAAGTGGGTTGTCCGCGGCCAAGTCAGAGCACAAGAAGTGGCTGACTTCCTCTCCAACGACATCATGAAGCAGTTGTGTTGAGTGCGATTTCAGACTCCCAACCGGCTGAACGTCACGGTTTGTCGTGCAGAAGTCGCGAAGGACGTGATAGCCCCTCTTCACGAAATGAGCGGCAACAATTGCTTCCACGAAGTTCGCGCGGTTCGCGTGTTCGTTGTCCCACCGCCGAGCGTCCTCCTGAGAGAAGTAGAAGGGCTCTGCCGTGATTGTCAGCGGCTCGGTGGTGTCGCCGTTCTCCCACCAAGCACCATACTTCTCGAACTCCATCTGGAACTCGGCGTCATCACCCATAACGTCCCCCCAGTCGATCTAACGTTCTTGCGCGTAACCCGCGCCCTTGGACCTTATGCGCGAAGCGCTCGAC
>CAYYDM010000169.1:0-2649 GCA_964470635.1 uncultured Clostridia bacterium | reverse complement strand
TGAAAAGGAAAAATGAAACGAAAAAGAAAAAGATGAAAAAGAAAAAAAAAAAGAAAAGGAAAAAAGAAAAAAGAAAAAAAAATTGAAAAAAAAAAGAGAAATAAAGATAGAAAAAGAGAGAAAATTATAAAGAATGATCTTATAATTCTAAAATTTGTAATGCAGTTAGCCATAATCGAAATATCAAATTATTATATTCTTATTTAAGTGCCTGAAGTATTAATAAAAATTATATTATCAGGAAAGGTTGGTTCCCAATACCAGAATTGAAAATTACTATAATATGCTTCATCAATACGTTATATTAATTCAATTATAATTTAGAAACTTTTACAAAGCTAAAAGTAAATTATAAAGAATACAAGAGACAAAAGATTCAATATAGCTTTTTATATTATACAACAAAAGCTACATTTCTGATTTTCAATATTATAACTATTTTTTAATATAGGTTTTATATAGCTATTAAAAGATAAGCTAGGCCGTTTCACCTTCAATATAACGGAGCGCAGCATCTAAAAAGTGAGGAATATTTCCTTTAGAAGGAATCTGGAGCTTCTTGCGAATAGACGAGCGTTTCATCTGTATTGTGTTAACACTTAAACCCATAATTATGGCAATCTCAGAACTAGAAAATTGAGTATAAGTAAGGCAACAAATACGAAATTCATCCTCATCCAAATGAGGAAATCTTTCTCGTAAACGATCAAAGAAACCATCGTGAAGATCATTCATAACCTTGTATAATCGATTCCAATTAAGCGTGTCCTGCCCATAAACTATTTCATTAAACTTGCGAAGCAGTAACTTACTTCGGTTACCATCATCTTGGCGAATATGATTTTCCAAAGAAGCCGTTTTCTTTAGTATCTCAAACTGTTCCAATAGCGAATTTCTGAAAGTAGTTTCTTTTTCACTATAGCTTTTCGCCATATTAAGGAGATGATATATTTTTTGTTCTGCCTCTAATTCATGTCTTTTACTCAAAGTGTATTTTCTATAATAAAACAAGGCACCAGCCAAAAGAAGAATGATCCCTAAAGACGAATACAGTAATATCTTCTGTTTTTGAAGAGTTAGAGTTATATTTTCATTCTTTAATTGTTCAAATTTATATTTTTTCTGAATATCAAGTAATGCAACCGCTTTGTTATCACCAATTATGTTTATAATACAATTCGTGTATTTTTTATACTGTTCTAATGCATTTTTGTGATCTCCATTACGCTCGTTCAGCAACGACCAAGATTCATAGATATTAGCTAACACGGCGTTATCTTTCTCATCCTTTAATGATCTGACCGATTCACGCAAATACCATTCCGCAGAATCTGTTTTTAATTCTAAACTTAATACGTTAGCTAATTTCGCATATATGATTGATTTTTTGTCCTCCACAATGTTTGGTAAACATTCTAATAAATATATTTTTGCTTGCTTGTACTTTTTAAGGTTAGCATACAATAAACTGATAGTCTGCTTTACTTCAGACACAAGTACCTTGTCTTTACATTTATCAGCAACTTCTTGTGCTTTAAATGAATAATAGAAAGAACTATCGACCTTACCTTCAACAAAAAAAATACTTCCTAAAGCCAAATAGGTAATAGCTATATTTTTATGATTATTTGCTTGAAAAAAGTAACCTAGTGCTTTATGATACCTAGGTAAGGCCTGATTACTTAGAAACTGAGAAATCAAAACATGCCCCATCCCACTTTGTATCAGCACCTTTAAATTTACATTTTCTGAAGACGAAACATATTTTTCTGCTTCCAGATAATGATACAATGCACGATCATATCGGGTCTGTTCAGTACTAACACGACCACAATAATAAGCGGCCATGGCTGCATTAGAATAATCTTTCTTCTGCAAATAGTAGCTTTTAACTCTCCAAATGGTAGTGTCGGAAGTTATGTCTTTGTAACTCTTATCCTTGGCTTGCAGCTCAAGAAGCATATAACGATTATATTGACGTTTATTCAGGTTGGCCGGATAAACTAGCGAGTCGAGCAAATTCAATGCGCTATCAGGATAGTGCTCAACAAGTTGTTCAACAACGTCCATCGCTTCATCTACTTTTTTACCTGATGAAGAAGAACATGAAAATAATAAAGATATAATACAATAAGAAAGAAATAGAGTAAATGCTTTGGATCGGGACATAATAGTTTTTTTTGATAACGAATGCACAAATATAGCCTTTTTATTGTATACGGTGCAATTAAAAATGTACATACAATTACAGATAAATTATCTATAAAAAATATTTAGGATGCAAAATATTCTTTATCAGTGCATTTATTAAGATACAAGAACTTTTCTCAGCAATATAAATATACAAAAAATCCTCACCAAATTATTCAAATAAGTTATTCTTAGTCAATTTTGTAAATAAAAAAAATCCAATCTTCAATTTTTAGTAGTTCTTTTCACAGCAACAAACTCCGCAATCAAAACATTGACAATTGATTGCGGAGTTTCTATAGTAAATCTTCAAAATCCGATATTAAGGACTCTTTAAAATATCAGGATAGACAAAGTTTCACTGTGAATTTCGGATGATAAAAAAACAGCTTACCAGTTCTTTCGAATCAGTAAGCTGTCTTTTTTATTTTATCTCAGTATTCCGCTAGAATAATCGCT
>CAYYDM010000168.1:0-2667 GCA_964470635.1 uncultured Clostridia bacterium | reverse complement strand
CCCTCTCCAATGCAGTCAGCCTCTATCTGGAAAGGCTAAAGAGTGATGATACCCTAACACCCTGTTTTAATACCTTTTATGAATTTATTCTGGAGGAGTACTCCCTGATATTGAAAGGGAAAAAAGTACGGGAAAAAGATTTTGATCTGGATAATTTTCTGAACGTCCTTGAGCCCTATTACAAAGGAGGCGAATACGATTTCCTGCTGAATTCAGATAAACAACTCGATCTGTTGCAGAAACGATTTATCGTCTTTGAGCTGGATAATATCAAGGATAACAAGGTACTTTTTCCCATTGTCACCCTGATCATCATGGAGACCTTTATCAACAAGATGCGACGGTTAAAGGGAATCCGGAAGATGATCCTGCTGGAAGAGGCCTGGAAAGCCATTGCCAAGGATTCCATGGCCGAGTACCTGAAATACCTCTTCAAGACCGTCCGTAAGTTTTTTGGAGAAGCAGTAGTTGTCACACAAGAGGTGGAAGATATCATCTCCAGCCAGATCGTGAAGGAGTCCATTATCAACAACAGTGATTGCAAGATCCTGCTGGACCAGAGAAAGTACCTCAATAAGTTTGACTCCATTCAGGAGCTGCTGGGACTAACCGATAAGGAAAAGGCACAGATACTCTCCATCAATCAGGCCAATCACCCGGGAAGAAAATACAAGGAAGTCTGGATCGGACTGGGAGGTACACAATCCGCCGTCTATGCCACAGAGGTCTCTTTGGAGGAGTATTACACCTATACCACCGAAGAATCTGAAAAGCTGGAGCTCTTCCGGTTGGCTGAAAAGCTGAACGGAAACATCGAACAGGCCATCAGGGAGCTGGCCCGAAGTAAGCGGGAGGATTCGTAGCAAGCACGCTCTTTTTATTTACCTAACCATACCATTATAAACCTGGCGGGGAGTCGGACATGACATCCCGAGCCCCCGCTTTGACTTTTTTAAAAGGACAATCATGAAAAAACAAGTACTTTTTATCCATTCCTTTTTATTGTTTCTACTGCTGCAACTGAATGGTACTGTGGTCAGAGCTCAGTATTATTCGGTAAAAGCCAATCTACTCGGATGGGCAACTACCAACATGAACATCGAACCGAGCATGACACTCAGCCGGAAGCTCTCCCTGCATGCTCCTCTTACCTATAATCCCTTTGTCTTTAAGAACAACAAGAGAATGCAGAACCTGACCTTTCAGCCGGGTATACGCTACTGGTTTCTGGAATCCTATGCCCGTGGGTTTGTTGGGGTCAACGGCATTGCTTCAGCCTATCATTTTACCGGAAAGAAATACCGCTATGAAGGAACCGCTTATGGCTTAGGTCTTAGCTACGGTTATGCACAGCCACTCTCTCCAAGATGGAATTTTGAATTAGAAACCGGCTGGGGACTGGTCTGGGCAGACTATACGAAATATACCTGTAAAGAGTGTGGAAAGAAGATTGGCAAAGAGGTTAACTGGTATCTGGTTCCAACCAAGGCTTCTCTTTCCATTGTCTATCTCTTTTAATTCAAAAACAAAGAATGTCTAATAAAGAGTACACAATGAAGAAGATTATTATGCCTTTGATGCTTATTGTATGCATTGCCAGTTCTTGCAGTATGACTGGGCAACTCAGGCGTTCTAAAGCCCGGGTTAATATCTCTTTGCCTAATTCCTTGCAGGAAGAAAGCAAAGCAGAAACCGAGAATAAGAAACGCTCTGTTCTTGAGTTTACTGACCTGAAAGGAAAGAAAACCACCTATGCCACTACCGAAAAAGATCAGAATGGCAAACAGCAGATTACCGTGGAGCTTCGTGGAGTAACAGTCGTTGCTAAATCTAGAACCGTTCCGGAACGATTCGGTAAGGTCAATATTGATTTTGTCGTATCCGTACCGGAGAAGTTGATCCGAAGGAACCGACAACTGGTTCTGACTCCTTTTTTACTCAAAAAAGATCAGCAGGCTCCCTTTAATGATTTAGTCTTCAACGGGAGTCGTTTCTATCAAAAACAGTGTGATGATTACAGAAGGTATGAGAACTATCTGAGTAAGATTATTCCGGATAGTGCCTTTTCAGAAAAACTGATCAATCAAAGAGCTTATCGGAAATACCTGTTTTCTTATGATAAGCTACAGAAAGAAAAAGTCCGAAAAGATTCACTTGAGTGGAAAGCATTTAATTGCTATCTGATAAATACAAATAAACGGTACGATCTCTTTAACCGAAAAATAATACAGAACCGTATTTGGCTAAGAAAGTTGTTAGGGTATCCGCTGATCAGAGAACGCTATGAGCTCTTTGACAGAGATACCATCTACGTAAGTCACTTTTTTGAAAAGAGGTATGAGAAGATTGTCAGATTCTTCCCTGAGTTCCATCTGGTAAGGACTATGTCAGATAAGACCATGCCGGAGAAATACAGAGCGTTTCTTTTCAGAATCAAGTATAATTATCGCAGCCTCTCCAAAGAGGATTCTGTCTCCATTCTGAAACGCTATTACCGTTACAAAAAGATATTTCGAAACGAGCAGTTAAAAAAAGAGAAAGAAAAAAAGTTTGCGGAACTGGTACAATTTCCAAAGAATATCCATGCTCATCTGGATACCGTGATTAACCATCGAGGTAAAATGCTCTATTACTATCATCAGGAAGTCACTACGGATGAGAACAGCA
>CAYYDM010000167.1:0-2699 GCA_964470635.1 uncultured Clostridia bacterium | reverse complement strand
ACTTACCTTCTTTTTAATAGAGTACATCGATGCCTGAATTCATCATATAATGCTTTAAAATGTATTTCAACTTGTTTTTTAAAAATAACTGCCACTATTTATGTTAACTTCCATCCAAAATCATCATGATAAAGTGAATACAGTATCTATCCAACCTGATGATATGGAATTTACGCGTACTTTTCCAGAAAGATTTACCTCTAAAGCATGTGTCAAGGCTGGGATTCCAATTCACGATGGACATCCTTGCCTTTGGCTAGTGGTTCCCACTACCAAGCCTGCAAAGGACTTTCATCGTCGAGTTATTGCCCATGCTGGGCACACAATAAAAAATAAGATAGTGAAATCACCACCTAATTTAATATAAAACCTTAACTCTCGTATACATTCCTTTTAAAGCTTACATATGTAGCAATGAAATAAATAGTATATATAAAACTTAATAGTATAAGTGACATTCCATAATATAAGAACATTGATGAGTGTACTCCTGTATATAATACAAATTTTCTACTCATAAATAATGCTGTCACAATGCTAATGGCCACTGCAGCTAGTAAAGGACATAAATAATAAACACCTAATTGTTTTAAAATAATATTATCAATTTCTTTTTCATTTAATCCTAATTTACTTAAAACTGAATAACGAAATTTATATTTGTTAGAATCACTTAATTGCTGAACTGATAAAATAGTTAATGCAATACATACAAATACTAATGCCATATAAACTATTGGGTATGTTGTCATAGTCATTACAAATTTCCCTAGATTCATCAAATTTGTTTTAACTATAGTACTTCCAGTTTCTCCAAAACTAAAAATCTGATCTGTTCCATATGCATGGGTAATATTACTTGTTTCATATTTATAATCATCCTTAGACTTACTTAATTTTTCTAAATTTTCTTGTAAGCCTTCTGGTGCCTCCCCCTCAATATCAACTGCTACTAATGAGTAGAAAGGACTCATTTTTTCTGCAATTCTATCTGAAACAACTATTATATAGTCAGATCCATTTTGACCATTTTGTGAAAAAGGCTCTGTATAAACTCCTTCACACTTAAGTTCTTTCCCTTCTTTTACTAACTTTTCTTCATTTCTATACTTAACCATATATTCTTTCATTCTTTCTTTTACATGTATTAAATATCCATCTTCAGATAAAGTAACTTCTTCATATCCTATCATCCTTCTTAAAGCATTATAATCACTAAGCTTCATATAGGTATCATAATCAAAGTATTCATTAGCATTCCTATCTTCATCCTTATAAATATATGATGGATTTCCAGTAAAATAATAATAATTATTATATAAGAATCGATTCATATCTTCTGCTTTATCTTCATAAATATTATAAATTCTTTTGTCCTTGATTTCAGTTTCTTTATTTATTAAATCTAATTGATCTTTAAAATCATCTTGTACATTATCACTAAATAGCATAATATCAAATGCTATAGCTTTATCCAACTCTTTCTTATTATAATCACATAACATCATAGAAACTGTTCCACCTAATAAAGAAGCTGTAAATAAAATGGTTAAAGTTCCCATTGTAAACTGCATTGTCTTTATCTTAGATGAAAACTGTCTTAGTAGAAATAACTTCCCACTTTTATAAACTCCTGATTTTTCTTTTTTTATATATTGTATAATAAAAGAGGATATTCCATAATACATTAAATATACTGATATAATTAATCCAGCTATTAAGAAAAATACATTCTTAATATAAATCCATCCTCCAAAAATCATTACATCAAAAAAAATAAAATATAAAATAGATACAAAGAATAAGATTTGCTTCCTCTTACTATTCTTATCATCAAAAGACTCATTTTGCTTATCCATATGCATCATGTCATTTATATTCATCTTTTTTAACTTTTTCTTATTCCTAATAAGTGCTAATATATAAATAAGCACATATAACCCTAAAGTTAAAAGAAGTGCACCTATATTAAATTCAATTGATATTTGATAACTTTTATTAAAAACACTATAAAATATTGCAGTTAAAATTTGTTGCAAAAGTAATCCTAATAATATCCCTGGAATAAAGGCAACTGCGCCAAGTAATTGATTCTCTACCATAAATAGATTTGAGACTTCTTTTTTCTTCATGCCAATTAAAAGATATGTTCCAAATTCTTTGCTTCTCTTTTCCATCATAAAATTTATCATATAATTAATTAACCAAGTTAGAATTATTATAATAAATATAGAAGCTAGTCCTATCATCGCTTCCATTGCTCCGCCTATTGCACATAAAGCTCTAACATCTTTTGAAAAAATCATAGAATTAAAAGCAAACATTAGTCCTGAAACAATAGTCATAGTAATAAAATACACAAGATAATCTCTAGTTGATCTTTTTGCATTACGGATTGCAAGCTTACCTAACATCTGAGATGCCACCTCCTGTAAGAGATAATACATCTAAAATTTCATTTAAGAATTCACGTCTCTTTTGCTCTCCTCTTACTAACTCATGAAAAATCTCACCATCTTTTAAAAATAAAATTCTATGTGCATAACTTGCTGAAAACGCATCGTGGGTAACCATTAAAATAGTAGCTCTCATTTCTTCATTCATTGTTTGAAATGTCTCTAATAGCATTTGTGCTGATTTTGAATCTAGGGCTCCTGTAGGTTCATCTGCTAATATTAACTTAGGTTCGTTCACAATAG
>CAYYDM010000166.1:0-2767 GCA_964470635.1 uncultured Clostridia bacterium | reverse complement strand
GAGAATTCTTACCAAGCAAAGCATGAAAGCTATATTGAAGACACTTCCCGAAGACCAATTCATTCAGGTTCATAAATCCTATATTGTTGCTCTGTCTAAAATTGAATCAATTGAGCGAAATCATATAAAAATCTCTGGTAAATTAATACCTGTTGGAGATTTTTATAAGATGCGGTTTTATGAAAGAATAGAAAACTATTGAATAAATGATGTCTAGCGTTTTTTGCTTTCTGTATTTGTCTCAACACTGTTGAGACAAATACAGCTTGTTGAAAAATGAAAACAAGTCTATTTTACTATACAAGCTCATTTTCTCCCTGTTCTAAATATGATAAGATTTTTTTAGGAGCACACAATTTCCATTCTCCAAAGTAAGTGGACGATTCTTCTTTGTTAGTTAAGTATTTTACGTGCGGACCTCCCTTTTGTTTGCATTCTGAAATAAAGTCATCGCTGAGTTTAACGTTTTCCTTGAAGTATTGCAAAACAAAGCCTACTTTTTTATAAAGAAACGCCTTATCATATTCATTCAAATAGGAGAGCAATTTCTTTTCATCCAAATAAGTGATAAGAGAAAAGCAGTGAATAATTTCTTCCAAACCTCCTGCACGATCTATTCTATCCAGACAATCTATAACTGTTCGCTCTAAGTCAGTCACTTTTACCATGGAATTCATCTGTGGAGTATATACGCCCAGTTCAAAAGAAGATTTGCAATAATTATAGTGTATATCTTCAAACTCGAACTCGTTAAAACGCTGCTCGCTGGAAATAAATAAGTCATAGAAAACCTGATGTGCAACTCCATGATATTCTAATGCAGAGTGAAAAGAAATATAGGAAGACGGAGTAATATGACTTCCAATCTCAAATTTGGTAGCCATATTAGCTTTAGTAGCTAAATCCGTTACAGTATATAAATCCCTGCGTATTTGATTTACTAAGCCTTGTTTTTTATAATTAAGCAATAACTCTTGCCCGGAACGTTCATTTCCGGTTATAGAAACAATATCTTTCAGGTGAAAGAGTTTGAGAATATGAAGCTGTTCCAAGTATTTCTTCATTGCTATTCTTTCTTCTTTTGCGTAAAGATACATAAAAAACTGTATTTTCTTGTATTTTATGAAAGATTATTATTCCATTTTATTTCGAAATATTTTGTAGAAAGATTTTTTTTATAGTAAAAATGTGCATACTTTTGAACTCATTAAATAAAAATATAGAAGTGAATAATAGGAGGTCATCTGTGTCTTTTCAGCATGACTGGGAAAACCTATAAATTATTGACTGGATGTTGAGATTACAGTAGCGGGCAAGTGTATATTTGTTTCCTAGCCTAAGGACGAAAGAGATTTGCGATATATACAATGTTTATTGGGTTATGAAAGTATTAAAGCAATAGAAATAAAATGTTTGTCTCTATATCTTGTTGAAAATGAAATGTATAAGAAATGTTTATGATGAAGCTTTATATGCATTTTTTAACTTTTAAGAATTGTAATGATTGATAAAAAGAAATTAACGGAACGTGATATATGCACTAAATTTATTACTCCTGCTTTAGAAAAGTCGGGTTGGGATAAACAATTGCAAATATTGGAGGACGTATTTTTTACTGATGGTAAAATTTACGTTCGCGGTAAGGTTACTGCAAGAGGAACAAGAAAACGAGCCGATTATATTCTTTACTACAAACCCAATATTCCAATTGCAATAATTGAGGCGAAAGAAAACAATCATTCTGTAAGAGCAGGAATTCAACAAGGATTAGACTATGCAAGAATTTTAGATATTCCTTGCGTTTTTAGTAGCAATGGTGATGGATTTTTGTTTCACGATCGAACCGCAACAGATGGAAATATTGAAGTAGAAATTGGATTAGAAGATTTTCCTACACCAGAAGAACTTTGGGAGAAATACAAAAAATATAAAGGCATCGTAACTGTTGATGCTGGGAAAATTGCTTCACAGGATTATTACTTTGATGGTTCAAACCGTAAACCAAGATATTATCAACAAATTGCTATAAACAGAGCTGTTGAAGCCATTGCGAACGGACAAAACCGTATTTTACTGGTAATGGCTACCGGTACGGGTAAGACATATACAGCTTTTCAAATAGCTTATCGCTTATGGAAAAGTGGTGCAAAAAAACGTATTCTTTTTCTTGCTGACCGGACAGCTTTAATTGACCAAACCAGAAGAGGCGATTTTAAGCATTTTAAAGGAGCAATGACTATTATTAAAAAGAAAGTTGTTGTAAATAACAATGGAAAAGAAGAGTTGATATCTACCTTAAAAAGAGGAATAGACTCAGCAGATAAAGCATTTGAAATATTTTTAGGCCTGTATCAGGGCTTAAGTAATAATGAACCAGATATACAGGATGCTTATAAAGATTTTTCGTCCGGTTTTTTTGACCTTGTTATTATTGATGAGTGTCATCGTGGAAGTGCAAAAGAGGACAGTAGTTGGCGTGAAATTTTAAATTACTTCCAAAATGCTACGCATATTGGTTTAACAGCAACGCCCAAAGAAACCAACGAAGTAAGTAATATAGAATATTTTGGTGCCCCTGTTTATACATATTCTTTGCGTCAGGGTATTGACGATGGATTTTTAGCACCTTATAAGGTTGTTCGAATCTCCTTAAATGTTGATGCCGAGGGTTGGCGCCCAGAGCAAGGTAAAACAGATAAATTCGGTAACGAAGTGGAAGATCGTATTTATAACCGAAAAGACTTTGATAAAAACCTTATTATTGAGG
>CAYYDM010000165.1:0-2769 GCA_964470635.1 uncultured Clostridia bacterium | reverse complement strand
TAACTTAACTGATGCGCTCAAGTATCTAATTATGAGAAAAAGTTTCTTAGCTTCGTGGGATAAACGAAGAAAGACTATTGTTTAAAAGATATCTAGATATTAGTATTTGTTCAGCCTTGGCATTTGCCAGGGCTTTTTTTTTGTGCTTATAAAGCGGATGTTACATAGTGGTGGGATTTACCGATATTTGTAAATATTTAATCATATTTCTCGACAAAAAAAGGCATTGCGACCGCAACCCTACCGAGGCGCGGGTCGGGCAGAACTGTGTTTTATTCGCTCATTTTTTCAATTCGCGAGGGGTTTATTCTTTGAATATCAGAATGTTAATTAATACAAACGATAAAAACGGCTTAAAAAGCGTCTCGAAAAGGCAAAAAGTCGCCCCATTTTAATTCTAAACATCAAAAAAAATAGTTTTATGCTTAAAACTCACAGATTTAGACGAGAACTAAAACTATAATACAACATACTGATTACTTGATATTTAGCTCTTACAAAGGTATTGTTTAGGTCACAATTAATTAGTATCTTTGATATATAATAAGAAAGGGGATTGATTCGCACTCATACCCATTCACAATGTTTAATTTTTTAAATACAATTTTATTATGAAGTCAAGTAATGCAAGCGCTGCAGCGCAAAAGAGTGTTAGTACAGTAGTTGCAAACAGCACTAAAGAGCAAAAAGAATCGCCTAGATTAGTTCTTTTGCCTGTTCAAAGTGAGAAAAAAGAGGCTAAAAAGGTCGAAGAAAAAGAAGTAGAAGTGAGAAAAGAAACTGTTGCAATGCCTCAAATGAGAGCTTTAACTATGGAAGAGCTAACAGATAAGGCGGAAAGACTGCACTTATTAAAGCTGAAATACGAGGAAGTTAAAGCGAAAAGAAAGCAGTTAGAGAACTTTAGTATCTCACATGACCAAAATAACGCACAATTAACCCTCGTAGATGCCAAAGGGGCATCAATCACAACATCAAACCCTCAAAGCATTGGCAAATTATTAGTTGATTGGATGGCAGACCTTAATACACATCTTGCGAGTGTTGAGAATGATATGCGCAAACAGTTAGCATAAAAACAAAAATCCCTGCAACGTTCGCACCGTTGCAGGGAACAAATAAAAACAATGTTTTATTTTTAAATACAGTGTAAAGATGGCAAATTTATTTGATTCGGCAAAGAATATACAAGAAAAAAGGGCTATATTAAAGAAACTGAGTAAACCACTTCAGGAACTTACTAAAATTGGAAAAATTGAGAGTGTAAACGCAGGGCTTAAATCTATTTATCAATCTGACGGACATTTAGAATTGAAATCATTTTATGAATGGAAGAAAGAGGGGAAAAAGATAAAGAAAGGGGAACACGCACTATGTTTGTGGGGAAAACCAAAGCAAAAGAGAGAGGAACAAGAACAAGAGGAACAGAACAGCTCAAATGACGGGCTAGAGTTTTTCCCTATATGCTATGTTTTTTCAAATCTACAGGTACAATGAAAAAAGAAGATTTGAAAAAGTTCTCATTTTACTTGGAGGAACTAGCAACGTTACACTCAAGACATAAAGTTTTCGATGATTTTTTAACGCTTGCGGTGTGCTGTTTATCACTAGGACAGAAAGAAGATGTTTATTTAAGCATTATAAACAAATATTCTAAGCAAGAAGCGGAAATATTTGTTAAGGCTTTTTCTGCTTTAGTTATGGAGATGGATAATAAAGGGCTAGGAATGAAAGATGTTTTTGGGGAATATTTTGAAGAATATCTCTCAAATGCTAAGAATGGGCAATTTTTTACGCCTGAGTGTGTGTGTGACTTCATGGCTCAAATAACGATGGCGGGGAACGAGACAGAAACGACAAAGGATAAACGAATATGCGACCCAACTTGCGGAAGCGGCCGTTTACTTTTATCATCTGCAAAAATAGACAGAAACAGATATTTTATAGGTGCTGACATTTCTTTAACTTGCTGCTATATGACACTTATAAATCTCTGTTTAAATTCACTGAATGGCGAAGTGTGGTACATGGATTCTTTAAAAAATGAAGTGTGGAGGAAATGGTTTGTAATAGTGGATTCTATGAGTAGAGTTCCCTTTATTTATGAAGTTGATTTAACGAATAAAGAATATGCGGAGTGTGACATGGAGAAAGACGAGCCGATTGAAATAAAAGAGATTCCGACACCTATAATTCCACAGATAGGATATGTAAAATTTGGCTGTAATTGTTGAAATAAGGGCTTAGCATAATGTTTGGGGCGCATCTAGCGGATGGTTAGGTGTGCCTTTTTGCGCGCGCCGTCAAAATCGGGCGGGCGAGCTGTATTCCTTACGTACACTTTGTGCACAGAAACACAACTTCGCCCGCCCGATTTTGACGGAAATAAGGTAAGGCTTTGCCTTGAATTTACGATAGCGTACTACGCAGAATCACATTTCCCAAAAATAAACTTAATATTTTTTGCATTATTATTATAAAAAAAATACGAGAATAAGATTTCTTATTCTCGTATTAAAATAGATAAATAATAAATTAACATTATTTATCTTTCTCATTTCCCAACAGAAATAATGCACCACCAACAATTGCAGCACCTGCTATATAAGGAGCTAATGTAGTTCCTACAATAGATGTTACGACTGCATAACCAAAATGAAGAGGTGTACTAGCACCACAAGCAGTTGATAAAAATGAGGAAATAGCTTTACGTCCAATTAGTAAACCGGCACCTCCTATCATAGCACCTGCAGCTACTTGATTACCTCT
>CAYYDM010000164.1:0-2792 GCA_964470635.1 uncultured Clostridia bacterium | reverse complement strand
TACCATCGATTTTCTGATAAATACATTCAGAAAATCGGGTTAGGTCATAAAAAAACTTCTTGCAAGGCGCAAGAAGTTATATACTTAAATATAAGTATCCCATATCACAATCTTGCCAGCCTCTCTGGACTGAGTTAAAGATTTAATCTTTAGTTTTTTATCCTTAATCATTTTATCAGCTACTTAAAACATATTCAACAGGTATTTTATAGAAATTAAATTCCTAATAAAGTTGTAGCTGCAGTAAAGTATATTAAAAGTGCTAAAGCATCAACTATTGTTGTAATTAATGGACTTGCCATAATTGCTGGGTCCATTTTGAGTTTTTTCGCTGCTATAGGCAATACTCCTCCTACTACCTTTGCTATTATAACAGTAAAAAACAGGCTTATGCAAATAGCTAAAGATACATAAATATTTGTTTTCTCAAAGAAGTAAATTCTCGCAAAATTAACAGTTGCTAATACTATCCCGACAATTATACTTACCCTTAACTCTTTCCATACTACTTTTAATATATCTTTCGATTCAATCTCTCCTAGAGCTAAGCCACGAATAATTAAAGTAGATGATTGTGAACCAGCATTTCCACCTGTGTCCATAAGCATAGGAATAAATGCAGCTAATACTACTACAGACTGAAGTACATCTTCAAATCTTTTAATGATATTTCCAGTAAAAGTAGCTGAAATCATAAGAACTAAAAGCCATATAACTCTATGTTTAGCCAAGGTAAATACACCTGTCTTCAAGTATTCTTCCTCAGATGGTGCCATAGCAGCCATTTTTTGAAAGTCCTCTGTATTTTCCTGCTCAATAATATCTACTATATCATCAATTGTAATGATACCTACTAGTCTATTCTCATTGTCTACTACTGGCATAGAAGTGAAGTCATATTTTTTAAAAGTATCAGCTATATACTCTTGGTCTTCAAGGGTATGGACAAATATTACATTTTCGTCCATTATATCTTTAATAATAGTATCATCATCGTTTAGAATCAACTGCCTAATTGAGATGACACCTTCAAGTCTTCTATTTTTGTCCATAACATAACAAGTGTTTATGGTTTCTTTATCTGTAGCATTTTTCTTAATATGCTGTAATGCCTCTTTTACTGTCATTTCCTTTTTCAAGTCTACATACTCTATTGTCATAATGCTTCCAGCAGAATTTTCAGGATACTTCAAAAACTGATTTATCAAAGCTCGAGTATTTGCATCAGTATTTTTAAGTACTTTTTTTACCACATTAGCAGGAAGTTCTTCTAAAAAGTCTATTGTATCGTCAAAAAATAGTTCATCTATAATAGTTTTTATCTCTTTGTCAGTTATAGATTCAATAATATATATTTGTTGTTCGGATGACAAATAAGAAAAAACATCTGCAGAAATATCCTTTGGTAAAATTCGGAAGATAATAAGCATTTTTTCTTGACTTGTTTCATCTAAAAGCTGTGCTATGTCTACTACATTCATGTCTTTTAATTCATTTCTTGCTTGCATGAGTTTATTTTCTCTGATGAGATCTAAAACTTTTTCCATGTTTTGTTCCTCCCTCTTCTAGGGTAGAGGAAACTATCTAAATTGATAAAATGGTGTATTCCTCTACCTTATTATTCATTTTTCTTAAATAACTATTCCCATACGGATCGGAATCCACCTTTTATCACCTCTTTATTCATTATTAAAACTAGCAGAGGTATTTTTATATTACTCTGCTAAAAGTTCTGTGATTATTATTTCTGGTCTATTAAAAATGCGCTGTGGTGCTAAACTATTGCCTAAACCTCTGCTTATTACCATAACAGTGTTTTTAATTTTATGCAAGCCAGATGTATATTTAGGAAAAAGACCTTGATTAGGTACTATTAGCCCTCCTAAAAAGGGAATCCTTACCTGACCTCCATGAGCATGCCCGCTGAATACTAAATCAAAGCCATAGCCTGCATATACATCTATCTTCTCAGGTCTATGAGATAGAAGTATCTTAAAGCTATCTTCATCTAGGTCTTTTTTGATTTCTCGTAAATATTTATCCATAACAATTGGCTCTCTATATCTTATTCCAGTATAAGGATCATCAACACCTGCAATTGTTATGCTTTGACCATTGTTATTTATTTCTTCCCAGTTGTTTCTCAAAACCTTTACACCTAGACTCATAAGTTTTTCTTCTAAGTCGTTAAACTTGCCTGAGCGCAATTCATGATTACCAGTTACATAATATACAGGAGCAATTTTAACTGCTTCTTTAACAAATTTAATTGCTATATATTCATTATATCGTCTACTATCTATTAAGTCACCCGTTATTATGATAATGTTAGGTTTTTCTTTTTCTATTTGATTAATTAGATATTGTTGATTTTTGCCAAAAGATTTATTATGCAAATCTGATATATGGACTATCTTAAATCTATGAAAGTTTTTTGGAAGCTTTTGAAAACTAATTTTAAACCTAGTTTTTGATATCAAATTATTTTGTAAATATAAAAATGCTAGCAAAACTATGAGAACTATTAATATAATTCCAATAGATTTGGTATTTAATATATTTTTATTTATGGGCATACCATCACCTTAATTTAGGAATTTTTTTGGAATACACTTGTTATGATATCATAATAATAGGCTTAAATGCCAGAAAAAATGTTTGTTTTTTAGACAAATAAAAAGAGCTGTCTCGCTCTAGAAATTGCTTTCTATTATTCCGAGATAGCCCTTTTCAAGTAAATTTTTAACCACCGAAGAACATCAAAAGTGCTCCTGCTGCTACTGCTGACCCTA
>CAYYDM010000163.1:0-2873 GCA_964470635.1 uncultured Clostridia bacterium | reverse complement strand
TCCACCAATACTATCGCCCCGCAGAAGCAGGCGAGGAGAGCAGTGAACTTCTTGCTGTGGATATATTCACTCAGTTGCAGAAGAAAAGTGGCATAAAGCTCACCGCCACAAGAGCAATTCATTTTGGCCGTATACTTAAAAAGCTGAATATTCCCAGCCGAAGGATTAACGGGAATGCTTATTATGATGTTGTGGAACGGTTAGTTTAGTGGGAGATAGTTTTGATTTAGTAGCAGATAAAATGTTAAACTTTTTTATCTGCTACTAGTTTAAAGCCCTTTTGTTAGGGCTTCTTGGAGGTTTTTGTGGGGGATGGGGGAGATAGATTGGAGATTTTATTAGATATGTTTTGTTTATTTTGTCGAAGAGGTAGATAAGATATGTAACGAAAATAAATGGAAATGCTAGATAAACGGATATTATAGTTAGTATAACAAAATAATTTGATATAAATAATTTAAATAGATTCTAGTCAAGAATAATTAATTATATTTGTTGAGTATTAAACTAAATAGTTAACTCTTAAAATAACAATATAAACAATAGACTAATTAACGATAATTCTATTGTTGGATATTATTTGTATTAAGATAAAATTGCATGTTGAAATAGGTATTAGATTTAGTGCTTATTGTATGTTTAAATATAGCTTAACAATGGAATCAGATCGAATAGTGAAGTGATATAGAAATAAAAGTTAGTTATACAGAAGTTGGCAATAAACCTATTATGACTTATTAGTCTACTGAGATCGTGTGAGGAAAATAGAGGCGTGCTTTGTAGTTTTTTGAAAGACAATTTAAATAGAATAAAATGGATATGGAATATATGAGTATAAAATATAACTATACATTAGAAAAACATTTAGAAGAGATTTGTAAGGTAGATGAAGAATACAAAATACTTCATTCTATTTGGTTATTAAATAAGAAAAATTTATCAAGAGGTTTAAGCCTAATTCCATCTTCTTATCCACATTATAGTTTACATGATGCTTCTCATTCTTTTAAAATAATAGACAATATTCAGTGTATATTAGGTGAAGATAGGATTAAATATTTGGGAGCAACAGATACATTCTTATTGCTTATGGCTGGATATACACATGACTTAGGTATGATCTTATTATACAATATAATAGAAAATGAATGGGATAATTCCTCTTTTTCCGAAAACTTACACTGGTTTGCTGAAAATGGAGACAAACAAATATCTGAGGCCGCATATTTAATATTAAAAAGTAATAAAGATATTAATCGTGATAGTTATAAATGGGCATTAGAAATTAAAAATGCCGTTATATTGTTAACAGCGGAAATATTCCGTGGTAAGCATAATAAGATAAGTGCCGATTATCTTACAACAAATGATCAATTCAAAATACTAGCTAATAATTTTTATTCAGAACAACTTCCTACTCGTTTTTTAAATCTATTGGCTGATGTTGCATATTTGCATGGTGCAAACTTTGAAAAAATATTTGAAAGATTATACCAATATTCAAACGGTCTAAAAGGTGATATTATTCATCCTCGATTCATCGCATGTATGGTTAGATTAGGCGATTTGTTGGATTTTGATGATGGAAGATTTAATGACTTTTCAATTGCTCAAATAAAAGATATGCCTGAAACATCAATTCTTCATAAAAAGAAACATGCTGCTGTAAGGCATTTACTTGTCTCGCCATTTGCTATTGAAGCTGAACTTGATTGTGAATCGGAGGAGGTATATCGAGTAGCTCGTACTTGGTTCGATATGTTGGAAAAAGAGGTGAATAATCAAAGCCGTGAATGGACTGGTATTGCGCCAAAGAACTTAGGAGGTTTACCTCCTGTAATAAGCAAAGATAGCATTAGAATTCATTATAAAGGAGTAAAAACCAAGGCTGAATTAATGAATTTAAGATTTACTATTTCAAATCGAAAAATATTTAGTTTATTGGAAGGAGGTGCAATCTATAGTAATCCAGGATTTGATTTTATAAGAGAAATTGTTCAAAATGCTTATGATGCAAGTAAACTTCAATTGTGGATAGATTTACAGAATGGAATTTATGATTCATTTCAAAAAAAAACGATTAAAGACATAAAATTTCCGGATGATATTGATCCTAAAATATATAATCAGTACCCTATTAATTTATCTATAAAATGGAAAGATAAAACAGAAAGAATTCTTAGTGTTATTTGCGAAGACAGGGGCACTGGTATTTCTGAGGATGTACTAATTCGTATGACTAATAATGTTGGCGAAAGTCGCAAAAAAGATGAAGGATACGAAATGCTAGTGAAGTCACTTCCATTTTGGCTAAAACCTACTGCTGCTTTTGGTATAGGCTTACAGTCTGTGTTTCTTGTAGCCAAAACATTTATAATGGAAACAAATTATCCAGGTGAAATATCCAAACAAATTATATTTAGATCTGCTGCTAAAGATAATTATTGTTCTATTACAGAACAAAAAATCCCACAAAAAAGAGGGACAAAGGTTATTGTAGAAATAGAAAAGGATCGTTTTCCAGAGTTATTTGGTACCTCATTTGATTTTAGTTTACTATATAATTTAGATCCATTTGCCGAAAAAAACAACGATAAGTATCTAATAAAGATTAATGATTACGTACGAAGAAAATTTAGATATGTAGAGAATTTTATTTTTAGCTTTACGTCTGAGTTTGAAGATAATAATTTTACGACTGATACAAAAGAAGATAATACTGATAGTTGTATATTTACACCTATTCCAATAAATGATTTGGGGGCAAAGGTGAATATTGATAACTTTAAATTGTACAAATCTGAAAACCAGGAGTCTACCCTTTTTAAATTAGTTGAAAATATCAAAGGCTCAACTTTTTTGATCAATTTTGC
>CAYYDM010000162.1:0-2900 GCA_964470635.1 uncultured Clostridia bacterium | reverse complement strand
CGAGGAACTTGTCAGGGCTTTGGGTGGATTCGGAAATATATTTATAGATAGAGAAAAGGCAGTGGAAAATATTTGTTCTACAGTGGATAAGGTTAGAGATTCCTTAGGAAGTGAATATAAATGCTCAAAGATATACATGGGTATAGGTGGAATAGAAGGCGGAAAGCTTAAGGATGAAATGGAAAAGCTGTTTACAGAGAAGCTTGCTTGTTCATGTGAGCTTATGAATGACTCGGAAATTGCTATTTATGCCTTGCTTAAAGGGCAGGATGGAATACTTTTAATTGCTGGTACGGGTTCCATTTGCTTTGGTAAAAATAATGCGAAGATTGCTTATACTGGAGGTCTGGGAAGTATTCTTGGAGATGAAGGAAGTGGATACTATATTTCTATTTGTGCCATTAAAAACATTTTTGAGGAAAGAGATTTAGGTAAGGAATCTGGAGAATTGAGTCAAGCTATTTTAACACATTACAAATTAAATCCTGTAGATGAGGTTTTGGCCTATGTTTACAAAGTGGGAAAAACTGAGATTGCATCTGCAGCTCCAATAGTGTCAAAGCTAGCATCATAAGGCAATGCTGAAGCTATGAACATTTTAAAACAAGCAGGAAGGGATCTTGGAAAGATAACTTTAAGAGCATACAACAAATTTGGATTTAATAATGAAAGAGTGTCTATTGGTTTGATAGGAAGCATCATAAGGCATGTGGCTCCTGTGAAGAATAGCTATATAGAGTATCTTAATGATAATAATGTACTACTTGAGCTTATACAAGAGGAGGTCTCTGCTTGTAAAGGAGCTTATTACTTAGCACTTCAGGAAGGTTTACTGAAGTCTTTATGGGTGGGAATCTAATTGGATGCTGCCAGTCACGTGACAAGTAACAAATTCAATAATTCCTTTTAAATATAGAAACTTGTTTATAAAAGAGATTTGCAGAAGAGAACAAGGATGTAGCCATGGTAGTAAACTTATAGTAGAAAGACTTATGTGAAGCTGCCTAAAGCACATATTATAAAATACATATATTAATGAAGATATTTTAGAAGTGGCATAGAAGTTTAAGGTCGCTTCTTTTTTTGAATTAAATATATGAGAGGTATAGCGGATATAATAATTTTTATGTTTTCAATAGCGCAAAGTTAACATTAGATTTAGCTCTATTATGGTTTTATGCATAAAAGATAGAATGTGACTTTGAGTTATTATAATTCATATATTTAATATAGAATAAGCCAAGTATCTTATTATTTTATACAAAAACATAGAATAAACTTAAAAATTTTCATAGCTTTGCATGAAATCACCTAATAAACCTTAGGATTTTATATTTTTAATGGAGGAAAAAACGACATAAAGAAATCTTTAAAATATTTTTTAATATGAATAGATTTATACTAGAAGGCAAGAATTTAAATAGTAAGAAATAAGTGCTTTATTAAGATATTTTGCGATAAAAAAGGTTTATTTTATCATACTTATAAGCAATTAAATTCGTATATATTAATATAATATCATTATAATTATATAATGGAGGGATTATAATTGAGAATAAAAAATCTCAAAATAACTTATTTATTAATCTTTATTTTTACTTTTATTCTTGTTGGTTGTAGCAAAGTAGATTTACTCAAGAAAACAGAAAAATATTATAATTCACAAAACACCAAAAGCTCTGAAATTTTAAGGTTAACTAGCACAGATAAAAAGCTTTCAAATGAAAGACTATTTATACAAGACTTGAATGTAGAGGATTCAATTAGTTCAAAAGAAATAAACACTTCAACGCAGGAAATGAATAAATTTAATGAATCTAAGAACTTAAAAGCTAAAAGCCCTGAAGATAAGATTAAAGAGGAAAACTCACAAAAGAAAGTTCCAAGTTCAACTAACTCAAAATCTTCTCAGACGATTTTAACAAAACAAGTAGAAGGGAATAAAGAGTTATCCGATAAAGAAGTAATTGGAGTTATTAATGAAGCATATGTAACCTCTGTTAATCTTTTGCATAAAAATATTGATGGATATGATAGCATAGGAGACGGTATTTTCTGCAGACCTAAAGATAAAAATTTAACCTACGATAGAATAATATCCACCTTAAGAAATCATTTTTCTATGTCTTTTCTAAATAAATCTATATTAGAAAAGGAATGCATAAAAGTAGTAGATGGAAAGGTATATGTACTTGCATTACAAGGCGCATATAATGCAAAAAGAGAATTTATAATTTTAGATCGTAAGGATAAGGATAATTATATTAGTGTTAAGGTTTTAGTAAAGTCTAAGGATGGAAATGTTACTTCTGATATAGTCTTAGTAAAAGAATTAGGTAAATGGAAAGTGAATTCAGGAAGCATTTTTCCACAGAGGTAGTAGGATATAAATTTTGTACAAATTATCCAGCCTTGTAGGTATTAGTATATTTGCACAGAAGTAGTAAGGTGCAGAGATTCTTATCTGTGAAATATAGAAGGAAGAAAAAGGCTTACCCTCATATCTAGAAATGAGGATAAGCCTTTGAGTTACATTATATATTTAAATTTCTAATTAATGATTATTAACCTATGGATTTTATTATAACCGCCTAAAATTATCATGTTTAATTGATGAATATTAAGCCCTAAATTCAATTATAACGTCCAAGGTTAAAAATAAAGATAAAGAGGTAAGAGTGAAAAGCTTAAATTCAAGTGTAGTATATGAGGTTTTGACTTGTAAGTAATTATAGAAATTTTAAATTAGTAAGTATTCATTGAAGAATAAATTGATCATATTACAGAAAGCTGAATTAATTAATGCTAGCTGTAAATTCAAAGTTAATTAATCAACTCTTTTTCCTTTAAGAAATCATCAGCTACTTTCCTAGGGTCTTCACCTAATTTGTCCACCTTAT
>CAYYDM010000161.1:1835-2918 GCA_964470635.1 uncultured Clostridia bacterium | reverse complement strand
GGTAAATCTTCAATTTTCCACTCTTTATATTTTTTATCATAATCCTCTGGATCAGCTAAGGTAACTAAGTGTCCTAATGCCCAAGTGACTACATATTTATTTCCCTCTATAAATCCGTTTTTTGAACTATTACAATTTAGCACCTTTGCTATATCTCTAGCTACACTTGGCTTTTCGGCTAATACTAATATTTTACTCATATCTACATTCCTTTCAAATAGACTATCGTCTCTTGTTTTTTTCAATCTCTTCCGCTAATTCGTTTAGATAAACCCATCTTTGCATTTTTTCATCTAACTGCTTTTCTAGGTCTTCTTTTTGTGCTAATAGTTCTTGTAATAGCACATAGTCACTAGCTGCTTCACTAATTTTAGTCTCTACATCCTGTATTTTCCCTTCAAGTTCAGCAATTATGTCATCTATTTCATCATATTCTCTTTGTTCTTTAAACGTAAATTTCAACGGTTTTTCCTTTTCTTTTCCTGAATTGCTTTTATTAATCTGACTAAGATTTTTATTTGTCGCATCTTTGTCTTTATTTAATCCTCGGTTAAGGGTATTATCCTCGTCGTTAACAGTATCGTTCTCTTTAAATAATGTATAATTTCCAGTATACTGCTTTATCTTCCCATTTCCTTCGAATACAAATATTTTCTCTGTCATTTTATCTAAAAAGTATCTATCATGGGAAACAGCAATAACTGCGCCTTGAAACTCCTCTAAATAATCTTCTAAAATTGTAAGAGTTTCAATATCTAGGTCATTAGTCGGCTCATCTAGTAGCAGTACGTTGGGAGCATCCATAAGCACTCTCAGTAGATGTAATCTTCTTTTTTCTCCACCAGAAAGCTTAGATATTGGAGCCCATTGCTCATGAGGAGGGAATAAAAACCTCTCTAGCATTTGTGATGCACTTATTTTTTGTCCTTCTGCCGTGGACAAAAATTCTGCACCTTCTCTAATATATTCTATCACTCTTAAGCTATCATCCATATGATAAGTTTCTTGAGAAAATACTCCGATTTTTACGGTTTCTCCTATATCTACTTTTCCACTATCAGGCTCTAGTCTTCCGCTTATTAT
>CAYYDM010000161.1:0-1735 GCA_964470635.1 uncultured Clostridia bacterium | reverse complement strand
GCTTTTTGCTTAGTACTTCGTGCCTTTGCACCTCTCATTATCCACGCTAGTTCTTTTCTCACTAGACTTTGTCTTTTTCTCTCACTAGCAGCTTCTATTTCTTCTCTTTCTAATTTTTTCTCAAGGAAATAGTTATAATTACCTTTATATATATGAAGATTTCCACTATCTAGTTCAATTATTTGATTAACCACCCTATCTAAAAAATATCTATCGTGGGTAACCATCAGTAGTGCACCTTTTCTCTTGTTCAGATATTGCTCCAGCCAATCTATTGTATCATTGTCAAGATGGTTAGTTGGCTCATCTAAAATAAGTAATTCTGAAGGACTAATCAATGCAGAAGCTAGGGCTATTCTCTTTCTTTGTCCCCCTGACAATGTACATACCTTTGCTCCAAAATCTAATATGCCAAGCTTCGTTAATACGGTCTTTGCTTCACTTTCTATTTGCCATGCATTTGCTGCATCCATGGCACTTGTAAGCCCTGTGATTTCTTCAACTGGTATATCTGGATTCTGAATAGCTTTTTCATACTCCCTAATTATTCTCATGATTTCTGAGTTTCCCTTGAAAACCTGTTCAATTACCGTAGCTTCAGGATCAAAATCAGGATTCTGTGAAAGGTATTCTACTCTAACAGAATTACCTTTTATAATCCTGCCCTCATCTGCTGCTTCTACTCCTGCAATTATTTTTAACAATGTAGATTTTCCAGTACCGTTAATGCCTATAACACCTGATTTATCGCCTTCATTTATGCCGAGATTTATATTATTAAGTAATTGCTTTTCGCTATAGCTTTTTGAAATATTCTCTATACTTATGAGATTCATATTATTTTCCCTTCCTATTCATTTGTTTATATTTCTTTATAACATATACATAATAAAAGCGCAAATGCGCCAAGAAGAAATTATTTCTTGGCGCATTTACTATATTTTTCTACCTATTTTTAAATAACTTGCTTAAGTACTTTGCCAATACTTTCGTCAAAGGTCAAAGCCGCTCTCCTATCATATTGTGTCTGGGATTTATTAATTAAAATTAGCTTATTTCCATTATAATATTCAACTAAGTTAGCCGCTGGATAGACAGTTAATGATGTTCCTCCAATAATTAGTACATCTGCATCTTGAATGTATTTTAAAGCTCTGCTCAACACATTCATATCTAAGCTTTCTTCATATAGAACTACATCTGGCTTTACTATGCCGCCACACTCATCACATGTTGGCACACTAGCTGATTCAATAATATAATCAAGATCAAAGAATTTATTGCATTCGGTGCAATAATTTCTATAAACAGAGCCATGTAGTTCAAGTACATTTTTTGAGCCTGCCATTTGATGAAGTCCATCAATGTTTTGAGTGATTATTGCTTTGACTTTGCCTCTTTTTTCTAGTTCCGCTAGGGCAAGATGAGCATCATTAGGCTTAGCATCTTTATATATCATTTTTGTTTTATAGAAATGGTAGAAGTCTTCTGTATGGCTTATAAAAAAGCTATGACTCAATATCATTTCTGGTGGATATTTTAGATTGTTTTCAGTTGAATAAATCCCTGAACTAGATCTAAAATCAGGTATATTGCTTTCAGTAGAAACTCCCGCTCCTCCGAAAAACACAATGTTATTACTTTCTTCTATAATATTTTTAAGTTTTTCAATACTCATTTCAATTCCTCCTCCTTCTAATGACCTAATCTAATTATATCAAATGTGACTTGTCAT
>CAYYDM010000160.1:0-2953 GCA_964470635.1 uncultured Clostridia bacterium | reverse complement strand
GATATAAAGTTGGTGTATATGCGTTCTGATCACAACGCAAATCCTTTTACTATTATATTTTTAAAGAAATTAAAAAGGCAAGGGATAAAAGTTATAATGGAAATTCCTACTTATCCCTATGATCAGGAATATAAAGGGTTTTCATACAAGGAACAAATGGAATTGAAAATGGATCAGCTTTTTCGCCATTCATTAGCAAAACAGTTATTCCGGATAAGTACATTTTCTGATTATAATTCTATCTTTGGAGCACAAACAATAAAAATATCAAATGGAATAGATTTCAGTACAATACCAATAAAACAAACTTTGCGTAAACATCCGACTCCTTTCAATCTTATTGGAGTAGCTGAAGTACATTACTGGCATGGATTTGATCGTGTAATGGCTGGTATTGGAGAATATTATAAACAGAATAATATCAGAGATATTTTCTTTCACATAGTAGGTGGAGTTGGAGAAGATTCAGAAATGCCTGTGTTTAAAGAAATAATCAAAAAATACGGTATAGAAAAACATATTATTTTTCACGGCCAATTATTTGGTAAAGCCCTTGATGATGTTTTTGAAGAAGCTGATTTTGGTATTGCTAGTTTAGGACGCCACAGAAGTGGCATCACTAATATAAAAACTTTAAAGAATAGAGAATATGCAGCCAGAGGTATTCCATTTATCTATTCTGAAATTGATACTGATTTTGAATGTATGCCGTATGTATTAAAAGCACCTGCCGATGAATCTACAATAGATATAAACCGGATTTTGAATTTTTATGATGATTGCACATTATCTCCGATAGAAATAAGAGATTCTGTTAAGGATCTATCTTGGGAGATGCAGATGAAAAAAATAACTGATTTATGCGGTGATGTATGATTAAACAAGATTCAACCATAAGAAAAATAGCTTATTGTATTCCTTCTCTTTATATTTCAGGAGGTATGGAGAGGGTGCTGACTATTAAGGCTAATTACTTTGCAGAAGTATTAGGATACGATATTACAATTATTTTAACCGATGGAGGTTCAAAACCACCATACTATAAATTGTCTCCAAAAATTAAAGTCGTTCAACTTGATATAGATTTTGAAGAGTTATGGCATCTTCCTTTCGCAAAAAAAGCACTTATATATCTAAAAAAGCAGCGTGAATATAAAAGAAAACTAACACATTGCTTAATGGAGTTAAAACCGGATATTACAGTTTCAATGTTGCGAAGAGAAATAAATTTCATTAATCAAATTAAGGATGGAAGCATTAAAATTGGAGAGATACACATAAACAAAGATAATTTCAGAGATTTACAGGGAAAAGAAAGCAGCAAAATAAAAAAGTTTATTTCAGATATATGGATGAAACAATTGATCAAAAATCTGAATAAATTAAAATTATTTATATGTCTGACTAATGAAGACAAAGCTAAATGGAATGAATTAAGGAATGTCATTGTTATGCCGAATCCTCTTGCATTCAACACAGATAAACTATCCGATTGTTCCTCAAAAAAGGTTATAGCCGTAGGTAGATATGTTCCTCAAAAGGGTTTTGATTTACTTATAAAGGCTTGGAGCATTATCTCTAAAAAGCATCCGGATTGGGAACTCCAGATTTATGGAGATGGTAATAGAGAACCATATATTAATTTGGTAAAAGAATATCAGATAGAAAAAAGTTGTATTTTAAATGGTCCCGACTCTAACATTAAAGAACGATATACCGAAAGTTCTATATTTGTTCTAAGCTCCCGTTTTGAAGGATTTGGAATGGTAATAGTTGAAGCGATGACCTGTGGCGTTCCGGCTGTGTCTTTTGCATGTCCATGCGGTCCAAAAGATATTATTAAAGATAGAGAAGATGGGCTACTTGTAGAAAATGGTAACATTGAAGAACTGGCTGAAAAAATTATTTATCTGATAGAAAATGAAGAAATTAGAAAAATTATGGGTAAAAAAGCCAGTAAAAATATAGAGCGATTTAGAATGGATAGTCTTGGAGATCAATGGAATAAGATATTTAATAAATTAATAATGAATGGCAACTAAGATTGTTTACATAATAGGAGGAATATGGAATGGTTCCGGAATGGAACGGGTTCTCACTATGAAAGCCAATTATATGGCTGATGTAGCCGGTTATGATGTGCATGTTCTTTTAACTGAAGACGGAGAAGGACCATCGTATTTCCCATTGTCAGAAAAGATACATTTACATAATGTACATGTAAATTTTGATATACTCTACATGTTACCTATCTACAAAAGAGTCTTTGCTTATTTGTGGAAACAACGATTATATAAACAACGCCTGACTGATTTTTTAATTAAACTAAAGCCTGATATAACTGTCACAGCTATGCGTCGTGAAATCAATTTTATTAATGATATCCAGGATGGAAGTAAAAAAGTTGGTGAAATACATTTTACACGAATTGGGTATAGAGAAGTTAACTTCAAATTTTTGCCAAATTTCGCAAATAAAGCAATTAGTCACTTATGGATAAACAAATTACTGAAAGAAATAAAACGTTTATCTGCTTTTGTTGTATTGAGCGAAGAAGATAAACTAAATTGGCCTGAATTGAAAAACGTACAAGTTATATACAATCCAATATCAATAAATACAAATATTTATTCCGACTGCCGTTCTAAAAGAGTTATAGCAGTAGGCCGCTATACCTATCAGAAAGGATTTGATTTGTTGGCAGAGGCATGGAAAATAGTGGCAGAAAAGCATCCTGATTGGGTCTTAAATATTTATGGAGGCGGAGATGCTGATCGATATAGAGAATTAGCCATAAAAAAAGGAATAAGTAAAACATTTATCTGCAACGGCCCCACTCATAACATTATAGATAAATATCTGGAGAGTTCTATTTTTGTTTTAAGTTCACGGTATGAAGGTTTTGGTCTTGTAATTGCTGAAGCTATGGCTTGCGGCTTGCCCATAGTTTCAT
>CAYYDM010000159.1:0-2981 GCA_964470635.1 uncultured Clostridia bacterium | reverse complement strand
CTAAAAAAGTAGAGGGTAGATTCGCTATTATAGTTTAAAATTTGCAATGAAAAGCATTTAGAATGTTATGTTTTTGCTTTTAATATTTGTCGTGTTAGCAATACAGATTAATACAACACAAAGAATTGGTTAGGAGAATTTTGTGTATAATTTATTTATGAGTTTTTACAAACTGAAATTGTTAAGCTGACTTATATAAACCAATTATTGCAGCTTTAAGAATATAAGAAAAGTCTACCCTCAATTGCTTTTAATTATAGAATTAAAAACTATATGAAACTATTCTTTCAAGTAATAATGCTTTTGGCATTCGGAAACACCACGCAACTTAATGCACAAAAAATCACAGGTAATATAGTAGATGAAAAAAACACTCCGATTGCTTATGCAAATGTAGTTGTATTGTCAGTCAATGATTCAACCTTTCTTCAAGGTACAATAACTAAAGATAATGGCAGTTTCGAACTCGGGATTGCGGATGCAAAGCAAGTTCTATTAAAGGTGTCGTCCATAGAGTTTGAAACATGTTACAGGACCTGCACAATATGTAATGTGGGTACCATAGTGATGAAAGAGCGTAGTCAAATGTTGGAGGAAGTTACGATTAAGTCACATCGTCCTACCTATACGCTTACTGCTGAGGGCTTACAGACCAATGTACAGGGAACTGTTCTCAGCAAACTGGGTACAGCCGAGGATATATTGAGTTTTATTCCGGGGCTCCAAAAAAAAGTCATGGCTATGAGGTTTTTGGCAAAGGTTCTCCGGTTATCTACATTGATGGGAGGCTTCTGCGTGACGCTTCTGAATTGGACCAACTGAAATCCGAAAATATTAAGAATGTAGAATTGATCACAAATCCGGGAGCCAAGTACGATGCTTCGGTCAGAGCTGTGATTAAGATCAAGACGAAAGCCAAAGTTGGTGAGGGGTTGGGTTTTGAGCTTAGTTCCTGTTATTATCAGTCTGAAAACCTAGATCTACGTGATCAGATGAATTGGAACTATCGTCACCGGAAATTAGATTTGTTTGGCACGCTCTATTATTCAAAGGATGAAGGGCGAAACGAGAGTTGGCTGACACAGGATGTTTATGTAGATACCTTGTGGCATCAGGATAACTATCAGCTCTACAAAAAAAAATATCAGACATTCTCAAATAAAATAGGTCTTAACTACTCTATTGATGAAAATAATTCTATCGGTGCTACTTATACACTGAAGCTCAAACCGGATGAACATGCTCATACCATATTTAATACGAATCTTACAGCCAATGGAAGCTTTTATGACAAGCTGGAAAATGATATTACGGCTGTTTCCAGCTATCAGCCAGATCATTTGGTTAGTGCCTATTATCATGGTGTTATTGGGAAAACCGAGGTTGATTTTAACAGTGACTATCTATTCAATAAGTATGGTAATAAAGCCAATTTTAATGAAATTAGCCACAATAAGGATAGTCGGATAGTAACCTCTTCCAGCTTTGAACGTAACCAAATGTTTGCATCCAAGCTAATCCTCGGATATCCTCTGTTTGGAGGTATGTTTAATGCCGGTGCTGAATATACACGGACCAAGCGAAATGACGATTATATTAACAATGAGGGTGTTGTTCCCTCTGCTTTCAGTCTGCTTGAGGAACAAAATATCAGTCCTTTTATTGAGTATAGTCTATCTTCTAAACTTGGATCATTTTCGGCTGGCTTGCGTTATGAACACGTAAATTTTGATTATAGTGAAGATGGCAAACATATCGATGAGCAAAGCCGAAACTTCTCCAACCTGTTTCCCAGCATTTCCTGGAGTAGTGAACTGGGTAAAATGCAAATGCAATTTAGTTATTCAGCAAAGACTCAACGTCCGTCCTACGAACAACTGAGCAATAACATAGCTTACGGCAACAGATTCACTTTACAGTCGGGTAATCCTTTGTTAAAGCACGAAATAATCCATGATTTATCCTTCATGGGCATATGGAAATTTATCAACTTCAGTTTAAGCTACAATGATCGTAAAAATGCCATTATTTATTGGGCAGAGCAAATGGATGAGAATCCATCTGTAACCCGTATCTCTTTTAAAAATCTGAATAGCTTAAAAAGTGCTATGGCAAGTATTTCCTTATCGCCTAAAATTGGTTTATGGTCGCCTGAATTCTATATGGGAGTGAACAAGCAATGGCTGAATCTGGAAACTAAAAGAGGCACTTATAAACTGAATGATCCTATATTCTCCAGCAGTTTGTACAATGTGTTTGATTTATCTCATAATTGGACTTTCACTGTGGAAATGAATTATACGAGTAAGGGAGATATGGCCAACTGTTCACAAACAAAGGATGTTTTCTATATGAATGCAGGAGTCATAAAGACATTCTGCCATGACAGATTTATTATAAAACTGGGTTGCCTGGATATCTTTCATGGGAAAAAGACTGGTGATTTGCTACAAAATAATCAAATGGCTGCTTTGCAGATTAGCCAATATGATAGTAGGGAAGTCTACCTGACATTAAGATATAAATTCAATGTCGCACGTAGTAAATACAAAGGTACGGGAGCTGGTTCAAGTGAAATGAATAGATTGTAGCAAATTATGAAAAGCTTCCCTTTATCCAAACAATGCGACAGTATGCAATGTGGTATTGCCTGTTTACAAATGGTATACGAGTATTAAGTGTGGAGGTATTTGAAAAAAACGAGGGACGATACATTGAAAAATAAGATTTGTGTTCTTTGTTTGGCGGAAAGTAAATATAAGATGTAATTTATTCGGATAAATAAGTATCTTTGCCAAGTCCTTAAATTAAGTATAATAACAGTTCTTTTTAATAAACTTATTCTGAAATTTAAATTACTACTATGAAAAAATCTTCAATGAAAACAATCCTGTTTGTTGTTTTTGCATTTATCTCAGTTACTACAATGGCACAATCTGTAGATTCTTATTCACAGGTTATGAAGAAATATCTGATAGCTA
>CAYYDM010000158.1:0-3047 GCA_964470635.1 uncultured Clostridia bacterium | reverse complement strand
TACCCGCTCACTACTACCCCGCATTTAAAAAATATTCTCACTTTGCAGGTAACTACGGAAATGCTTGGTGGAAACAAGATAAGGAATTTGACAGCTTCAATGGACCTATAATATTAACTACAAACTGTTTAGTTCCTCCAAAGGATTCATACAAAGATAGAATTTATACAACTGGTGCAGTAGGTTTTGATGGATTAACACATATAACTCCAGATGCTAGTGGAAAGAAAGAATTTTCTCAAGTAATTGAACATGCTAAAAGATGTTCTTCTCCTACAGAAATAGAGACTGGTGAAATAGTTGGAGGATTTGCTCATAATACTGTACTAAGTCTTGCTGATAAGGTTGTAGATGCTGTTAAAACAGGTGCAATAAAGAGATTTTTCGTTATGGCAGGCTGCGATGGAAGAATGAAATCAAGAGATTATTATACTGAATTTGCAAAAGCTTTACCAAAAGATACTGTAATACTTACTGCAGGCTGTGCAAAGTATAAATACAACAAACTTGAGCTAGGAGATATTGGTGGAATTCCAAGGGTACTAGATGCAGGGCAATGTAATGACTCTTATTCCCTTGCTGTAATAGCACTAAAACTAAAAGAAGTATTTGAATTAAACGATGTAAACGAACTTCCAATATCATATAATATTGCATGGTATGAGCAAAAAGCTGTAATAGTTTTATTAGCGCTTCTATATCTGGGAGTTAAAAATATCCATTTAGGACCAACTCTACCAGCATTCTTATCACCAAATGTAGCTAAAGTACTAGTTGAAACATTTGGAATTGGTGGAATCGCAAATGTAGAAGATGATATGAAAATGTTCATGGGAGCATAAGCAAAGCTAGGTAATTTTACCTAGCTTTATTTATGCCCTTCCTCTGGCACTATACATATAAACTCAAATAGTTCATTGCCAACGTTTGAAAACTGGTGCATTGTGTTTGATGGAACATAAGCAAATGAACCTGCTTCTACGTCAATATCTTTCCCATCTAAATGTAATCGTCCTTTACCACTAATTACGTAGTTTATATGTGGCCAAGGATGATTGTGCTTTGGAGTATAGCCTCCAACTCCAACCTCTAGGGTACGCATTACATAACCTTCCCACCCTTCTGTAGGTGATACCAGCACCTTCATAGCTGCTTCTTTTGCTTGTGGGTTTTCAATTTTCACTGCCTTTACATCACTTTTGTGTGAAACTATCATACTAATAAAACCCCCTTATAAATTAATATTAATCTTTCTTTACAGGTCTAGGCCCATAATACTGATAATAATCTACCTTTATCCTACCATTAAACAGTTTTCTTTTTTTGTCTGCTTTTTTACCGTAAAGCTTTTCAAAATCCTCATTTGATGTAATTACATATATAGACCATGTATCTAATTCTCTAAATAAGTTACCTATTTTTTTATAAAGCTCTTCAACTTCTCTTTTCTCTCCAAGCCTTTCTCCATAGGGAGGATTGCAAATAATAACTCCATAATCATCTTTAATATTTACTTTAGTTGCATCTTTAACATCAAAGATTATGCAATCGTCTACTCCTGCTTCATATGCATTTTCCTTAGCTGCCTCTACTGCACTAGGATTTATATCCGAAGCATAAATATTGATATCTAAATCCTGCTTTATAGCTTTAAATGCTTCTTTTCTTGCCTCTTTCCATAGAGTTTCTCCTATTCTAGGCCAACTTTCAGATGCAAAGCTTCTCTGTAACCCTGGAGCAATATTTCTACCAATCATAGCTGCCTCTATAGGTATAGTCCCAGAACCACAAAAAGGATCTAATAATACTCTACCAGAATTCCAATAACTTAAGCTAACAATAGCTGCTGCTAATGTTTCTTTAATAGGGGCTTCTACATTTTTTACCCTATATCCTCTTTTATGTAATCCATCTCCACTTGTATCTATAGTCAGTGTGGCAATGTCCTTTAAAATAGAAACTTGAATAGTAAATTTGGGACCATTTTCTTTAAACCATTCTATGTTATATTTTTCTTTTAGTTTTTCAACTACTGCTTTTTTTACTATGGCTTGGCAATCAGAAACGCTAAATAGTTTTGAATCTACGGATTTCCCTGTAACAGTAAATTCTCCATCCTCTGTTATCCATTCTTCCCAAGGAAATGCTTTAGTTCCTTGGAAAAGCTCTTCAAATGATAATGCTTTAAATTCACCCATTTTTAATAGAACCCTATCAGCAGTCCTTAACCACAAATTTGTCCTAGGTATCCCCGATTCATCACAGCTAAAAGTTACCTTTCCATTTTCTACTGTTATATCTTTATATCCAAGTTGTTCTACTTCTCTTTTCACTACTGCTTCAAGCCCAAATGTTGATGTTGCGATTAATTGTATATTTGCCATCATATCTCTCCTAATATAATTTCCTAATATATATTCTATCAAAAAGAAAACCTTTTTACTAATTATTATATGTACACTTTTTAACATATTTTTGTTTTACTTAAAAACATTTGGGTATATTGTAAATAAATAATTAACAAGTATAGATAACCATAAAAGGAGGCAATTATAATATGAAGTCATTAGGTCAATTTTTACAATCTGGAGATTGGAAAGGTGAAAAACACGTTCCAGTAATACATATTCCTGAGAAAGTGAAGGCAGGAGAAGAATTTGAGATAAAAGTTTTAGTAGGTGAAGAAATAGCTCATCCAAATACTCTAGAGCACTATATTGCTTGGATTAAAGTATATTTCACTCCTGAAGGAGCAAAATTCCCTGTAGAAGTAGGTAATTTTAATTTTACTGCCCATGGCGAAGGAGAAGTACACACTGGACCTATAGCTATTTCTAAAATGAAAGTTAATAAATCAGGTACAGTACATGCTGTAAGTTATTGCAACATTCATGGTTTATGGGAAAACTCTGCTGAATTAATAGTTGAATAATATAATTCAGAAAATATAAACTGAAACTATTGTTAAGAAAAGCTTCTAACAAATCATTAGTAAATCAAGGAAGCTTTTCTTGAAACTCATTGACGGAAAGTTCTTTAAACAAAAA
>CAYYDM010000157.1:0-3054 GCA_964470635.1 uncultured Clostridia bacterium | reverse complement strand
GGACCAAATTTATGTGAGCGATAGCGAGCAAATAAATTTGTGTTGCGAGACTGCGAATTATAATTTTAAAAAGCATTGGACATCTTATAGCAATATATGACATACTAAATAGAAAAATAAGCAATATAATAGTATTATAATTATAAAACAATAATTTTTCATAAAAAAGTATAGCACATTTAATTATATGTGCTATAATATATATAGAATTAAATGAAGGGAGCAATATTAATGAGCGAATACAAATATATAATGTGGTTTAATGAAATAAACAAGGAAGATATACCTCTTGTAGGAGGAAAAGGTGCTAATCTTGGTGAGTTGACTATAAAAGGTGTCAATGTTCCTCCAGGATTTTGTGTTACAGCTTCTGCTTATACAGACTTCATCAATAATTCAGGATTAGAAAGTGAAATATTAAATATTCTAGAAGGATTAGATATAGAAGATTCCTCTGAGCTCCAACTTAAAAGCGCTGAAATAAGAAAAATAATTAAAAAAGCTCATATGCCAAAGGAAATGGAAGAAGAGATAATTAAGGCATATACAGAATTTAGTGAAAAGGTAAATCTAAACAATCCACATGTAGCTATAAGAAGTTCTGCAACAGCAGAAGATTTGCCAGAGGCTTCATTCGCTGGACAACAGGATACATATTTGCATATTAGCGGAATTGAAGAAGTCTTAAAACACATTAAAAAATGTTGGGCATCTCTTTGGACTGCTAGAGCAATATATTATAGACAACATCAAGGTTTCAAACATCAAGAAGTTGCTTTAAGCGTTGTTGTACAAAAAATGGTTAACAGCAGAATATCTGGAGTTATGTTTACAGCAAACCCTATTACAAGTGACTTAAGCCAGATAATGATAAATGCCAGCTGGGGACTTGGTGAAGCAGTAGTTTCAGGCATCGTAACACCTGACGAGTTTATACTTGACAAAAAGACATTGGCTATAGTTGAAAAAAATATTGCAGAGAAAAATACTATGGTTATAAAAAATATTGATGATGTTGGAACTTTTGAAATAAAAGTAGAAGAGTACTTAGGATATGATAAAGTTAATGCTCAATGTTTAAACGATTTAGAAGTAGCTAATTTAGGAAAGAACGGAATGATAATAGAAGATTTATATAAATCACCACAAGATATAGAGTGGGCATTAGATGCTGATACAGAAGAATTATATATATTACAAGCAAGACCTATTACTACTTTAAAAGGGGAGAGTAAAGAAATGGCAGTTTCACAGCAACCTGCTGAATTAGTTACTTTAGTTAAGGGCTTACCTGCATCACCAGGAATTAGCAGCGGAAAGGTAAGAAACATAAAAGATATTAATGAAATAGATAGAGTACAGGACGGGGATATATTAGTAACTGTTATGACAAATCCTGATATGGTTCCTGCTATGAGAAAGGCTGCTGCAGTAGTTACTGATGAAGGCGGAAGAACATGTCATGCAGCTATTGTATCAAGGGAATTAGGCATACCATGTATAGTTGGCGGTAAAAACGCAAGTGAAGTATTGACAGAAGGTATGGAAGTAACAGTAGATGCATCAAGGGGAGTTGTTTACAAGGGCTTAGTTCTTCAAGAAAAACAAAAGAAAGAAGAAAAAGCTGTTTCTTCAGTAGGTATTAGCGAAGAGTTGATTCACCAGTTAGCACCAATTACTGCTACAAAGATATATATGAATTTAGGCGAGCCAGGAATTATTGAAAGGTATAAGAACTTACCATTTGATGGTATTGGATTGATGAGAACTGAGTTTATATTTACTAATTTAGTAGGTGCACATCCAATGTATCTATTAAAAACTGGTCAAGGTCAACTTCTTATAGACAAAATGTCAGAGGGTATTACAAAAGTAGCACAAGAAATATATCCAAGACCTGTAGTAGTTAGATTAAGCGACTTTAGAACAAACGAATTTAGAGGACTAAAAGGCGGAGATGAAGTTGAGCCTATAGAGGCTAATCCAATGATAGGTTGGAGAGGAGTATCTAGATATATTTCTCCTGAATACGAAGAAGGATTTAGACTAGAATGTAGAGCTATTAGAAAAGTAAGGGAAGAGTACGGATTAACTAACGTTTACGTAATGCTTCCATTTGTAAGAACTACTTGGGAACTTAAAAAGGTTAAAGAAATAATGGCGGAAGAAGGACTAGAACAAGGCAGAAACTTTAAGCTATGGATAATGGCAGAAGTTCCATCTGTAGTGTTTGAAGCAGAAGAATTTGCTCAAATGGTAGATGGATTCAGTATAGGAAGTAATGATTTAACTCAACTTACAATGGGTGCTGATAGAGACTCAGGCATATTGAATAATATGGGATATTTTGATGAAAGAAATGAAGCAGTTAAGAGAGCAATATCTATACTAATAAAAGCTGCTCACAAATATGGAAAAACTATATCTATTTGTGGTCAAGGACCATCTCAATACCCTGAATTTGCAGAGTTCCTAGTACAAGAAGGAATAGACAGTATGAGTGTAAACCCAGATACAGTATCATACACAAGAAGACTAGTAGCATCTGTTGAACAAAAAATGATATTAAGTAAAATAAGAAGTTTATAATAATATGTAAAATAAGGACCTTCTGATTTTGTAATCAGAAGGTCTTTTAATAATTAGATTCTTTGATGAGACTCAGGATGGCGTGCATAAGTGTCATCTTGACTTGCTTATTATGCTATTTTGAACGAAGTGAAAAATCTAAGCTTTTTAGAAAGATGGAATAACTCCACCATTATATTCTTTTTCAATAAAAGCCTTAACCTTTTCTGATTGAAGGGCTTTTAATAGAGCTTGAAGTTTTGGACTGTTTTCTTCACCTTTTCTTACAGCAATAATATTAGCATAAGGTGAATCAGATCTTTCTAGAAGGATAGCATCCTTAGTAGGAGATAGCTTAGCTTGTAGTGCATAGTTACCATTTATTATAGCAGCATCTACTTCATCTAATGCTCTTGGCAATAAAGCTGCTTCAAGCGATCTGAACTTAAGATTTTTAGGATTTTCAGCAATATCATTTTCTGTTGC
>CAYYDM010000156.1:0-3064 GCA_964470635.1 uncultured Clostridia bacterium | reverse complement strand
AAGTAAAAGTATTAGAAAGCGTGAAAGAATATATCGAAGAAGGTGACGCTTTGCATCATTGTGTAAGCTCCTATGCATTGAAAGAAGATTCCATCGTGCTTTCGGCCCGGATACGTGGTAAAAGAATCGAAACGGTTGAGGTATCTCTCAAGCAACTAAAGGTTGTACAGTGTCGAGGCTTACAGAATAAAAACACCGAGTACCACGACCGTATTATCTCTCTTGTGAATAAGAATATGCATTTAATAAAAGAACGTCTTAAACCGAAAAAGAATGGAACTAAAAGAGATGTCAATAGAATTACTCAAGCAGTCGATATGGCGGTGTAACTACCGCCTTGCTTTGGGTGATTATGGCTTGATGCGTACAGAGTATCGTGTTCGTGAAGCTATGAGAGAATACCAGACTGAACTGGATAAGAGAAAACAAACTGAGTTAGATTTTAAATAAGATATAGATATGGCAACAATATTGAAGATAAATGATGAGGACAGAGGTACTAATTTAGAAGTTTATCCATTTAATGAAGATCAATTACTCCCGATATGGATAGAAGATTCTCAAGAAGATCCTATTTGTGTGTCACTGGATAAACAAGAGGTTGAAGAACTGATCGAGTATCTCCAGAAACGACTTAAAGAAATGAAGTAAGCTATGGCCAAGAAAACATTTTACTTTCCACATGATGCTAACGCTCGTAATGATGAGAAGATTCTCGCCGTACGAATGAAGTATGGAATGGAAGGTTATGGCATTTACTTTGCTCTCATCGAGAAATTACTTGAAAGCACAGATTACATTCTCCTCAAAGATTATAATACAATAGCCTTTGAATTGCGTGTAGGTGCTGAAAAGATCAAATCAATTGTTGAAGATTTTGGGCTATTTCAATTTACTGAATGTGGTAAGCTGTTCTACTCCGAAAGTCTCAACTCTCGAATGATTCCTTTAGAGGAAGTCAGAGATAAAAGAAGTATAGCCGGGAAAATTGGAGCTGAAAAAAGATGGAAAGAAAAGCAAAAAATGGCAAATGCTATAAAAGACGATAGCAAACCTATAGCAAATGCCATCGAAAAAAATAGCAGAGTAGAGGATAGTATAGAAGAAGATAAAGAAAAACTCTCTAACGAGAGTAAAAAGAAAGCGGAAGAATTGAAACGTCTTGAATTGGAAGCTAAAGCAAAAGAACAAATCAAGAAACTTGACGCAGCTAGAGCTGCTACACACAAGCGTAAAAATGAATTTTATGATTCTCTTAGGCCTTATGTTCCCAGATACGGCAAAGAAATGATCCGGGCATTTTTCGACTATTGGACGGAAATGAATAAGCAACAGACAAGAATGAGAATAGACAAGCAATCAACATGGGACTTAGCTCTCAGGTTAGGTACATGGAATAACAGAGAAAATATTTATGGCAAAACAGCAACAGAAAAAATACAACAACCGGCAGCAGGACCAGCCGTTGTCGACTGAAATAGTAGGTAAAATTCAACCTCAGGCAATAGAACTGGAAGAAGCTATACTTGGATCGTTACTGATCGAATCAAAAGCATACTTCGATGTGGAGAATATTCTTCAAGCTGAACATTTCTATTTAGAGGCACATCAGATTATCTACAAAGCAATTTTACAGCTTGCTACACAGCGGAAGCCTGTTGATATGCTGACAGTGGCCGAATATCTAAAATCAAGTGGTGAACTTGAAACGATCGGAGGGCCTCTGTATATATCCCAATTAACAGAAAAAGTAGCATCGGCTGCCCATATTGTTTATCATGCTCAAATTGTACAGCAGAAGGCAAAATCTAGGGAAATTATCCGGATAGCATCGGAAATATCGGCAAAGGCCTACGACGATACAGAAGATATCGCAGAGATTATAGAAAGCTTAGAAATGTCACTGACAGAGCTTACTTCTTCTTCCGGGAATTTTCAGTCGGTACCGATGGATGAAGCATTAAGTGACGCTTTGCAAACAGCAGCCAAAGTGCAAGAATTAAGAGGTAAAGGGATACAGCTCGCTATACCTACAGGGCTTAGTTCACTTGATGATATTTTTGCAGGAGGATGGTCTGCTCCGGATCTGATCATATTGGGTGCACGTCCGAGTATGGGTAAAACACAGCATTCTCTTTCGTTTGCTAAAGCGGCAGCCTTAGCAGGTAAAGATGTTTTGTTTATCTCTATTGAAATGAAAAGGACACAGCTTGTGAATCGTTATCTGCTTGAGGACGATCGTATCAACAGCCGTCACCTGAAAAGCGGACAGATGAGCATGGAAGAATGGACAGCTATTGACGAAAAGGCGGGCCAATTATGGGACATGAAATTAAACATAGCCGATCATCATAATATACGCTATCTAAACAACATGAAGTCCGAAGCCAGGAGATTATACCGACAAGGGAAGCTTAAATTGATGATAATCGATTATCTGGGATTAATCCGAACAAACCTGAAATTCCAGTCCAGACAAATTGAAATAGGATATATCACAGGAGAATTGAAGAACCTGGCTAAAGAACTTGATATCCCTATCATTCTTCTTTCACAGTTGAATAGGCCAATGAAAGGAACGGCTGTAAAGGAACCACAACTTGAAGACCTGAGGGAATCGGGCGACATCGAGCAAGATGCAGATATCGTTCTATTCATCCATAAGCCTGATTACTATAATCCGGATGTACAAGACAGTAAAGGTGTTCCATGGAAAGGCAGAGGAAAGCTAATTATATCAAAATACAGGGAAGGAGCCAGAAACCAACCTGTCATTTTTCATCATGACAATAATTACAAAAAGATATGGGATAATTATGATTCTCAGTCGTCAATCGATTATGGCCCTTCACCGATTAAGCCGAATGAAGGTTTTGAGAACCAGAGAGAAGATGATACACCCTTTTAAATTGAATTTGGCCGATGGCAAATGAAATAATAAACACATACATTTCACAAAGATATGATCGTTGGCTCGATTATGCAGTATACCATTGCTCACATCATGGTATGAATGAAGAGGCTGTCGATGTATTGAATGAAGTTCTGGCGATGCTTATAGAGA
>CAYYDM010000155.1:0-3068 GCA_964470635.1 uncultured Clostridia bacterium | reverse complement strand
TTTGGCACTCAATGAGGAGCTGTGGAATCAAGTTCATATGGTTTTTAATCGTTCCAAGTTTACTATGAATCAGCAAAACTACTTCACGAGCCTCGAGATAATTGCCATGTTCCGTCTTTCCATCAAATTCCTGGAACCCTTGGGCCGCATCATTCAGAAGGATTTCAAGGTGTTTCTCCGAGTTTCCAAAGCTGTGCCGGTGGGCAAGCAGCACCTTTTTCGATTCACGGTATTGTTCTTTTAACTCCTCAATTTCTACCCTGTTTTTCTCTTCGCTGCCAACCAGTTCATGTAATTCTTCTAAAATCTTTTTGATTTGGTTTTCGGTTTCCTCTAACTTTTCAGAAATGGCCTCTTGGACTTCCTTAGATTTTTTAAATCGGTACCTGTCAATGTATTCTTCCGCATCAAAGAGCATTTCCTCCAAGTCAGGAAGCTTCACTGTCACCACATCATCCCACTGATTTCTCCAGTGCTCAAACAGTTCCTCGGTCTGTCCAGTCATATTAAGCTGTTTCACCTTCGACATTTCATCCAAAACCGGCCGGTTCATTAAATCAATCTTCCAGGCTTCCAGCCTGTCCATCTCTTTAAAGTATTTTTTCTTTATTAAATATCCTACTACAAGCAAGACCAGTACCAGGATAAAAAATCCAATGAAATATTTCATATGTAAGCCCCCTATTTCAAACAGCTCAGCCATTACAGTTTTTTATCTATTAAAATGCTTGCGCTTAAAGTTCCATCAATGCTTTTATGATACCATGACAGCGACAATTTTTGACTATTAATTTCAATATTTTTGTAAAATAAACAAAAAAAATAGCGGTTTCCGCTATTTAATGGCTGCTTCCTTTTTAACCGGAACATCCATGCACAAATTTTTATCGATCCAAAAGTGGAGATCCCTGCTATATTTCTGTTCAAAGAAGGGTTCATTTGGAAAAACATATAATACTTCCCGCATATAATGGGTATTCATGAATGGCATCATTATTAAGCCCTTTAATTGGATGATTAAATAGGGAATTGAATGCGGACGAAATTCGTTCCATTCAAAGCCTCTTTCAAAGATATTCTGGAAGTAGTATTTTTCCTTTAAGGAATAAGTGGACATAATTTCTCTGACCACTTGGGAATCCATGGACATCTCCCGGTAGACAAAGCTTGTAAGCTGAATATTTTCACAGTGAAAGTGCAGTAGTTCTGTCATCATCCGTTTTAAACAATCCTTGGCACCTTTCTCAATGGAGAGATAAGCTTCTTCCATTTTGCTGATATATTGTTCAAAAAAATAGGTAAAGCAATATTCCAGCAAACCTGCTTTATTTTCGAAATGATAGGCAATCGCGGCAGAATTTACTTTGGCATGGTCAGCAATATCCCTGATGGATGTTCCGGCGTAGCCTTTAGAATTAAACAACAACACGGCCGCCTTCACAATTGCTTCCTTTGAATTTTTCTTCATCCATTCTCCCCCTCTTGGAAACCCAATATCCCCTACATAAACATTCTGTGTATCACAATGGATTCCTTTATGAAAAAAACGACAATGTCTGCTCTTTTTCAACTTTTTCTGCTAGAATTGAATATTAAATTTAAGGGAAATAGGAGAAAAAACAAGTTTAGCGTCGAAGGTTTTATCTGATAGGTTTTAAATTTTTTTAAGTGCCTGCTCGAGATCTTCTTTAATATCTTCCCATGCTTCAAGGCCTGCCGACAGCCTCAACAATGTATCATCAATCCCCATTTTCCTCCGTTCCTCCTCCGGTACAACCGCATGGGTCATCGTGGCCGGATGCTGAATCAAGGTTTCAGTATCCCCTAGACTGACAGCAATTTTTATCAATTGTAATTGATTCATAAACTTTTGCGCGGTCTCCTTTGTACCTGTGATTGAAAAAGAAATCAGCCCGCCCATTTGTTTCATTTGCTTTTTCATAATGGAATAATCGGCATGTTCCGGATCCCCAGGATAATAAATAGCGGCGATTTTGGAATGACTTTTTAAAAAGGAAAAAATCCTTTCAGCATTTTCACAGTGACGGTCCATGCGGACAGGAAGCGTTTTTAGCCCCCTTAACAAGAGCCAGGCATCAAACGGGGATATCACACCGCCAATATCTTTTAAGGTTGTATGGGAGACTTTTTCGATGAATTCCTTTTTTCCAACAGTGATTCCGGCAATCACATCGCCATGACCGCATATATATTTAGTTGCACTGTGTATGACAATATCACATCCTTGCGTAATAGGGGTCTGTAAATAGGGAGAGCAAAAGGTATTATCAACGACAACAGGAATTCCTTTTTTCTTCGCAGCTTTTACGGCCATTTCCAAATCAACTAGCTTCATCGTCGGATTTATCGGCGTTTCAATGTAAATGCAAGCTGTATTGGACCGGATTTCCTTTTCAAGCGTTTCGATTGAGTCCATTGACGAAAAATCATGTTCCACGCCATATTTCTCTTTTAACATCGCTAAGAGTCCAAAGGTACAGCCGTATACCCCTTGCGAACAGAGGATATGGTCACCAGTTTTTGTCAGCGCGATCAGGACCGCACTTACTGCAGCCATTCCTGATGAAAAAGCCAAGCCTGCTTCCGCTTTTTCAAGTGAAGCCATTCTATCCTCCAATAATTTAACCGTTGGATTCCCTAGGCGTGAATAAATGAAACCTTCTTCTATTCCGGCAAATCTTTTTTCACCCTGCTCGGCACTTTCAAATGTAAAGGTTGATGTTTGATATAAAGGCGGCACCAAGCTGCCCATATTGTTTCCTGAAGTACTCCCAGAGTGGATTGCTTCTGTTTCGAACCGTTTTACCCTCTCCTCCATTTTGAAACCTCCTATTTTTAAAATGGAAACGCTTTCAAAATTTTATAATATCTTATGTTTAATATGCCGGTGTGGGCACCCATGAATGAGTGCCCTAACTCACCTTAATGGTATTACTTTGAGAAACGACTTTGTTTTTTCCTGTCCCTTTTGCACAATATAATGCCTCGTCGGCGCGATTGAATAGATGCTTATAGGAATCGTGACGGTCCTTATGCCAATAGGAAAC
>CAYYDM010000154.1:1365-3191 GCA_964470635.1 uncultured Clostridia bacterium | reverse complement strand
AGCAACTCTATAATAAAACTGGGGCTCAAATAGTAGTTGCTACATTAAACTCACTGAACGGTAACAGTGAACAAGAAATTGCAGTGCAGCTTTTTAGAAAATGGGGTATCGGTAGCAAGGAAAAAAACAATGGTGTATTAATGCTTATAGCTCCTAATGAAAAAAGGCTATGGATTGAAGTAGGCTATGGCTTAGAAGGAGCTTTACCAGATGGAAGAGTAGGAGAAATTAGAGATAAATATATATTTCCATATTTTAAAGAAGGAGACTATAATACTGGAATACTAAAAGGATTTGACGCCATATTAACTGTAATAGCCAAGGAATACAATATAGAGAACTTTGACAGTTCTGAATATGGAAGAAATTATGACGGTTATGGCAAAAATTCTAATAGTGAATCAAAAAGCATAAATCCGATAATGATAGTTATAGGTATAATAATATTTTTGTTCATTGACTATAGATTTTTTGGTGGAATGCTTACTATGATGCTGCTTAGATCCTCATCAAGAGGTGGTGGAAGAGGAGGCTATGGTGGTGGCAGAGGCGGTGGCGGAAACCGTGGAGGAGGAGGTTCCTCTGGTGGCGGTGGAGCTGGTGGTGGTTGGTAGGGCGTAGATGATAATTCTACGCCTTTTTATGATCTAACCCGATTACCTGAATGTTTTTATCAGCAAATCGCTGGTAGGTCAAACGCAACGAGCACCAACCTTATTATAAGTTTATGATCGTTGTGTCCGTTAGGACCAAATTTATGCGAGCGGCAGCGAGCAAATAAACTTGTGTTGCGAGACTGAGACTATGATAATAGCGACTAAAAGTTATAATTATTTTTTTATGGGTAATAATAACTCAATAAAGCAAATGCAAATCATTTGCGTTGACAGGAGGAAAAGCTAATGGTTAAAAGGTTTAATAAGCATACTATTGTAATAATGATGGTGTTGATGCTTTTATTAAATGGATGTACAACTGGAAAACCTGAAAAAGGCAGTGGAGATAAACTAAAAGTCTATGCAAGCTTTTATCCTATTTATTTTGCAGCCGAGCAAATTGGTGGAAATAGGATAGACTTGCATAGTGTAATTCCAAACGGTTCTGAACCTCATGATTATGAACCTTCTATGAGGGAAATCGCAGATGTAGAGGGTGGAGATGTCTTTATTTATAATGGAGTTGGAATGGAGTCTTGGGCAGAAAAGTTATCTAGTAATTTAGGAAAAAAAGGGATTAAGACATTGAACTTAAGTCAATATGTTGATCTTATAAAAGTTGAAGAAGACGATGACCACGATGACCACAATCACGGCTCATACGATCCTCATATTTGGCTTGACCCAACTAATATGGATAAGATGGCTCATGAAATAATGCTTGAGTTCACAAAACTAGATCTAGCTAACGAGAGTTTCTATAAGAAAAATTATGAAGATTTTTCGATGAAATTAAAAGAGTTAGATTTAGCATATAGCTCTGGACTTGAAAAGAAAAATAAAGACACAATATTAGTTTCTCATCAAGCTTTTGGCTATTTAACAAGAAGGTATGGATTAAAGCAAATTTCGGTTACAGGTATTACGCCTCATGAAGAGCCTAAACTAGGGACCAGAGCTAAGCTTATAGATATAATAAAAAAGAATCATTTTGAATTCATATTCTTAGAGACTTTAGCAAGTCCGAATATAGTAGATTCGCTGGCTAAGGAAGAAAATCTAAAAATACTTGAATTAAATCCAATTGCTGGACTTACAGAGGAGCAACAGGATAAAAAAGAAGATTACTTTTCTATAATGGAGCAAAACCTTGAAAATTTAAAGACGGCA
>CAYYDM010000154.1:0-1355 GCA_964470635.1 uncultured Clostridia bacterium | reverse complement strand
ATAGAATGAGTGAAGCAATAGTAAAAGTAGATAATCTGAGCTTTGGATATGATAAAAGATTAATTCTTAATAATATTAGTTTTGAAATAGAAAAAAAAGATTATATGGGCATAGTAGGATCTAATGGTTCTGCAAAAAGCACGCTTCTCAAACTAATAATGGGTTTCCTAAAGCCTAATACTGGTAGTATAAAAATATTTGGTTCCAATATAGAAGATTTCAGAGACTGGAACAAAATTGGGTATTTGCCACAGAATGCTAGAAATTTTAATCAGAGATTTCCTGCTACAGTAGAAGAAGTAGTTGGAAGCAGTCAATATTCACAAATGGGCATGTTTAAAATATTAAATAAAAAAATAAAGAAAAATACTTTATCTGCCTTAGAAGCTGTTAATATGGTGGAATTCAAAGATAGTCTTATAGGCAATCTTTCTGGGGGACAACAGCAGAGGATTTTTCTAGCAAAACTTTTAGTTAATAATCCAGAAATAATCATTATGGATGAACCATTAATAGGTGTAGACACAGAATCCCAAGATGCTTATTTTGATTTGATAAGTAGGCTAAATAAAGATTATGGTATAACTATAGTTATTGTAACCCACGATATCAACTCAATAAGGAATAGAGCAAACAAAATGCTTCATTTAGACAATGGAAAAATCAATATTGATAATTTAGAAAATAAATATCGAGACTAAGAAAATACAATATTTTAAATAAATATAAAATAGGATTATAGTGAGGAGTCAGTAAAAATGAGTATATTTTCATATTCTTTTATGCAAAGAGCCTTATTTATAGGCATAATTATTTCCATAATATGTTCTAGTATGGGACTTTTTCTAGTACTACGTAGGTTCTCAATGGTAGGAGATACCCTTTCACATACTGCTTTAGCTGGTGTTGCCATTGGAATGATTACAAATATTTATCCTGTATATACTGCTATAATTACTACTCTTGCAGCATCCTTTGTAGTTGAAAAGCTGCGAAAAGAGTACAAAGAATATGCAGAGCTTTCACTTGCCATAGTCATGGCAGCAGGAATAGGTGTAGCCAGTTTATTGATTAGTATTGGAAAAAGCAAAACCATGGGCATAATGAATTACATGTTTGGTAGTATATCCTTGGTTACAGAAGAAGATTTAAAAATAGCTATAGTTTTAGGCATAGCTATTATTACAATTATTCTATTGTTTTTTAGAACACTATTCTATATTTATGATATCCATTTATATTTTTACTAAATATATTATTTTTATTAAGTATTTTATTTTTATCTTGCAACCTGAATTTGTTAAAAGAAAAATAAACATTGGAAATAAATTCGATGCGTGGTAAAAGAAAGATAT
>CAYYDM010000153.1:0-3349 GCA_964470635.1 uncultured Clostridia bacterium | reverse complement strand
TATGATGAACTGCCTTTATCTATGTGTGAATTAGTTTAGATTTATTTTTAGATGTATTTGTCAGGTGTGCTAGTTGTGAAATTGGCACACCTTTTTTATTCGGAGAAGTGGCGGAATTGGTAACGCATGCAGTTGGTGCAGAGAATACGAGCTAGAACGTACCATCAAAAAAGTCTCATTACAGGTTCGAATCCTGTCTTATCCACAAGTAATTTAATCATTATTCTTATGAAAAAGGAAAAGACAATCAAAGAAACAATCCTGAGCGTAAAGAAGGGGAAAACATTGCATATTCCTATGCCCTCAGGTATGAACATTACAGGTTATCGCCAAGAAGCAATAAGGCTTAACCATGAAGCTAGAAAAGACGGTCTTACAAGTGGTGTTGCTTACACCATTTCTGTAACTAAGAAATCCGGCTACTTATCTATTATTAATAACCTACAATAATAACTTATTTTACACACGACCATGAAAGTTATTACAGTAAAAGAGAATGTAAAGAACCCGACTCGGGTATTTACAGAACTGAGCCCTGAAAGAGATTATATAGCTCAAATGTTTGGCTCAGGACTTGAGAAAAAGGAAATAGCAAGAATAACATTCAAAGCTGTTTCAACAGTGAATAACACTCTGCAAAAAGTATTTGAGCAGCTAAGTGTAAGAAACGGGAGAGAACTGGCAATCAAACTAGCCGAACGATTATCCGGTATGAAAATGACATTTGATTTTTCACCGGAATTTAGATCGGCTGTTGCTTGTTGTCTGTTATTTGTGTTCATGTTATCTCTTTATGAGGGACATGATAACTGTAGAAGAGGTAGACGAACTAAAATAGAAGAAAGAACAGAATATGTCAGAAGATGTGATTAAATACGCTATAGAGCAAGGCATAAAGCTTGGCATAGCAGCTTACCGAAATGAAGAAAAACAAAAGCGTGCTAATCCCCGCATCTTAATAGTTAAGAGCGAAGCCGAAAAGATGGTAGGGGGACGCATGGTTTTAAAAGCTCTTGAAAAGAGAGGATTTATTTTCCCTTATCAATTTGGCATTGAAGATATGATTGATGAAGATGGTAATCCTTTAAAAAAGATTCAAGGCCGAGTTTATTACAGGCTTTGCGAAATAGAGAAAGCCCTTGAGAATGGTAATCTTTTATCTTCTATTCGGGTAATGAGAAATCAAATACAATAATCCTTTAATACTTATAATTATGTCACTAATAAAAAAATCAAATGAGTTAGTAATCCCTACAACCGTTAAAATGATGGTTTACGGACAGGCTGGTATGGGTAAAACCACAGTTGCTTTGAGTGCGCCAAAGCCTATTTTGTTAGACTTTGATAATGGTGTAAAGCGTGTAAATATGTCTCACCTTGATGGCGTTGATATAGTCCAGATAACATCTTGGAATGATGTGAGTGAAGTTTTAAGAGAAGATCTTTCTGCTTATCAGACTATCGTTGTTGACACAATCGGCAAGATGATGGATTACATTATTTCATTTAAATGCGGTACAAGACAGCCACAGATCAGAGATTGGGGAGGAATAAACTCTGAGTTCTCAGGCTTTGTGCGCAATCTTTCAGAACTGAACAAAAACATAATCTTTGTAGCTCATAGAGACACCCGTAAAGAGGGTGACGATACAGTATTTATCCCTGCTCTAAGAGAAAAATCTTATAATTCGATCGTTACCGAATTGGACTTATTAGGATACATGGAGGCCCGCTCTGAAAATGGACGTGTAAAATGTACTATTACTTTTGATCCGACAAACAGGAATGACGGAAAGAATACATGTAACCTGCCTAGTGTGATGGAAATTCCAACGATATTAGACAGTAAAGGTAATCCGACAGGCAAGAATACTTTCATCACAGATAAGATCATTACTCCTTATGTATCTATGCTTGCAGCAAAGAAAGTGGAAACAGAGAAATATGAAAAGGTTATCTCTGAAATAAAAGAGCAAATTGAGCTTATCACAGATGAAGTAAGCGCAAATGATTTTGTAGGCAGGATAGATACTTTTGACCACATAGGAAGCTCTAAAGCGATGGCCGGACAATTGCTAAATGCAAGGGTTAAGCAACTTGGCTTAAAGTATAATAAAGAAATACGAAAGTATGAAGCTGCAGCCTAAACCTTCATTCAAATTTTATGCGACTATCCTTGATAGCTTCTCGGACTATCTGAATAGTGACAGGATTTGGGAACAATACTGGGGCTTCTCAGAAAATCCCCCACATACACAGGATGAATTCCATGAAAAGCAATTTAACGACCTAATTGATAAAATAAATCGTGTGCCTTTTGAAAGCGAAGCTGCTGATAAAGGCACAGCTTTTAATGAGGTTATTGATTGCCTGATTGAGAATAGAAAATCTGATAATATGATTCTTTCGTCTGACGTGAGCCAAGGGATAATTCAAGCTGATTATAACAATCGACATTTTATTTTTCCTATAGCCTTATGCAAAGAGTTTGCTAACTACTTTAAAGGCGCTCTTACTCAGGTCAGGACAGAAGCTATTCTTTCAACCTGTTTTGGTGATGTTCTTTTGTACGGGTACATTGATGAACTTATGCCGACTTCTGTACATGATATAAAATCAACAGGGCAGTATTCAGCATTCAAATTTAAAACTCACTTGCAACATGTTGTTTACCCGTATTGCCTAATGCAAAACGGTAACGATGTACGCTTGTTTGAATATAACATTACTGATTTTAAAAGTACTTATACAGAGAGTTACACGTTTGTGCCGGAACGTGATGTCCCAATCCTCAGAGCTCACTGTGAAGACTTTATTAGGTTCTTGATAGAGAATAAAGATCGTATCACTGATAAAAAGATATTCGGATTAGATGATATTCAATCTTAGATCAGATTTTGATAAGCAGAAATTCAAAGATTACTGCAATAAACTATATGCTGAGGGGTGTGCGGTGGAGCTGACAAAGAAACGGCTCAATCGCACACTTTCACAAAATAGCTATTTACACTTAGTCCTTGGCTGGTTTGCCTGTGAGTATGGTTGCTCTTTGGAAGAAGTCAAAGTTGACTATTACAAACGCACTTGTAATAAAGAACTCTTTGAACGTACAAAAGTCAATAAACACGGCAAAACAGTTACCTATCTTAGAAGCTCTAAAGATCTGGATACCTCGGAAATGGCTTTATCAATTACTCGTTTCAGAGATTGGAGCAGTGCCGTAGCGGGTATTTATTTACCCTCTGCTAGTGAACGTGATTTTCTTTTGTACGTTGAACAAGAAATAGAAAGAAATAAAGAATTTATTTAAAATTTAAAAGATATGATGCACACTTGGTTTGAATGCAAG
>CAYYDM010000152.1:0-3410 GCA_964470635.1 uncultured Clostridia bacterium | reverse complement strand
TATTATAGAGTTGCTCATTAATACTTATTATATAGTCCTTTAAATGATTATCTACAATATTAGCTTCATCATATACATAAAAATATTTGCTTGGTTCTGGTAGCTTAAATCCAGCACCATACACGCTAGCATTAGTTACAATTATCAGAATTGCTAACAAAAAACAAAGAATTAATCTGTTTTTTTTCATTTAATCCACCTTACTAAAAGTTTACTTTTGGTACTTCTTTAGCTTGATCACTTACTTCAAAGTATTCTTTTTGCCCAAATCCAAACATACCAGCAACTATATTTGTTGGAAACCTTCTAACTCTGCTATTAAACAGTTTTGCTGCTTCGTTATAATCCATTCTAGCTACAGCTATCCTATTTTCTGTTCCTGCTAATTCATCTTGTAGCCTTATGAAGTTTTCATTTGATTTAATATCTGGATAAGCTTCTACTACTACATTTAATCTAGATAATGCAGTTGTAAGTTGTGCATCAGCTTCAGCATATTCACGAGGAGTTCTAGCTGTCTCTAGTTTGCTTCTAGCTTCTGTAACTCCTAGTAGGACATTCTGTTCTTGAGCTGCAAATCCTTTTACAGTATTTACTAAGTTAGGTATTAAATCTGCTCTTCTTTGTAATTGGTTTTCAATTTGTGCCCATTTAGCATTAGTTTCTTCGTCTAACCTCACTAATCCGTTATAGCTACTTGCAATGGTAGAGCCAAAAGCTATTACTACTACAAGTATTATAGCTAGCACCATTAACCCTTTTTTCATAATGATATTCTCCTTTACAATAAATATTCACTAATTATAACTTACTAATTAAATATTAATAATTTTAATATTATAATACTATAAACGTATATTTTTTTCTAATATTTTCTATGGCCTTATTTCATATACCTCCATTTTATCTATAGCTTCATCTACAAGTTCTTCTACATCTAAAGCTTTCTCTGATTCTTCAATATCTTCTAACTTAGGCCTTGTCACAGGATGCTTAGGTAAGAAGACTGTACAACAATCTTCAAATGGAAGAATGGAAGTTTCAAATGTTCCTATTTCCTTAGATATTTCTGTTATCTCTACCTTATCCATTCCTATAAGTGGTCTCAAAACAGGTATGTTCACAGAAGAATTAGTTACATGAATCCCCTTAATTGTTTGGCTAGCCACTTGTCCTAAACTCTCTCCAGTAATTAATGCATCTATCTCTTCTTGTAAAGCAATTTTTTCTGCTATTCTCATCATAAATCTTCTTGAAATAATAGTCATTTCATCTTCAGGACATTTTTCATTAATATTCTTTTGTATATTTAATAGATTTACACTAAATAGCTTAATTTTACCGCAATAATTAGTTAATATTTCTGCAAGTGTTTTGACTTTCTCTTCAGCTCTTTCACTAGTAAATGGATAACTATGATAGTGTACAGCGCTTATCTCTACTCCTCTTTTAGCTATTAGAAAACCTGCTACAGGACTATCTATACCACCAGACAACAGCAATAGTCCTTTTCCATTTGTACCTACTGGTAATCCGCCAAAAGCCTTGATCTTATCAGTATATATATAACAAAGGCTTCTAATATCTATATACACATAAACATCTGGATTATGCACATCTACAGTAAAACCTTCAGAATTATTTAAAATATAAGCTCCTACCTCTTTCGCAAGTTCTACTGAATTAGGCTGGAATTTCTTATCTGCTCTATTTACAGCAACTTTAAAGGTTTTTATCCCTCTTTTAATTCTTGTTTCCTCTAGTAACTCTAATGAACGTCTTTTAATTTCTTCAATATCCTTTTCTATTCTGTAGGAAGGGCTAATATTGACTATACCAAAAATTCTTCTTAATCTTTTTATTAATTCATCTTGATACTCTTCTTCTACTTCGATATAAATTTTACTTTGCTCTTTATAGACTTTTGTTGGTCCTATTCCGTTCGCAATTTTTTTAATATTCCTTACCAGTTTATTCTCAAAAAAATAGCGATTTTGACCTTTTAAGGCAATTTCACCAAAACTTACACTTATTACTTTATCCAATATTATCACCTCATAGTTATTCTTCTAATATCCTTTACAGATTGTTCAAGTTTCTCTATAGCATAATCAATTTCTTCTAATGTATTATAATGTGAAAAGCTAAATCTAATTGCACCTTCTATCTCATCATCCTTTAATCCTATTGCTTTAAGCACATGGCTCTTTCCTTTGCCATGTGAAGAACAGGCTGATGCAGTAGATACATAAATTCCATTATCCTCTAAGTAATGTAGTAATACTTCTCCTCTTACACCTACAAATGAAACGTTTAAAATATGAGGGGCACATTTGTCATCCAGAAAGCTGTTTATTTTAATATTATCAATATTATCCTTTAATTTTTTTATAAAATATTCTTTAACTTTCCTTATATCTTCAGATTCTTTTTTATATTTTACTTTTAAGATTTCTACAGCTTCTCCGAAACCTACAATTCCAGGCACATTTTCAGTACCAGATCTTATACCTCTTTCTTGATTTCCGCCATAAATTATAGGCTCAAGCATAATATCTTTTTTTACATATAGTCCACCTACACCTTTAGGTCCGTAAACTTTGTGGCTACTAAAAGAAAATGTATCTATGTTCAGCTTTCTTACATCAATATCAAGTTTGCTAAAGGCTTGGATCCCATCTACATGGATTTTTGTATTTCTATTTTTATTTTTTATTACTTTACTAATATCATTTATGGGCAAAATTGAACCTATCTCGTTATTTACCATCATTATTGCAACAAGAATAGTATTTTCACTAATACTTTCTTCTAGCTGATCTAAATTTATCATACCATATTCATCTAGGTCTAAGTAAGTTACTTTTAGGCCCTTGTTTTCATAATGCTTTACAATATTTAACACTGAGGAATGTTCAAATTTTGTTGTTACTATATGATTTCCCCTCTTAATGTTTTTATTAACTAGGCCTTGAATAGAAATATTATTTGATTCAGTACCTCCAGATGTAAAGAAAATTTCTTCTTTATCACATTTTAGAAAATCTGCTATACATTTTCTTGAACCTTCTATTCGTTTTTCAACTTCTAACCCCATTCTATGTAAAGAAGAAGGATTTCCGTATTCATATTTTAGCATATGAAGCATTTCATCTATTACTTCATCTCTTGGTCTAGTTGTAGAACTATTATCTAAATAAACTTTCATTGATTCACCTCATTTTCCCATATATAAAAAATTTTCGTCTTCAATATGTAGTATTATATAAGTCTTTGATTTTTATATATTTTTTAAGTTTACTAATTATAATGGTTTACATGGTTAATATTATATAGGAATTTACTGAAAGTTAAAAGTCAAGTTAACAATAAAAATAAAAACTTTGATTTTTTTTGCTAAAGGTATTGCA
>CAYYDM010000151.1:0-3470 GCA_964470635.1 uncultured Clostridia bacterium | reverse complement strand
GATAGCGAGCAAATAAATTTGTGTTGCGAGACTGCGGCAAATGACCTAACCCGATGCATATTACAATCAAAACATGCCTTTAAATCAGCACTGAGAGGCTGAAAAGGAGAGAAAAACTCTCCCAAACACTAAAAGAGGAGGTTTTTTTATGGTTGAAAATGTAATGAAAAACAAGGAGTACACAAAAACAGAGGTTAGCTTATTGGCTAATTCTAAAAAAGCTATTTTAGCTATGCAGCATTTAATTGCTATGTTTGGAGCTACAGTATTAGTTCCAATATTAACAGGTTTTAATCCATCAGTAGCATTGTTTACAGCAGGACTTGGAACACTTATATTCCATCTTTGTACTAAAGGAAAGGTTCCTGTTTTTCTAGGATCATCCTTTGCATTTATTCCAGTAATACTAACAGTAAAGCAATTATACAATGGAGATTTAGCATATGCTCAAGGTGGAATGGTAGTAGCAGGATTAATTTACGTCATAGTATCATTTCTTATAAAAAAGATTGGAGTAGAGAGAATTCAAAAAGTCCTTTCACCTCAAGTAGTAGGACCTATGATAATGGTAATAGGATTGAATTTAGTACCAACTGCTTTTGGAATGGCTAAAGAAAACCTTGTAATAGCAGGTATAACTTTAGGAGTAGCATTATTGATTAACTTTAAAGGTAAAGGCTTTATGAAGCAGCTTGCTATATTAACAGCTGTAATTATAGGATATCTAATCTCCTTTAAAATGGGAATTGTAAATACAGATGTAGTAAAAGAGGCTTCGTTAGTAGCAATACCAAAGTTTAGTTTCCCTAAATTTGATATAGGAGCCATAGCCATAATAGCACCAGTAGTATTAGCAGTATTCATGGAGCACTTAGGAGACATAACTACTAATGGACAAGTTGTTGGAAAAAACTTTATAGAAGATCCAGGCCTAAATAGAACACTTTTAGGAGACGGCTTAGCAACATTGGTAGCATCATTTATTGGAGGACCTGCAAATACAACTTACGGAGAAAATACAGGAGTACTTGCTTTAACTAAAAACTACGACCCATCAATCCTAAGACTAACAGCAATCTTTGCCATAATCTTAGGACTTGTATCAAAGGTAGGAGCGGTATTAACTTCTATACCAACAGCCGTAATGGGTGGTATCAGCGTAATGTTATTCAGCATGATTTCTTTAATAGGTGTTAAGACGATAAGAAATAATAAAGTAGAGATTAATGTAAAAAACATAATAGTCATGGCAACTATACTAATCCTAGGTCTTGGAAGCGGAATCATAGAGAAAAAATTCGGAGTGACTATTGGGATACCAGTAACTGAAACAGTAAAAATATCAGGATTAAGCTTTGCAGCAATAGTTGGTATAGCTCTAAATGCAGTATTAAACAGAAAATAATAAAGGAAATATTGAAAATCCTATCTCTAATATGGAGGTAGGATTATTATTTTATCTAGACAGAAAACAGCTTTATGAGGATAATAATATTAAATAGTATATTAAGTGATAATTAAACTATAAAGGAGTTGCTTATAATGAAGTGGGGAATTATCGCAACATGGGAGATGGCTTTAGAAGGAGTAAAACATGCTTCATATATGCTTGAAAATGGACTTAGTGCTTCAAACTCTATTGAAGAGGCAATAAAAATGGTGGAGGACAATCCACTTTATACATCAGTAGGTTATGGCGGATTACCAAATGAAAAATGTGAAGTAGAATTAGATGCTGGATTCATGGATGGTAACACTCTTTCCATAGGGGCTTTGGGAGGAATTAAAGACTTTAAGAATCCAATATCAATAGCTAGAAGACTTAGTGAAGAAAGGTTTAATATTTTCCTCGTAGGTGCAGGAGCAGAAGAATATGCACAGGAAAATGGATTTGAAAGAAAGAATATGCTTACAGAAGAATCTAGAAAAGCTTGGGAAAAAAGAATAGAGGAAATGAAAGATAAAACTCTAAGTCCTTACGATGGGCATGATACCGTTGGTATGGTATGTATTGATAAAAATAAAAGTCTAATATCAGCAACTTCTACTAGTGGATTATTTATGAAAAAGAAAGGAAGAGTAGGGGATTCTCCACTTCCTGGCTCAGGCTTTTATGCAGATAGCCAGATAGGAGGTGCTGTAGCCACAGGACTTGGAGAAGATATTATGAAGGGCTGTTTATCATATGAGGTAGTGAGGCTAATGGAAGAGGGATTGCATCCACAGCAGGCCGCTGAAAAGGTAGTCCACAAGTTTAGCGAAAAGCTAGAAAAGAGAAGAGGTAAAGCTGGAGCTATCTCCGTAGTTTGTATGAATAAAGATGGAGAGTGGGGAGTAGGTACAAATGTTGAGTTTACATTTGTAGTAGCTACAGATAAAGAAGAGCCAATGATATATATAGCTAATAAAGATGGAAATAAAACTGTTTTTTATGAAGCGTAAAGCATAGAGCATACTGGGGGATAGAAAATGATTGAAATAATAGCAACTACCATTGAAGATGCAATAAGGATTGAAAAATCAGGATGCAGCAGAATTGAACTAGTAAGCGGATTGACAGAGGGAGGTCTTACACCAAGCTATTCATTGATTAAAAATGTAGTTAATGCCGTAAACATACCAGTCAATGTAATGATAAGACCACATGCAAAATCTTTTATTTACACATCTAAAGAAATACAGCTAATGAAAGAAGATATCCTTATTGCCAAAGGATTAAAAGTAAATGGTGTAGTATTAGGTGTTTTAAATGAGAAAAATGAAATCTGTGAAGAATCCTTATCTGAACTTCTTTCAGTATGTGATAGGATAGATGTTACTTTTCATAGAGCAATAGATGAATTATCTGATCCCGCTATAGGGATAAAGACTTTAAAAAAATATCCTCAAATTGTGAATGTGCTTACATCTGGGGGGAAAGGGAATATAGAAAATAATATTGATGTTATAAGAGATATGATGTCAAATGCAGGCCATATAAATATACTCCTAGGAGGAGGCCTAAATCATAATAACATAGTAGATATCATAGAAAAAACTAAAGCAACTGACTATCATTTTGGCACAGCAGTAAGAGAGGGTAAATCAGCATTTGGTGAAATATCTTTAGATAAAATAAAGACATTAATAGGATTGAAAAACATAAAAGAATTACTATAATTGATTGTTTAAAAAAAGGCTTCTTAACAAAGGAAGCCTTTTTTACGTTTGAAATTACAATATATAATATATAGAAGTCACATCCCTATCTCTAACTCCTAATTGTCAATTTATTCTAAGAGCAAAAATATTGTACCATTAATTAAGATTATGTTATAATATTAAATACTAGTACTAGGTACTAATTTTGTGTGATGCGTTTAAGGAGTGAGATACCAGTGGATATAAAAGATATTAAAGATTTGATTATTACAATTGACAAGACAAGTATAGAAAAAGTTGAGATAGAGAAAAGTGATATTAAAATAATG
>CAYYDM010000150.1:0-3583 GCA_964470635.1 uncultured Clostridia bacterium | reverse complement strand
TGTACTCATGTATGTACTTATGGGGTGGATAGTAGTTATAGCCGTGAGACCTATGTTACAGATGGTACCAAAGGGATTTTTTATTTGGCTATTAGCAGGAGGCATAATCTACACCCTAGGAACTATATTTTATTCAATAAAGAAAATCCCCTATAACCATGCAATATGGCATGTATTTGTATTAGGTGGAAGTGTAATGCACTTCCTAGGTATATTTATATACCTAAAATGAAAAGCTGAGAAGATTCAGCTTTTTTTTTATAAAACAAATTACGATTTAACTATCTAGTACTTTAATCCCATTTTTGTATAATACCGTAGTATTATGTCGCTTTAGAAAGGATTTTGAAATAGTAAATAGAATTACCAATAATATGCATACAAAACAAAAAACTTCAGACTTGTAATATGAAGTTTTTTTATGCCAATTTTTAATACAAAGGGGGCAAATTAATGAAGACACAAAGAAGAAAGATACTGATTTTATCAATTGTACTTGTCCTTTTCATATCAAGTACAGTATTTTCAAAAGAAGGGAGTGTAGTTATAAGAACTCAGCCATTAAGTAATATAAAAATAGATGGCAATAATGCAGTGTGGATGGCGGGCTCAGGTGGAAATCTGGACATCTATCATTTAGATTTAACAACAGGGGTAGAGACTCAGATAACCAATGACCCGAGTATACAGGGGTATCCAGATATATGGCAAAATTACATAATAAAACTAGAATAACTGTTTTAAACGGTGTAAATGAACTATTTGACATAATTAATGGAGACCCGTTTCCAGGAGATTTCGTAGCAAATGAAATAACATGGGACGGTAAAGACAATAATGGCAATATCCTTCCAAATGGAACCTACACCATAGTAATAGATCCAGTTAAAGGAGATGAATGGTCAGGAAGATTCCCTTCAGTAACAAAAGTTACGATTATGGACAGTGCTGTAGAGGATATAGTCATATCGCCAAACGTTAACGGAAACTATTTCATGGTATATGGCTCAGCAGAAGAAAATATGACAGAGTCAGTAGAAGTATATATAACAAGCAAAAACAAAAAGGATGGCTTTAATGAAACATATACAGCAGAAATAAAGCCTGGAATGTGGAGCGTAGATGTATGGCTACCTGAATATGAGGAAGTCCAAATAACAGCATTAAAAATAAATAAAGTTCCTAAAGAAGCTAAGGATGGAGAAGGAAACCCGGTACTAGACGAAAATGGAAGTCCAGTAATAGTATATGAGGAAGAAGAGATAGAGTTAGGGCCAATAAATGTACTAAAGCATACCCTAAGACCTTATGATAAACTTCCAAAGATGGCAGCATACTATTACGGAAATGAAAATGAGCATACAAGAATTATTGAAGATAACGATCTTATACCGCCATATGTGCTAGGAATAGGAAGTAATCTTTTAGTATTTGACCCAGAAAAAGATGGAGAACCTCCAATTTCAGAATTTGCAGATCCAGAAAAAATGGATGAAAAGTGTGGTATTATAGATCTTCTATCAGGAGATACCATATTTAGTGAAGACCCAGTAAATCTAGCAACAGGAAACTTCATATACAGTTATGAAGATATAACAATAGATGGCAGCTTCCCAATATCCTTTAATAGATTCTACAACTCAAGGGACGAATATTATGGAGACTTGGGAGCAAACTGGCACCATAACTGGGAGTATAGGCTTCAGGATATGGGGGATGGCACAGTAAAGATAATATCCTACGACGGTAATAGGCAAACATATACCCTAATGACCAATGGCAAATACGAATCACCAACAGGAATATACACAAAATTAGAAAAACATCTAGACCAAACATATACACTAACAATGGAAAACAAATGGGAATATGATTTTAACGAAAGAGGAGAACTAGTAAAGATAACTGATACAAATGGCAATTCAACAAAACTCCGATATGAAGGAATGCTTCTAAGAGAAATAAGGAACGATAGTGGATACCTTCTAATACAGTATTACAATGATGGAAGAATAAGAGAAATATCAGATAACACAGGAAGGCATATAGCATATAACTACGACGGAGACGATCTCGTATCATATGCAGACCCAGAAGGAAACACAATAGAATACGAGTACGATTCAGAGCGTAGAATGACAAGAATAATAAGTCCATTAAAAGATGGTAGCGTTACAAACATATATGACGATAAAGGAAGAGTTATAGAGCAGACCTTAGCAGATGGCAATACAATGTACTTTGAATATGACGAAGCAAACAGAACCACAACCCTTACGGAGAGAGACGGCACAAAGACTATATATAAATACGATGAAAAATTTAGAATTACAGAAAGCATATATCCAGACGGAGCAATAAAAGTAACCTTCAATGAAAAAGGTGATAAAACCTCATTTACAGATAAAAAAGGAAACACATATGAATACGAGTACGATGACTATGGAAATGTAACATTAGCAAAAGACCCGTTAGGAAATATAACAAGATATACGTATGATGAATTTCACAACATAACATCAGTAAAATATCAAGATGGGACAATATATGAGTACACATATGACAATAAAGGCAATCTAACAAAATCTAAAGACCCAATGAATAGAACTACAGAGATAATATACAACAACAAAGGATTGCCAGAAAAAATAATACAACCAGACCAAAGCTTTATCAGAATGGAATATGATGCAAAAGGAAATGTAAAAGCCACAGTAGACCCATTGGGAAATAAAACAGAATATGAATACGATTCATTAAACAGAGTAAATAAAGTAATAGATTCGTTAGGAAATGGAACAAAATATGAATACACAGACACAGGGAAAATAAGAAAAGTAACAGATGCATTAGGAAACAGCGGAACCTTTGTATACAATAAAAATGGAAGACTCAAAGAAGCATGGGATCAAAATGGAAACATAACAAAATATATATATGACGAAGCAGATCAGCTAAAACAAATAATAGACCCATTAAAAGGCGTAACTAGATTTGACTATGATGCAAAAGGTAATATTAATGAAGCAATAGACGCCAACGGAAACAAAACAACATACATATATGATAAATTAGATCGCCTAATTTCAGTAACAGATCCAGAAGGATACACATATGAATACCAATATGACCCAAATGGAAATATGACAAAGGCCATAGACCCATTAGGAAATGTAACAGAATACAAATACGATGAACTAAACAGGCTAACACATACCATAGATGCAAACAAAGAAATAACAAGATACGAATATGATGTATTAGGAAGAATAAAGAAAACAATAAATCCACTAAACCATACAGTAGAATACAACTACTACAAAGATGGAAAAGTGAAAGAAATAAAAGACCAGATGGGCAACATAGTGACAGAGTACAAATATAATTCCCTAGGAAATACAACTGAAATTAAAGACCCACTAGGGGAAGTAACAAAATATGAATACGATAAAAATAATAATGTATCAAAAGTAATAGACCCATTAGGAAATATAACAAGATACACATATGATAAGCTAAATAGAGTAGAAACAATAACAGATGCATTAGGAAACACAAAAGAATATACGTACACAAAAATGGG
>CAYYDM010000149.1:642-3590 GCA_964470635.1 uncultured Clostridia bacterium | reverse complement strand
TATATGAGGCATTAGAAAGCACATCCACGGCTAAACGAAAGAAAAGAAACTGGAAACCAGTAGTTGCAGCAGCTTGCATTGCATTTCTGTTAATAGGATATAATTTTAATGCATTAGCATATTACGGGAAAAAGCTACTTGGCTATGACCAAGTAATGAATGGAACTTTAAGACAGCTAAATGAATTAGGCAAAGGTCAGCCCATAGGAAAAAGCTATACCTTTAAAAATGGTATAACTGTAACACTAGATGGAATAATGGTTGACGAAAATCAGTTTTTAGCTTTCTATACGGTTAAGAACCCGAAGGGGAATGTAGATGATGTTGTTTTCCACCCACGTATGACTATAAAAGGATTCTTTAAAGAATATTATCCAAAGAGCGGGCAGGGTGAAATGAATGATGAAAAAACTGAAATAAAGTGGATTCATAGCTTCGAAAAACCTTCTGCATTTGAAAAAACACTACACTTAAAACTTGAACTTTTTGAAAACAACACAGGGGAAGAAGGAGATATCAGCTTTAAAATAGACCCGACCAAGGCAATGGGGTACACATTAAAACAAAATATAAATAAAACAATAAAATCTGGAGATACTAAACTTCATTTTGAATCAATTGTAGCATCTCCTACAAAAACTGTTATACATGGTTCAATACAAAACATTATAGAATTAGCCAGGGATCAAATACTAGGCGAAAGACTTCGTCCTAATAATGTAAATATTAAGCTGATAGCCAATGGACAAGAAATAGACTGGCAGGGTGGGGGAATGAGTACAGATAATAAAGGAATTAGATTCCATAGTGAATATGATGCATTACCGGGTGATTTAAAATCAATTCAACTTAATATAGTAAGCTTTTCTGTAGATCGTGATATAAATACAAAGGCAGATATTAACAAAGGTTCAAATAATCAACAAGTTAAAGCGTTAGGGCAAAATATAGAAATAAATCAGGTATATGAATCAGAAGGAAATACGTTCATTACTATTACTACAAGAGAAGATATAGTTCTTACAAAGGTGGGACTCATAGTTGACGGAGAAAGAATAAGCCTTAAAGAAACTATTAATAGTGACCTTAAAAAGCTAGAAGATGGAGAAATTATGCATACTAGAACCTTACGTTTTCCTAAAACAGGTAGCAAATATCAATTGAGCATAGAAAAGATGACTTATACACAACCATATAATAAGATTATTGATATACCATTAGATTAGAACATAATATTTGATTTTAATCTATATTTATGCGATAGGAGATTTAAATCCTGTCGCATTTTTTAAAGAAGGAGAAATTTTGGTTACATAGAAGTAACTATAAAGCGAAATTTATTATATGCTAAAAGTAATTAAAAAACCTATGGAAGAATTATAAATTACTAGATTGGAGAGAGTGATAATTGAAGAAGAGAAAAATAACTAAAGTAGTTACTATATTTACTATTATAATTGGACTAATGACTATTATGAGATTAGGATTTGACTTTTTATTACCTATGTATCTATCATTCAAATTAAATAAAGACATAAATCACGCAAGTTCTATAGGAATTATAGGAGGCGCAGATGGACCAACATCTATTTTTATTGCAAGCCAACCATCTTCACATCTTATTACTAGTATATTTGCACTGCTTGCAATAGCAGGAATTGTTGTACTGTTTTTTCTTAAGAGATCAATGAAATAACTCTAGGAGTTGAAATTAAATATGATTAAAAAGCTTGATTTGAAAGATTTAGAAACAGCAAAGCATATATTAGAGCTACAGACAGCTTCATATAGAGTTGAAGCTGAGATTATACACTTCTATGAAATACCACCTTTGAAAGATACAATAGAAAGCTTGAAAGAATGGGATGAAATTTTTTATGGATACTATATTAATGATGTTTTAGCAGGGATAATTTCATATAAGATTATTGAAAATGTTTTAGATATACACAGAGTTGCCATACATCCCAATTTTTTTAGAAGGGGAATTGCAGGAAAACTGGTTAGCTTTGTAGAAGGACTTAAATAGTAGCATAAATAAAATAGTAGTCTGCACGGGAAAAAAGAACTTGCCTGCTGTTAACCTATACTTAAAAAATGGATACCAAAAGATAAGGGACATAGAAGTTAGTAAAGGATTTTATTTAACGGAGTTTAAGAAAACTCTAAATGTGTAGTTATTAAATAACATCAATTGTATTAGAATTTATATAAGATACTTATATTATGGAGGTATATAGAGGTGGAAGTTGAACAATTAAAGCGTAAACTAAGAGAGCTAAAGAAAGCAGAAAAACGAATACGCTTTAGCTACAAAGCACCATCGACTACGAAGAAGTATGTTTGGGATGATTACTTTTCAACAAAAACATTTAATGAACTAACAGTAAAGTATCCGCTGTGGAAGATTATTAAATTTACCGAGCAAGAGTTGGAAGAGGTATTTGAAGAATATTTTTATAGTGTATATTTCCAACAATGCAAGGAAAATGGATTGAGTTTGGATGATATTTATAACGTAGAGATCTTGTCAGTTTTTGGATTAAATCTAGGAGCCACCATTGATGATGTGAAGAAGAAATTTAGAGAACTTGCAAAAAAATATCATCCTGATCGCGGTGGAGATAATGATAAAATGATTGAAATAATAAATGCATACCACAAACTAATAAATAAGGAATAACAGTTCGCATATTTACTTATGCTAAAGGAAAGGTGATATTATGAGCTTTTTAAACAATCATTATCCACAAGATTTAAGTAAGCTTCTAGCTGGAATGAACTGCGAGAAAAACCATATTGGCTGTTCAACAGCAGGAGTATATAGATATTATAATGAAAGAATTGCATATTATTTAAAGATTCAGCATGTCTCACATGGTCTTGAAAAAGAGTGTGAGATAATAGACTGGTTGGGAGCTAAATTGCCAGTTCCGAAAATAATATAT
>CAYYDM010000149.1:0-632 GCA_964470635.1 uncultured Clostridia bacterium | reverse complement strand
TCAACTCTCATAACGGTTTTGATTATTTACTTATGACTGAAATTGGTGGAGAAATGCTTTGCTCACATAATTTAATATCTAAACCAGAGGAAACCGTGAAACTCCTAGCTGATGGAATAAAAATGCTTAATTCCATTCCAATTGACAATTGTCCCTTTGACAATAACCTTGAAATAAAGCTAAAGGAAGCATTGTATAATATAGAAAACAATCTCGTAGATATGTCTGATTGGGAGGAAAATAACAGATATAATACTCCACAAGAATTACTGGATTATTTGAAGAATAATAAACCTAAAACCTGCACACCTGCATTTACTCATGGGGATTATTGTCTTCCTAATATTTTTTGCAAGGATGGTAAAATTAACGGCTTTATAGATTTAGGACGAGGCGGGGTAGCAGACATATATCAAGATATAGCCTTATGCGTTAGATCTTTAATACATAACTTTGGAACAGACGATTATACCGATTTGCTTTTTAAACATTTAGATTTAGAACCCGATTGGGAAAGAATAGATTATTATATACTTCTTGATGAATTATTCTAATTAACAAATGTGACCCTTATTCTATGACAAGTCACATTTGATATAATTAGATTAGGTCATTAGAAGGAGGAGGAATTG
>CAYYDM010000148.1:0-3607 GCA_964470635.1 uncultured Clostridia bacterium | reverse complement strand
AATAATGATAACAAAAGGCGAAAGCAGGTATTTGATAAAAGAAGCTAAAGAAAATGCAGAAGGCACTAGGATATCAGATGATAGAAATATAGAAACAACCATAGAGGTGAAAACTAAAAATATTGACAATATAGAATATAATAAATCTTTAGCTACGGAAGAAAATGCTTATATCGTAAAGTCACCTATAGTAGGTACATTTTATGAAAGCTCTAGCCCTGATAATCCTCCTTTTGTAAAAGACGGAGACAGGATAGAGAAAGGTCAGATTTTATGTATTATTGAAGCTATGAAGATAATGAATGAAATAGAATGCGAAGCAGCTGGTGAAGTTATTGAGATACTTATAGGTAATGAAGATATAGTGGAATATGGACAGCCTTTGATGAAAATTAGGAGGTTGTAGAATGTTTAGTAAAATACTTATTGCAAATAGAGGAGAAATAGCAGTTAGAATTATTAGAGCATGCAAAGAAATGGGGATAAAAACTGTAGCAGTATATTCAGAAATAGACGTGGATTCAGTTCATGTACACATGGCAGATGAGGCAGTTTGTATAGGACCTGCATCATCAAAAAAGAGCTATCTAAATATTGATAATATAATAAGTGCAGCATTAGTAACGAAATGTGAGGCAATACACCCAGGGTACGGATTTCTTTCAGAAAATCCTGAGCTAGTAAATGCATGTGAAATAAATGATATCAAGTTTATTGGTCCTAAAAAAGAACATTTAGAAAAGATGGGAAATAAATCTGAAGCTAGAAAAACTATGATAGAGGCAGGTGTGCCTGTAGTTCCAGGCTCTGAAAACTCTACCAATGTACCTTTAGATGCACTAAATATAGCTAAGGAAATTGGTTTTCCAGTTATGATTAAAGCTGCCAGTGGTGGCGGTGGAAGAGGAATGAGAATTGTTTATAATGAAAAAGAATTTATTGATAAATTTAATATGGCTAAATCTGAAGCTTCCACAGCATTTAATGATGACACCATGTATGTGGAAAAATTCATAGAGAAGCCTAGGCATATTGAATTTCAAATACTGGCAGATGCCTATGGAAATGTAATTCACCTTGGAGAGAGGGATTGCTCTCTTCAAAGAAGAAACCAAAAGGTATTAGAAGAGGCACCCTGTGTAGTTATTAATGAAGAGCTTAGAAACAAAATGGGAGAAATGGCACTAAGGGCAGCTAGAGCTGTAAATTATGTAAGTGCTGGGACTATAGAATTTCTATTAGACGAGGATAATAATTTTTACTTTATAGAGATGAATACAAGAATACAGGTAGAGCATCCAGTAACAGAGCTAATAACTGGAGTAGATTTAATAAAAGAACAGATAAAAATAGGCTATGGTGAAAAACTATATATCACTCAAGACCAAGTAAAGATAAATGGACATGCAATTGAATGTAGAATAAATGCAGAAGACCCTAAAGAAAATTTCAGACCTTCTCCAGGTCAGATAGAAGGATATTTTGCTCCTGGAGGATATTGTGTTAGATTGGATAGTCATATTTATAGTGGCTATCCAATTCCCCCTACTTACGACTCCATGATTGGAAAACTTATTGTATGGGGAAAGGATAGAGATGAAGCTATAAATAGAATGAAAAGAGCATTAGATGAAATGGTAGTTACGGGAGTAAAGACTAATATTGAATTTCAAAAGGAAATATTAAATAATGAAAGGTTTTTAGCAAATAGGATATATACTTCATTCATAGAAAGAGAAATATTTAATAAGGAGTCCTAGTCGAGAGGAGAGATATAAATGCTTAAAGACCTTTTTAATAAAAAGAAATATGCCACAATAACATTATACAAGAATGATAATAATGAAAAAGAACCTATTAGAATCGAAGAATTGAAAGCAAAATCAGGTGTTGAAAAGGAATGCAATAATCACAATAGGATAGGTGCTAGAGAGCGAATAAACGAATTATTAGATGAAAATACATTTATAGAATATGATGCAGAGTTAAAGGCATCTAATCCTTTAAGCTTTCCAGATTATAATGAAAAGATTAATATTGCAATACAAAAAACTGGACAAAATGAAGCTGTTATTACAGGTGAGGGAAAGATAATAGGAGAAAACTGTGTTATATGTGTGATGGATTCTAATTTTATGATGGGAAGTATGGGCTCAGTAGTTGGAGAAAAGATTACAAGAGCTGTAGAAAAGGCAACCCAAAAAAGATTTCCTGTAATTATATTCTCGGCATCTGGAGGAGCTAGGATGCAGGAAGGAATATTGTCCCTAATGCAGATGGCTAAGACTTCTGCAGCCTTAGGGAGGTTATCTGAAGAAGGACTCTTGTATATATCAGTGCTAACAGATCCAACAACAGGTGGAGTTACTGCTAGCTTTGCAATGCTTGGAGATATAATTATTTCAGAGCCAGGAGCGTTAATTGGATTTGCAGGGCCTAGAGTTATTGAACAAACTATTAGACAAAAGCTTCCAGAGGGATTTCAAAGGGCAGAATTTTTACTGGAGAAAGGATTTATTGATAAAATTGTTTGTAGAGAAGACATGAGGGTCACTTTGTGTCAAATATTAAACATTCACGCACCAGGTGGTGAATTCAATGCATAATACCTTAGATTTTGAAAAACAAATTAACGAGCTTGAAAATAAAATAGTTGAACTAAAGAACTTTGCACAAGAGAATAATGTAGATTTGACTTACGAGATAGATATATTATCAAAAAAAGTTGAGGGAATGAAAAAAGAGATTTATGGGAAATTAACTCCTTGGCAGAAAGTTAAAATTGCACGGCTTCAAGGAAGACCTACTTCTATGGATTATATTGAAAGACTAATACCAGACTTTATAGAACTACATGGAGATAGATTTTATGGAGATGATAGTGCAATTATAGGTGGAATAGGAAAATTTAATGGCATACCAGTAACAGTAATAGGACATCAAAAAGGTAAGGATACAAAAGAAAATATTAAAAGAAATTTTGGAATGCCACATCCAGAAGGATATAGAAAAGCATTAAGACTTATGAAACAAGCAGAGAAGTTCAAAAGACCTATTATAACCTTTATAGATACACCTGGAGCCTACTGCGGACTAGAGGCAGAGGAAAGAGGACAGGGAGAAGCAATAGCCTTAAATCTTATAGAAATGAGCAGACTAAAAACTCCTATTATAGCAATAATAATAGGAGAAGGAGGAAGCGGAGGAGCTTTAGCCCTTGGTGTTGGTGATAGAGTATGCATGCTAGAAAACTCTATATACTCAGTAATATCTCCAGAAGGCCTTTCCAGCATATTGTGGAAGGACGCTGTTCTTGCCCAGAAGGCGGCTGATATTATGAAATTAACTTCACAGGATTTATTATCATTAAATGTTATAGACTACATTATAATTGAACCATTAGGTGGAGCACATAATGATATAGATTTTACAGCAGATAATATAAGAAAATATTTGTCACAAGAGATTCAAGTTCTTATGAAATTAGACGTAAAAGAATTATTAGACAAGAGATATGATAAGTTTAGAAAAATGGGATTATGGCAGTAAAGGGATAGAACTAAATGGTTTTATCCTTTTTTATAGCATTAGTTATTATTTGAATATC
>CAYYDM010000147.1:0-3630 GCA_964470635.1 uncultured Clostridia bacterium | reverse complement strand
TGTTCCAGTATCATCACTTATTGATAACTGATTTCCATTTTTATCATAAGTATATGCTATAGAGATATTCCCTACAACTTCAGAAATTGGCTTACCAAGAGCATTATACTTATAATGTATAGTATTCCCATTTCTATCAGTCTTGCTTTTTCTACTACCATCTGAATAATAAGTGTAGCTTTCTACTTTTTCCGGTTTATAGGTAAAGCTTCCCTCATTTCCGGTCCTACCACCGTGATCAATACGTCTTATAACATTATTTGCTACGTTATACTCATATGATGTTGTATTTCCTTTTCCATCAACCTGAGTTAACAAATTTCCATTTAAATCATATGAATAAAGTGTAGTTTCATATTTAGCATTAATAACCTTTGACAGCTTGTTCAATTCATTATATTCATATACAGTTTTATTATTTTTCCCATCTGCCTTCCACTCTATATTACCATCACTACCATAAGATTGGGTAATTCGATTTCTTTCAGGATCTATAGTAGCAATTAATCTATTATTCTTATCATAGTTATATTCCGTTAAATTATTTAAAGCATCATAGGATTTGATTTGAACATTATTATGATTATACTCAAGTTTTTGAATTATAGCGTATGGATCTCTTTTTTCTACAAGTCTATTGATTCCATCGTAAGATTTAGAATAAGTGTTATTTCTCCAATCAGTTACACTAATTTCATTTCCATTTTTATCATAATCAAAGGTGGTAACTTGGTTTGATTTAACTCCATCTATATTTGTTACAGTAACTTTGCTTGTTTTAATTCTATTTATTTCATCAAATGCATTTTCCTTTACATTTCCATTCCCATCATATTCAAACCTTTTATTTCCGACCTTATCATATGCTGATTTTATTATTATATTGTTGGGTTCATCACTAGTATCTTTAGATATAGTTTCACTAAGTACTCTTCCTTGATTATCATAACTATAAATATTAGTTGTTCCTTCTGAATTTTTTTTCTTAATTAAATCGCCTGAAGTACTATATTGATATGATATTACATTCTCTGATATTGTGTCATCCCCTGGATGAACTTCTTTCTTAATTTTATTAAATGTATTATACTCATAAGTTATTGCATTATTTTTACTATCCACTAATTGTATTAATCTATTTTGAAGGTCGTATTTCTTAGTTTGAAGAATCTGTTCTGGTTCATTTATTCCTTTTTTTATTTTAACTTTTGTGATATTACCAGCATCATCGTACTCGTTAATAGTAATGATACCTTTTCCATTTATTTCAGATATTTTTCTTCCTAAGGCATCATAATCAAACTTAGTGGTATATTGAAGATTCTTCTCTTTTGAAACTGGATCTAACTTAGTTATTAACTTATTTGCTAAATTATAAGTATATTCTGTACCAAAGCCACTATTTATTTTATCATCAGCAATAGTTCCCGTCCCAGACTCATAGCCAAGGGCATCAAGTTCTTTAATAATGTTCCCTTTTCCATCATACTTATAGGCTTTGAAAACTACTTCAACCCATTTGTCTATCCACTGATATGTTGTTTGATTAACTTCCTTTGAATTAAATTTATTTACTATGGTTTTAACTCTACCCATAGGATCATAAGTAAATTCAGTTCTCTCCATTTGGCTTAGATTCTTTGATGTGTCATAATTTTTTGGTGAAACCTCGGCAATTTTCCTGCCTATTCTGTCATAATAATATGCGGTAACTCCGCCTTTAGCATCTATTACTTTATCTATCCAGCCTCTTTGATTATATATATATTGAGTTATACGATTAAGAGGATCTGTATTCTTACTTTTGTTACCCTCCCAATTATACTCGATAGTATTTTTTATTATTGTATCATTTCCATACTCATCCTTACCAGGTTGGCCTTCTCCTGTTTTTCTGTTTAAATTATCATAAGTATAAGTTGTAGTTATACTAGGATGAGTATAGTTAGAAGAAGTCTTCACAGAAGGAGTTGTAATTGTTTCAAGATTACCATTTTTATCATAAGTATATGTTGTAACTAATTGAGTTTCCCTTAAATCATTTAATTCATTTCCATATAAATCACATGACTGAATATATTGAGTTTTGGTAATTGGCTTTCCTAAATAATTGTTTGTAAAATTAGTAATAATCTTTTTATCAGCGGCTAAATAATTATGCTCTGAACTTAAGTAACCATCATCATCGTAAAAATACTCATTCTTTCTTCCTTCATTATCTATAGTAGACTTAATCTTTCCATCTTTATAATACGAATAATTAACTGTAATATAACTTTCTGGAAGCTTGTCTTTTTCCACACCGTGCTTGCCAGTTTTTTCTACGACTTTATTACCGTTCTTATCATAGTCTAAATATGAATAAGTATATTTTTTGATACCACTTGTATCTTCAAAAGGAACCAGTTGCTTTATAAGCCTATTTAAACCATCATATTCAAAATATGTGGTGTTACCATTTTCATCTGTCTCACTATTCTTTGTTCCATTTGGATTATATTTAATTTTTATTACAGTGTTATCAGCATTTTTTTGTTCTATAAGTCTATTATTATAATCATAAGTTGAATAAGTTATAATATTTTCGTTATCATTCGCATACTTTTTATTAATTTTTTGAGTTGCTCCATCAGAAATTATGATATATTCATTTTCTTCAAGTAAAATTTGTGATAAACTTGCATTTTCTTTAAAGTAAATCTTTGTAATTCTATTCATGTCATCATATTCATAAATATATATAGCACCATTTGGCTTAATTTCTGTTTTAACATTACCATATAAATCATAATTGTATTTTGTTAAGTTATTTTCTGCATCTTTAATCCATTCTATTTTGCCATTTAATAAATATGAAGATCTACTACCATGGTCGCCACTATAAGAATGGTTTGATAAATCATCAAGAGATGAATTATATAGCTTTCCACTTATTTCTTTAACTTTTCTTCCCAATGAGTCATATATAATTCTTGTAGTTTCACCACCATGCATTACTTTTTTCTCAAGATTTCCGTTTTTATCGTGTACAAACTGTGTAATATACTTATTGGGGGAAATTTCGTTTTTCATATTTCCTAAATTATCATATTGAAATGTAGTTACTTTACCCTCTTGATTTGTAACTGATAAAATATTTCCACTTGAATCATAAGTATTTGTAATAGAGTTTCCTTCAGCATCAATTACTTTCTTTAAAAGTGCTTTAATTTTATATCCTTGTTGAATTGTTTCTTCTTCTGAATAGTATTCATATTTTGTAATAGCATACTTAGAATCATCCACACCTTCTTTATATTCACTTATGCCATCAATAGGCTGCACCTTTTTTATTAAGTTTCTTTTTTTAGAATCATAAATGTAAAATGTAAAATGTCCATTCTCATCTGATTCCCTGACTAAATTATTATTTTCATCATAACTAAAGGACTTATGTGACAAATCTGCATTTACTATTTTTATAATGTTCCCGTTAGAATCCCTTTCATAGTTATTAGTTACCTTATTTCTATTTACTTCACTTTTGATTTCTCCATACTTATTTATTCCATCTTCAAGAAAATATTCAATAAAAGATATTGTTCTATCAGGATATACAGTAAATGTTATAAATTTTTCATTATCATACCA
>CAYYDM010000146.1:0-3644 GCA_964470635.1 uncultured Clostridia bacterium | reverse complement strand
TATTTGATGATCTTGTATCTGCATGTTCTCCCTTATTTAAATTATATATGGAATCTTCAGAATCAAGAAAGTGACAAGATTGTTGATTTATCCAGAGAAAAGCTATTGCCTAAAGGTAAAAACTTTGTAACTGAGAACTTGTTAGATGTGTTTTTGCCTAAGATTATAGTTCTAATAGGCAAAGCTATTGAACTAGATTTAAATAATGCAAAGACTGAGGAAAGAAAAAAGCGACTTCAAAGACAATATTTTCATTTGTGTTTAACCGCTATGATGTACAATCTTGAAACAGAAATAAAATCAGAATTGTTAGAAAATTTTATAATAGAAAATTTTTTAGTTATAGATAAAAACTGTAATGAAATATCTGCAAAAGTTTTTTTGGAAAGCAAGCAATTTATTATTATAGAATCATTAGATCGAGAAGAAGAACAAAACTTTAGAAATCAATTTATAAATAAAGATCAGCAAAAGAAAATAATACAATCATTGAATACAACTTTGTTAAGTGAAGATATCCCTATAATATGGCAAAACGAATATTTTTTAAATTCTTTAATGTATAAATTTAAATGCATAAAAATTAGTAATAATTCGAAATTTAGGCTATTAAAAATAGAAAAAGGTATTGTTCAAACACCATCAGTTGTAGAATGTGATAATCGTGATTCGTTAATTAACACGATTAAATCACTAAAACATTCAGATTTAATGTGTGCTAGAACATCTATTTATGGATTAAGAGAATATATTGATATTGTCACTTATAATAATTACATAGGAGGTTTTGAACATTTTCCTCAATATAGTGATTGTTGTATATTTTCACCATTTAAGAACGTTAAAGAAATTGATAAACTTAAGTTGAAAATTCAAGAAATGAATAATCAAGAATCCTTTGATTTTAAAAAATATATTCGAGATAATATAAAAGAATTTGTTACTGAATCTTTTTTAAAGATAGTTCGCCAATACAATATAGCAAAGGATCAGTTAACTGTTTCAGATGAGAAAATATATGATGCTTATACAAGACTTATTAGTGATTTAATAGCTGATGATTTAAATTTTAAAGAAAGATAGAGATAACAAATGGTTTAAATAGAATGGTACAATGTTGGGAGGTTAGTACAGCTCAAATTAGGAAGAACTAAATTAGGCAGTATAACAGATAACTCTGGTTTTGATATTGGAATGGGATATATGTAGATGTTTTAAGTAATTCTTGGCAAGAACTTGAATAACTGGAAACGGTATGTAAATGTTCCATCTGCTGTACGCATTTTCAACTGGTGACAACTTGTCATCGTTTCATTTCCTGTTTCTTTGAGTCTCTGCTTTAGCTCATTTAATATTTTCAACTGTCAGCACTATCCGTTAAGACGCTAACTACATCTACAATGGAGAAATACCATTTCTCCTGTTCATCATCCCATACCGTGCGGACTTGTTTTTGCTCAAAGAGCTGAATTGCTTGTTGCTTGGTCATCAAAGCAAATTATTAACTAGTTATTAAGCATTTTATGCATGATTCTTTTTCAATAAGCTCTGCTAATATTTTATTAGTAGAGTTGCCAATGGAACTTTGTTGTGTTGTATTGACAAATTTATCATAGAAAGAACATAATAAGCATTTTGTTATTATAAAAGCATTATGTTTATATACTATTATATCTTCTATAAATTTCTTAATATCCACATTAAGTTTATATTCATATAGGGTACCTTTAATAGGTTTTATACCTAAATCATTGTCGAGATACATTTTTGCATATTTATCAATCAAAACGATGTCTTCAACTAAGCTAAGCTTATTAGGCTTTAATGTCCCTCTGTGGCTGGATTTATTTCTTATGATTCGTAGGCTATCTAAATGCTCTTTGTATTTTCCTAGCATGTCAAATAGCTTTTTATTATTGATTTGTTTTCTATTGTTCTTAATGACTGTGCTCCAAGAGCAATCTTCAGATGGTATATTCAATTGGTATATGATATTTGTTAATTGAAAATATAAATCTTTTAGTGTTGTGATCTTATATAGGAACATGTCATAGTGATATAATAAATATTTATAACGATCTATGTCTTTGGATTCATAATATTTTCTATCGCTAAAACGTCTCATAAATAGAACGGAAAAATCAAGGCTATTCATACAATTAATGATATTGCCCAGAATGCTATAGGTATCCATTACATAGTGTTCATCATTACTGAATATATTATAATTATTTTTCACCTTACTGTATCCGGGGCGCTTTTCTGGTTGCTGAATGATATATGCATTTAGATGTATACACAATTGGGTAAACCGGTTATTTAAAACATCATTAATTTCTATAGTTTTATTCATAGTTTACATTTTTATTGATTAGCAGAACTACGACTATTCTGTGCTGAATTATATGAATTCTTAATGCTAATAACAATGCCTGCAAATGTATAAAATAATTTTTCACAATAAAAGCAAAAAATAAAAGATAAATTCTTCTCTTTTTATGATCTTAAAAGGATTTCTAAATAATAGAATAGATAAGCATTAACGCGTTCTTTAGGCATTGTTATCGTTTTCCTGATGTCAATTTTGTTCTGCATTTTTCAAGTAATTTACTGTTATCATCACTTTGTGGCAGCAGAAAAGCATTATGATACCATTTTCTATGCAATAATATTTGTTGAGTGAGTTGTTCGTGGATTAGTTGTTTTTATTAATTAAGTTCACCACTACTTTAACCTTTGTATCTTTCTCTTCTGTCCTGCTTTCTGCAATCATCAAAGTAAGGGCTACAAGCGTGTTATTAATGCGTAAGTGTAATTGATTAATGGCATAACCCTTTACTAAATACTCTTTCAATATCTTGTTCGCCCAAATACGGTATTGAGTAGCATTCTTAGAGTTTACTCGATAGCCAACGGAAAGAACGGCATCAAGATTATAGAATGTGGTTTGATAATGTTGTCTACCATCATTCCTCATATGTTCCAAAATGGAACATGTGCTTTCTTCTTCCATTTCGCCAGATGCAAAAATGTTTTTGAGGTGCTTGGTTATAGCAGGACGTTTTGTGCCGAAAAGCTCTGCTATCTGCTTTTGTGTTAACCAAATAGTTTCATTCATTAATCTTTCTTTGAGGCTCTTTTGCGTTGTATAAGATGTAAGTCTTGCAACGCTTTACCCATAGTTTCTTCTTTGGCTAAAAGAAGAATATCATCATCTAACTGCAGAGCATAAAGAATTCGCAGATAGATACCGATAGCTACTGTTGGTAATCCTTTTTCCACACGAGATATTGTTAACGGCGAACAAGTGGCGCGTTCTGCTACCTGAGCTATGCTCAAATTCCGTCTGAGGCGGGCTAATCTGATTTGCTCGCCTACAGTCTGCATTTTTGATCTAGTTTTCGGGGGAGTTTAGTTCCCATGGTACTCTTTGCCATACACTTAATCTATCATATAATATATAAATATATTGTTTTTTATTTATTATATGATAGGTTGAGTGATATTTTATATGTTTGAGTGAAATTCCTCCTACTCGATTGAAATAAAGAATTACATATTTGCAACAACTGTATAAGTTCCTGCCTTATACTCTTTTGTTTCTTTACTGCCAGGGATGGTGACAGAGGCAGTTGCACCTTTTG
>CAYYDM010000145.1:0-3680 GCA_964470635.1 uncultured Clostridia bacterium | reverse complement strand
TATACATCCAATAATTTTACTTTATTGTATATTTTATAATATTATTATTTTAAAAGATATTTACTTTGTAACGAAATTGCAAAAAAACGGATATATAGTGTAGGGGGTGAAATAGTGCAGAGTATAGAGGAGATTTATAGAGAACAAGCCCAAACGGTATATCGTTTCTTGTATAGTTATATAAATGATGCAGATTTATCAGAAGAGCTGACACAAGAAACTTTTATAAGAGCAATGAAATCCCTTAATAAATATAATGGCAAATGTAAAATTTCAGTTTGGCTTTGCCAGATTGCCAAGCATCTTTTATATCAAGAATTAGAAAAGAAAAATAAAAACAAGACAACACCTCTTGATAATAATATGGAATTTAGTACATGCTCTACAGAAGAACTAATTATTTCCTCAGAAGGTAAAAAAGAAATTTATAAAAATATACAAGCTCTAGACGGTGTCACTAAGGAAGTTATGTACCTTAGGTTAACAGGTGATTTAAGCTTTAAGGAAATTGGAGAAATACTTAATAAAACAGAAAATTGGGCTAGGGTTACATTTTTTAGGGGAAAATCAAAAATTATTAGGAGGATGCAGGATGAGTTGTGATTTATCATGTAATACCATAAGAGATTTATTGCCTATATATTTAGATGGAATTGCAAGTAAAGAAACTAATATATGTGTTAATAAGCATTTAAGTGAATGTCAGCAGTGTCAAAATGAATATAAAAAGCTCTGTAAAATTTCAGAAGAAAAAAGAGATGTTGTTATTAGTGAGAGTGCCTCCATAAAAACCTTGAGAAAGAAATTAATTTTTTCCTTTATCACAGTCATTATACTGGGAGTTACTTTAGTAAGTATAGCTGCGTTTTGCTCTTATTCTAAATTAACATACACTCACTCCAGTTTTTTTCAATTAGTACCAGTAATAATTCTATATGTAGGAATATACTTTTTACCATTGCTAGCAATACTTATTGCCGTCATATGGAAGAACACAATTCCTAAAAAAGAAAAAAAATTCTGGCCTAATGTAATTATTTTATTTTTGGTAATATGGGTCCTTACTCAAGTATCCTTTCTACTATGGCAATTTTTCTCTATCCTATGGGTCTGTTAATCAATTAGAATATCTTTGTTTAAATTAGCTGTTATTAATACAAATAAAAGACACAATTTACTTTTCTTAAAGCCAAGATTGTATCTTAATGAAAAGGAAAGGAGTGGATATTATTATGAAAGAAAGCATTTCCTGTGAAATTGTTCAAGATTTACTACCAAATTATATTGAAGGTATCCTTAGTAATGAGAGTAAAGAATTAGTGAGTAAACACCTTGATAACTGTGTTTATTGCAAAAAAGAGCATGAGAGTATGACCTCTGTAATTCATTTAGATTCTTTTGAAGAAAGAAGAATAAATTATTTAAAAGGGATACATAAGAAATCTGCGAGCATTTTACTCCTATGTATTATACTTAGTATTATTACTTTTATAATTTCTGTATTTTATAGTGAAGCAAATTTGGGTGAAGGCTTTTTTACACTGACATTATTTTTTATACTTATGATCATTATAATTATTAGATTTTTATTGCCTTTATTGGGTGCAATAGTAAGCATTTTATGGTATAAAAAAACAAAGAAAAAATGGATGATACCAATTTTTGTTATATGCGTTTGTTTGTTTATTTATTCTTTAGTTTATGTAATAAATAATATAATTAAATACTGATAGAGCCTATTACAATTGAAAGCATCCGAAGATTTGTATAAATCAAATCTATGGATGCTCACGAATCATATTAAGTGATAGAACACATAGTATAGAAAAGCAGCTTCACATCAAAGATGTGAAGCTGCTTTTCTTCTAATAAAACCCTTCTTTTGCAATTTTCTTTATGTAGTTATACTGTTTTCATATAAGCTTTTTAAAATCCGCATCTGATAGCTCTATATTATTGCACGCCCAATGCCTTATATACAGCATCTTCCGCTCCACTATAGAACATTATTTGAAATTTAGCAAATAATTCTGGTGGTACTGTTCCTAAATCTGTAGCATTGACCATGGGCAGTAAGATCTTCTTTGCTCCTGAATCAAAACATACTTGTAAGGTATTGGCAAGGTCTTCTACCTTATTTACCGTTCCTCCTATACTAATAGAACCTAGTATTGCTAACTGACTTTGTACTGGTTTCATAAGAGCACCTGAACACATTGCTATAATTGCAGCTAAGGATAAACTTGAAGTAATTCCTACTCCATTAATATCTTGTACATGCATTAAGTAATCTTTTTGAGTAGTTGATATAGATGCACTTATGTTCCTGCTATTAGCTCTAAAAAATCTAAATGCAGTTTCTATGCTTTCTTTTGCCTCTCTATCATATCCTAAACCTGTTTTCTCAAACTTGCCAGAACCATTTACTACTTCGGTTTCTATCTTATATACCCCTATCATTCCAGAGTTTCCTACTCCTATGGTATATACTTGACCTGATTTCATAGCACCTTCTGGTATAAGTGAACCACTACCTTGTTCCGGTACTGATACGAACTCTTCCTCCATATTTTCAATATCTATGTAAGAGAAATGAACATCATAAAATTCCATTCCACCTATCTTTTTTAATTGCTCTTTTACTCTTCTTCTACCAACTAAAGCATATCTTAATATTTCTTCTATATCTTCTTTGGTAAATTCTCCATGAGGGTATATCAATTTTACTAATCCTGAAACGGTTTTTCTGACTGCTATCACATCTCTTTGATTTAAATTATTTCCCAGTCTAAAATACTTATCTATAGCATCACCATAAGTTATTTTTCTCATGTTCCTTAGATATTCAGAAAGGTAGTCAGTTATAAGCCCAAAACTATCTGTAAAAAACTCTGGTCTCATTTTAGGGATTTCCCAACCTGGTATATAGTAATGCATTCTATCAAAGAAGGCTGAGTCATTTGCCATTGCTTCTGGGAACGGATCAAATAAATGAGATGTCTTTAAAAGCACATCCACGCTTTGATTTATGTTCCCTACAAAAACCATAGATGCAGATGCATTCTTCTCCTCTCTTCCTCTAGCAAAAGAGCCTGAAGCCATATAATCCTTCATTATTTGAATTCCATCTTTATCTTTAAAGGTAATTCCTGCCACCTCATCAAACGCCACGGTATCCCACATACCTACTAATCCAATTTTTTTACTACTCATATTGTAAAAAAGATTAGCAACGGTTGTCTGTCCACCAGAAATCAATATTGAGTTAGGAGAAATTTCTTTATATATATGAGACTTGCCTGTTCCTCTTGGCCCAAGTTCACAAACGTTATAATTATTCTCTACTAAAGGCACTAACCTTTCTAATAGATGCCATTTAACCTTATCCTCAAATTGAGTTGGCTCCATACCAGTGGAACGCATTAATACATCTATCCACTCTCCTTTAGTAAAGTTTTTTCTCTGCTCAAATAACTCTTCTAAATCCATACTTGGCATCTGTATAGGGGTAAGACTCTCTATATTAAATGGACTGACATTTCTCAATTCTTCATCATAATAGTAGTCCATTTTTAAGATAGCCCAAATTCCTCCAGCCAAAAGTTTCTCAAATTCCTTAACATAGTGAGATGATATTACAACCCCACTTAACCCTAAATTTGAGAACTCAGCCTCGTAGA
>CAYYDM010000144.1:0-3698 GCA_964470635.1 uncultured Clostridia bacterium | reverse complement strand
AATACAAATATTTATTCCGACTGTCTTTCTAAGAAAGTTATAGCAGTGGGGCGCTATACTTATCAGAAAGGATTTGATTTATTGGCGGATGCATGGAAAATAGTTGCAGCGCAGCACCCTGATTGGGAATTAAATATTTATGGAGGTGGAGATGCTGATCAATATAGAGAATTGGCTATTAAAAAAGGAATAAGTAAAACATTTCTCTGCAATGGCGCAACACATAACATTATAGATAAATATCTGGAGAGTTCTATTTTTGTTTTAAGTTCACGTTATGAAGGTTTTGGTCTTGTAATAGCTGAAGCTATGGCTTGCGGCTTGCCCATAGTTTCATTTGCATGCCCATGTGGCCCTCAGGATATAATCAGTAATGAAGAGGATGGTTTTCTCGTAGAAAATGGGAATATATGTTTATTGGCAAAAAAAATCGTTTATTTGATAGAAAATGAAAATAAAAGAGTCGAAATGGGGCGGAAAGCTATAGAATCTGTCAATCGCTTTAAAATGGAAAATATAGGCACGCAATGGGTGAAATTATTTGAATCAGTTATAAAAGAATAATATGTCCGAAATAAAAATACTAGATTTTAATTACGGAAAAGACCTGGAATATAAGCAATATAAATCAGGGTTTTCCCCTAGCCACTCATTCTATGGAATGATTGAAATAGAAGAAAAAGGGTATGAGGTGAAGCATGTATCTATGTCACGCAAGCCAGGTCTTAAAAGTATTATTGATAATATCCGCTTAATACTAAATAGCAAATGCAATATCCTTTTTTGCTCTTATATTTATATTATGCCTTTATTAGGAATTGCATTATTAAAGAATATTGGATTATGTAGAAAAATAAAAATTATAGGAGTAAGCCATACAAGTTTTCACAATGACTATAGTTTTACAAACAAACTAATTTGTAAATTCGTATACAGGACTTTTGATCGAATATTTTTTCATTCATTAAAAAATCTGGAAGAAGGTGCTGCTACAGGTCTTTTAAGATCTGATAAGCTCAAACTATTACATTGGGGTATTGATTTGAGATATTTAGATCAGGTATTAAGGTCAAATCAGAAGAACGCTAATTATTATATTTCAACGGGAAGAGAATATCGTGATTTTCCAGTTCTAATATCTGCTTTCTCACAAACAAATTTAGATATTAAGATATATACAAATAAGACTAATTATGAAAACAATTATGAATTTCTTTCAGAATTTGAGAACAAATATCCAAATATAGAAATAAAATTTGTCACTAGAAATAAAGAGACTTCTAACGATCTTGTAAACCTTACAGCTCAATCATTTTGCGTAGTAATACCTTTACAAGAAGAAGCATCATATTATTGTGTTGGTCATACTTCAATCGTAGAAGCTCTTGCATTAGGGAAACCAATTATTGTATCAGCAAACTATTATCACCCTATTGATGTAGAAAAAGAACGAGTAGGAATAAAAATCAAGTCTTCAGATCCTTCAGAATGGATAAAAGCTATAACTTATCTTTATGAACACAAAGAAGAAGCTAAAATAATGGGCGAAAACGGAAAAAGACTTGCACGCGAAAAATATAATATTGAAATTTGTGCAAATGAAATATTAGACAGTATAACTTCTCTTTCAAAATAGTAGAATAAATTGCAGTAAAAAATAATCAAAACTTTAATCCTCAAATGTCTTGGTATACAAAATATCTATCGATCTTTGAAAAGTCACTGGAAGACATTTCAGAAAATACTATAAAAGAGATTCAGCAAAAATTAATGCTTCAAAAGCAAGAAGATCCTCTTGTTTCTGTTGTCGCAATAGCCCATAATGAAGAAAAAAGGATTTTAAGTTGCTTGTGGTCTTTGAGTGAAAATATTTGTAATTTTCCAATAGAAATTATTGTAGTAAATAACAATTCGACAGATAGAACTACTGAAGTATTAGACTTATGTGGTGTAAAATGGTTTGATGAGCCAAAGAAAGGACCCGGACACGCCCGACAATGTGGATTAGACAATGCAAAAGGAAAATATTATATTTGCATAGACGCTGATACTCTTTATCCTCCTCATTATATCCAAACGATGGTAGACAAACTAAGAAAACCAGAGGTAGCTTGTGTATTCTCTCTTTGGAGCTTTATGTCTGACAAAAATCATTCAAAATTTGGTCTTTTTTTCTACGAACTTCTTCGGGATATTTACTTATTATTACAATCTATCAAACGGCCAGAATTATGTGTTCGCGGTATGGTTTTCGGATTTAATACTGAAATGGGACGCAAGATTGGATTCAGAACTGATATTATACGAGGGGAAGATGGTTCATTAGCTTATGCTTTAAAAGAATATGGAAAATTAGTATTCATAACTAATAGAAAGGCTAGAGCTCTAACAGGTAATAGCACACTTAATGCAGATGGTTCTTTTTTTAAAAGCTTTTTGAATAGATTGATTAAAGCATTTAATAATGTAACAAATTTATTCTCGGCAAAGAACAATTACAAAGACGAAGACTCTAATCTGATAAAATAGAAAAAATTAATGCAACCAATAAATGTATTAGAAGTTATAAGACAAGGTCAGGTTGGCGGAGGAGAATCTCATTTGCTTGATTTAGTTGCCGGTTTTGCTAACACTATAAATCCAATTATTTTAGCATTTACTCCGGGACAGATGATTGATACATTCAGAGCTAACGGAGTGAAATGTTATGTGATAGAAACCTCCCACCCTTTCGATCTTGGTATTATCAAACAAATTGGTAAAATAATTAAAAAGGAAAGTATTCAAATTATTCATGCACACGGAAGCAGAGCGGCTTCGAATGTTGCTTTAATAGCAAAAATAACGAATATTCCTTTAGTTTATACAGTGCACGGATGGAGCTTTCATCAGGATCAATCTGCCATAATCAGTTTCTTGAGGGCAAAAAGTGAAAAAGCAATCTGTACTCTGAGTAATCAGGTTATTTGTGTTTCTAAGAGCAACCAGCAAACTGGTGTTCAAACTTTTGGATTAAAAAAATCTGTAGTTATTGAAAATGGAATCAATTTATCACGGTTTAATCCAAACAATTCTTTCAAAGATATTAGAAAGGAATTTGGCTTTAGCGATGATGATTTTATTGTGGGCTTTATAGGGAGGGTTACTTTACAAAAGGATCCAATAAATTTCATTAAAAGCATTACTATAGCTCATAAGCAAAACATGAAAATTAAAGCTCTTTTTGTTGGTGAAGGTGATTTAAAGGATGAAGCTATGAATTATATTAAAGAGAATTCTTTGAAAGATATAATCAAAACTTCTGATTTCAGAAATGATATACCAGATTTACTAAACGCAATAGATGTGTTCTGCCTACCTAGTTTATGGGAAGGACTTTCTATTGCACTACTAGAGGCTATGGCCATGAAAAAAGCATTGGTTGTTACTCCAACCGATGGAACAAAAGAAGTTATTACTGATAAAGAGAATGGATTAATTGCAAAATATAGCAATCCTGAAAATCTTTCAGAACAATATATTACTTATATCAAAGATTCGACTCTAAAAGAAAGATGTGAAAAAGAAGCTAAAAGACTAATCGAAGAACGTTTCGATAGCAGAAGGGTTTCTGAAAAAGTATCTGAAATATATAAATCATTCATCAAACACTCATGAAATCTCTTGAAATAACATTCTGGTTAAGCTTTATAATCGTA
>CAYYDM010000143.1:3367-3704 GCA_964470635.1 uncultured Clostridia bacterium | reverse complement strand
TATAAGTGCAGAGGCTTATATCGGTTATCCTATTACACTAACATTAAAAACAGACTTAAAGTATAATGTTAGAGAAATATATATTTATAATAAAGGATTAACCTCTAACAGCTTACCTATTGACATTGAGCTTTCAACTGGATCGACTTCGACTATAGCCTTAAACACATTAGCAATGTTTAAAGCTGTACTGGCTTATGATAAAATAAAATGGATAAGAGTAATTTAAATTGAAATATATGGCATTAACAACAGAAGAATTAACCTATATAGCGCAGCAAGTAAGAGATTACTTACTTGCTGATTCGCAGGGTGTAGGAGAGCTGACAAATGCAAC
>CAYYDM010000143.1:0-3357 GCA_964470635.1 uncultured Clostridia bacterium | reverse complement strand
TATCTGTGGTTTCATCGCTTCCAGCTTTATAAAAAGTGAATGGCGCCGAGAGCGTTTTAAACGTTCCTATATCTATGCTTGCTTCTCAGATGCGGGTAAGCTTAACAGCCGTTCAATATAAAAATCCTTTAGATGGAACTTGGACAGATATAGTTCAACTTTCTGAAATAAATGGGAAGTCTGCTTATGAAGTTGCAAAAGCTCTAAACTCAAATATTGGAACAGAATCTGAGTGGATAGCTTCATTAAGCAAAGCAAGTGAAGATGCTGCAACAAAAGCAAATACAGCAATAGAAAGTCTCAGTGCTCAGGTAGATTCAGCGATACTAGGAATTGATCCTAAAATAGCAGTTTCGACAGCTACTTTAAAGAGTGATTTATCTGCTAAAGTTGTTACCGAGGTTGCTGATAAAATAGCTAAGCCCTATGCGATTAGTGGCGAAGAAACACCTTGTGGGACATTCAACTTATTGGGTGAGACTCATACAATATATGAGAGAAGTTTTGTATTAGAAAACCTGATTAATACAGTGGGACTACAAGCGTTTACTTTGTCGGACGAACCACTAGGATATAATCTATACGCTTCAATCGATGGTTTTTCGGTGTCATCAGGAAAAAGCATTATGTCTGAATTTCACAATAGTAACTATGGGGTAGCTGATCTTTATGTAGATGAAGAAATGAAAACAATAGTGACTATTGCATGTAAAAAAGAAGTAACTATACCTAATTTAAAAGCTATTCTTCACCTAAGATACGTTAAGTTTTTTGGTGATATTGTTGAATTCAATGTTACTGTTCCTGATTCAATTGATCCGGCTAATGTTGATCTATCATTTCCTAAATTGAAATACAATAAGAAGATAGCAGCATCAATTACAGTCGATGATAGTTGCACTACATGGAACTCATTATTCTCGGTTATTAATAAAAAAAGAGTTAGTAATGAAGTTGGCACTAATCCATGGACAGGCGCTGCGAATTATCACATGTGGTGGCATAAAGGTACTGCTTTTGATTTGTATGGAACGACAAGCTATATGCCGACTAAATTCATTGAATATACATCTGGCACCGGTTTTAATCGCCGATTTGCTTATTCTATTGCTGCCTGGGCATGGAAACTTGGGAATAGGGATGATTTAGTTGGAGTAACAACACCATGGGATTGCGCGAGTGAAATTCGTACTATGCAAGATTTTGGGGTTACTGTTAATTTCCATGATATAAAAGCCGTAAGTGAAAATGCAGGAGGTACTAATGTAGCACAAGATTTTTTTAATAAATCGGTCAAGATTGATTCTGATATGTTCTACTCTTTAATAGATCGTCGGCCTAAGATTAATCAGAATCCTAATGCTGATATTAATTATATAAACAAATCTTGGGGTTGCCCTTATATTCAATATGTACAAGACGTTAAAGGTAGAACTGGGCAAGATGGTACTACAAATTATTATTATCCATTCAATACTACATACGATATATCCGATAAAACTTTAAAAAGAATTTCTCAAAGAGATTTTGCCGCAACTGATTATTTGCCTACTGATTTTTACAATGCGATTTTAGCTGAATCTCAAAAAACGTTAGAATTAAGACGAGTAATGATATATGGTACCCATGCAATATATGCCGATAGTGGTTGGGCTGATGCGTTAAATTCCTTAGAATCGCAACTTGGAAAATCTGGTTTAGATACATTATGGTTTGCATCAATAGATGAATTATTTGAATATTTTTTCATGATTCAGAATACCGTCGCCGTTAAATCAGTTTCTGGAAAAACAATAAATTATAAACTATTTGTTCCTACGAATGACAATTTCTGGTTCAGAGATTTATCTGTTCTACTTTCAGGCATAACCGATTTAACAGGAATAACAATTTCAAGTTCTGATAATTGCAAAGGAACTTCGTTTGCTATTAACGAAGGAAAACTTATGATAAACTTAGATTTCAATACAGACTTAGAAGCTAAGGCCGAAAAATATGTTTCTAAATTTGAAAGCTCACAACTATATACTGATTATGAAGATGCACAATACTTTGTTCAACAGCTTAAAACAGGAATTAAGGAATCGTATCAAACTAGATTAAATAATCTTGTTGGAGCTCCTACATTGACAGCTTTAAGCATTAATTCAGGTGCAACAACTACAAATGCATTAGGTGTTACTTTAACTCCTACTTTTTCAGGTTCTGTAACAGCATATATGATCTCTGAAAATTCAGATTTCTCTGGTGCAAGTTGGAATAATTATTCTTCAGGTAATATACTGTTTAATTTATCTGATATAATTGGTTCTCATACGTTGTATGTCAAATTAAAGAATGATTATGGTGAAAGCGCTGTAGTTAATGCTTCTATAAATTACGCCGTAGAACAATTAGTTTTATCATCTGCTTCAATAAATTCTGGGGCAATTGATACATCAAGTCGAAATGTGAATGTTTCTTATGTTTCAACCGGAAGTCCGGTCACCCACTATATGATCTCTGAAAATTCAGATTTCTCTGGGGCAAGTTGGCAGGTTATTACGGGAACAATACCGTTTACATTATCTGATACGGCTGGAACAAAAACAATTTATCTAAAGCTAAAGAATAATAATACTGAAACATCTGCCGTATCAGATACTATCAACTATACAGTTGTTCCATTCTCTTTATCTTCTGTTTCAATAAATGCCGGGGCTACTGATACTGCAAACAAAAATGTTAATGTAACAATTGCCAGTACAGGTAATAACGTTCCGACTCAGTATAAGATATCTGAAAATTCAGATATGTCAGGTGCAAGTTGGCAAACATACACTTCTAATGTAATACCATTTACTTTGTCAGATGGATACGGCATAAAAACGGTATACATTCAAATAACAGATGGGACAACAACAAGTGCTATTGTTTCTGATTCAATTAATGTACCTCAACCTATAGGTTTAACGGCAGTAAGTATTAACTCAGGGGCTACTGAAACAACAAATCAGGCTGTATCTGTAGCAATGACAACTACTGGTACACCTACCCACTATATGATCTCTGAAAATTCAGATTTCTCGGGCGCAAGTTGGATAGCATTCGCTACACCTGCATCATTTGCTCTATCAACAGGTTATGCGATTAAGACAATCTATGTAAAAGTGAAAGATTCAAACGGAGAAAGTTCTGTAATATCTTCTAATATTAATTATGTTGCTCAGAGTGAAATTGGACGAAAAGCTGTGATGGCAATTGGTGAAGTAACATCATATCCTGTTATAAACGGATCGACTTACAATGTTTTAAGACATATATATTACGATGGATATAGTACAGAAGATGTTAAAGATACAGCGGGTAAAGCGTGGT
>CAYYDM010000142.1:2109-3722 GCA_964470635.1 uncultured Clostridia bacterium | reverse complement strand
CTCCACTTTTCTGGGATAATTTGTCGGCAAATGGTAGTGGGCTGTATACTTTCTATGCTACAGCAAACTACTCTACGCTGAATGAAGGAGCTACCAGCGGAACTGTTGCTGCCGATCAAAGTGCAAACGATGGTTATGCCAAAGCCGATTTGCTTGCAGCATATACCGAAAGCGCAAAGCGTAACCAGATGTTGAACTTCAATTTGAAGCACCTCATGGCACAGTTCACTATAGTATTGAACAGCACTGCAGATGTAAACACAGCCTTTACTGCTGAGCAACTTCGCTCTGCTACGGTTACTGCCAAGGCTTTGCACACTGATTATACTGTAACATGGGCACCTGCAGCTATTGCTGCAACGGTTGGTGCTGTTGCCGATAAGCAGGCCGACATCACCCTTTGTCCGGATGCTACCAACGCATCGGCTATCGGTGGTTTCTCTTTCCGCGCCATAGTGCCGGCCACGCAAACAGTAGGTGATGTGCTTGTTACTATCAATGGCAAACCTTATACCATTAATATCAATCACGTCATCAATGCCGGAGAAAACACTGTGCAAACGCTCAACGTAGGGAAAACAGGTATTTCTCTTGGTGCAGTCAGTGTAACCAGCTGGGTAGAAAACAAGCTTGGTGATGCGGCTCTTGCTATCAACATAACCGGTACCAATAGCGGAACAGATGCTACTCAGCTTACTGATATGCAATTATGGAAGCGTGGAAGCTCTATTGAAAGTGATGTTCAAAATGCTCTTATATATAAAAAGACAGCAGGAGTGTGGGCTTTTGATGCAGCAAAAAATAGTGGTAAAACTCCTTTCTATTTAGATGACGTTTCAGCTTCCGATCAGTTTTATGCATCGGCAGTCAATAGAGATGCTAATGGAAAGACAATAACAGATGCACAAACCAAAATTCCTGACGGTTTAATTGCCGGACCTGCTTCGGTGAGTCATACCACTGGTGGTGGGGCACTTAATTTAGAGTTCCATCATGCCTTTGCACAGCTTACAATAGTTGTAAAAGCGGGCAGTACTTTCCCAGTCGGTATTTCACTAAACGGAGCTAAAATTTCCACTCCAGATATGAAGAAGAATGAATCAGGTGCTGCGTATAATGCCGACGGTAGCCTTGCATTGACTACAGATGGTACAGTTGCACCTTACAGTAATCTTGTTACCACTTATGATGATACAAATAAGCAGGCTGAGCTTACAGCCATTGTTGTTCCGCAAACACTTGTTGCTGGCAGCAAGTTTATTGTTACACTTGTTAATGGCAATACCTACACTGCCACACTGGCTAATGAAGTTAGCCTGAAGGCCTCACAAAACAATGCCCTTACATTGACACTGAACCCAACTGCTGCGAAATTAGCTGCTGTAACAGTTGCCGACTGGGGCACAGGTGCCGATGCTGCTGCAGATGCAGTTCTGGATGGTGTAACCGTTTCTGCCGAAACACTGAATGGTATTTCTGAAGAAGGAAGTTTAATTATTTCTGTTAAGAATGGTGAGAGTGATTATGGTATGGGTCTTTACTCCATTGCTTATTCAAATGGTGTGGCCAGTGTAAATACAGCTGCGACTGATTACCACCCAATGCTTTGGGAT
>CAYYDM010000142.1:0-2009 GCA_964470635.1 uncultured Clostridia bacterium | reverse complement strand
GGCAAAACTTTCAATTTAACCAAGGATATTGCCTTCGCGGCAGGAAGTATCCATACACTTAATGCTTCTGTAAACAAGACGGCTGTGAAGATTGGTACTGTTAATGTGAACGATTGGGTAGAAGGCGGTTCCTCTACAGGCAGTTTCCAATACTAATTTACAACGCACGTATAGAATAAAAATAGAATTAAGAAATGAACATACATATAAAATCAAAATATCAGGTTGCGGCACGCAGCATCTTTACGATGCTGGCGGTTGCAGCGCTGCTGGTGCTGCCTTCGGGCTGCTCCAATGACAGCGATCCTGCTGGTGGTGGAGAGCAGACCACTCTCACACCCCTGGGATCCATCAAATTAAAGACCTCTGTTAGCACTGGGGTGGCGAGCACCAGGCGTGCAGTAACAACCCGTGGCACGGATTTATATTACAATTACTACATGGTAGAAGCCAGCTTTGAAGGACACGACGGTAGTTCGGCTGATAAACCAATTTCTGTGGGCTATTACCGTTCTGTTGAAGGAGTTGATTATACGACTCTCGAAAATTTATCTGTGGGCAAAGGAGCGCTTACCGACTTAAATCTGGCACCCATTTCTGTTGACGACCTTGCAACGGTGGGCATCACCCCTGTGGGAACACAGGCTAACGGTTCGTTGCTTGTACCAGCTTCGGGTGAATTTAATTTACGCTTGCATGGGTATGCAGCACCGCTTGAAGGAGGTCTTCCTACAAACATGAATGCTGTGTTGTTGCAAGGTTGGGAACTTTTCTATGAATCTTTTTATACTTTCTGGACCGGTAAGGCAAAGATGAACGGTACAAGCCTTATTGCTACTGCCGACCTAGCTGCTGCCGACGGATCAGCACCTGCCAATGGTGCTATCTTGCTACGCTATCCTTATGCAAGAGTTAACTTTAACGTTATCGGTGCTTATGGTGAGAGCACAGCGGCACAGCCTTATTTGGCTAGTAGTGAGTTCTCCGTATTTTCTTCTTTGGTTAGTTATCCGCTGGGATGGAGCTGTATTCCTCAAAGTAGTGGAGAATCTGGTTTTCAGACTTCTTGGTTTAGGGGAGAAGCTAATGATTATTTTTCATCTAATAGCACAGAAAACCTGATGGTTTATGGCTTGGCCATTTCTCAGGCAAACAAAGAGAGTATAGCCGCCAATGGTGCCTATTATAAAGAAGGACAAACGCTTTTTACACTTAGAGGGCGTCAGGCGGATGCTTACAAGGACAAAACCTACGAAATTGTGGTACCGACAGGCGGAATTACCTTTTGGGCAGGTCACATTTACACTTACACCATCCGACTTACGGAGAGCAAAGCCATTATAGAGAGCGTAACTGTGAGTGGATTTACCAACGACGGAGATTACAGCATAGACCTCAACGGGAACGTAACAGGTGGTAATCCAACATAGAGTGTGGAGAGTAAGAACAAATAAAAGAAAATAAACATGAAAACAATATATAACAAAAAGTTGAAGAGCCCTATGAGCGGAAAGAAAAGCTTTTTACGCTTTTCGCGCTGTTCTTCGCTGGCTGTTGCCATGGTGGCCATGCTGGCAACCTCTTGCCAGAAGGACGAAGTAACCACGCCTGCTACTGGAGGTACACCGCTGGCCATAGGTGTGCTGAAAGTGCAGGGCACTGATAGCGAAGCTACTGCAAGTACACGTGCCTACGCCGAAGATAATTATACCTCATTGCAATGGGGAAAAGGCGAAGAAATTACAGTGCAAGCTTTTAACGGACAGGAAGGAATTAGTTACACATCTACCTATGTGCTGGGAGGTGATGGCAACTGGACAGTGGAATCCGGTTCTACCCTCAGAACTGGAAGTGACGGCACTTACACATACCCCGCTGCCATATATTTGCAGGATATAGATGGCGGAGATTACCAATTTAGAATCCGAAGCTTTGGTGGTATTACCGGAGGAACGCTTGGCGAAGCAGCAACTTGGGAGGAGAGTCCGCTCTATACAGATCAAAGTACA
>CAYYDM010000141.1:0-3800 GCA_964470635.1 uncultured Clostridia bacterium | reverse complement strand
GTACAATATTTATCAAGATACTCTTTAACCAATAAAAAACATTTTCCATCCATCCACCAGAAATCACCTAAAAAACGGTGGAGACAAATACTTAAATCGTCATTACTTTTCATATTATTCATTGTTTAGATTTGACATTCGCTATAATAAAGCGCTCTACATCTTCAAATAATGCATCTTTCAGGATAACACGTTTATTATGATCCAAAAGATACAAGCTTGGTATTGCTTTCAAATCATAAATATCATTATTCTTCACAACAGCATCAGGATTGAACGCATTGATCCAAAAAGAAGGAATTGAAGAATTCTCCTTTTTCCATTCAGCTAGATCTTCATCTGGATATACCGACAGAATTTTCAGTTTTCCGGAATTTATAAAAGAGTTTATAACAGTACTTTTTTTAAGAAGGGCACACACCCTTTTGCAATCTCCACAATCTGGATTATTAAAATAGATAAGCAGGTACGGAGATTTTATTTTGTAAAGTAAACCTTTTCTTCCGGCAGCTGTTCTGAATTCAAAATTAGCTGCCTTACTTCCGGGAATATTACGACATGCCAGTTTGTACTGATGCCGCGGACGTATTTTGTATGCGTCCGACAGGTTCCTGCTATTTAAAGCACATTTCAATACTTCAATGTAAAGAGGTTCATTCCGTAAAGGCGAATTCGGATCATAAAGATACTTTTCTGATAATGAGAAGAAACGCATAAAAACCTTTGCTTTCCGATCACATTTTTTCATCAATATGCTTATTGCCGACTTTGAAATCCCGGGAGGAACCTGAGTCAGAATATTAATATATTCAGTGAAACTTTTCTCAACCATTGCGCTATCTATAGATATAGTATCACTAAAATTAAAGCCATCCCAATAATGGCCTGCTAAATAATTCATCTGTTCAGCACGTTCTGTTATCATCAGAGGAATTTGTGGCAGCTTGCCTTTCTCATTGCCGGCAGCAGCAGTAATATTACAATGAATATCTTTATCCTTTTGCCTGCAAGCCATGCTTACCAGAAACAAAAATAAAAAGCTCAAAATCTTCAAAACAATACAATATCTTCTCATACACAAACTATTATTTCATTAACAATAACTCAATTCATCATCTTTTCACGCAAAGAAACACTACCCAAAACAGATAGCATTTCAGGATTCACATAATAAATTCATGGCCAGAGTAAGTATTTCACTATTAAACAGTCACAAATTTGTTTTAGAAAAGAGTTTATTTCTTTTCCAATAAATCTAAAAAAGCAATTTTCATGATTAAATTCTGTTTTCATATTATCTATCCAGTAAAATTATATCCCATCATCTTCTTTATATTCATAAGTACCAATTCCTCTACATTGCAACCTTCCGGGCATGCAATCTTTACAGTGCGCAAATTTCCGTTGAAAGAAGCAGAGATCATTATATTATTATCCACAGATTTTTTCTCAGCAATTTTAGACATAGAATTTGAATTGAGAATCACCTCAAGCCCCATCAGCATGGAAAGTCGCTTTAAATTTCTGTTATACTTCAAAAGCTGAATTCTGATCTGTTCTTCAAGTGCTAAAGCCGAGTCCTTCAGTAAAGGAAAAACATATTCCCCCTTCATGCTGTAGTTGCTAATCAGGCTATTTAATACAGGAGTTATCTTAAGACTAATCAATTCTCTTCTGCCTTTATGCAAATGGTACCAGATCATACCATCATGTATATCACTTTTTTTTAATGCAGCCAGTATATAAAATGGCATACAATCAGCATAGTAAGAAAATAGGAAAACATCTCTTGTCAGAGATAATGCTATATCATCTTTCAAATCCAGATCTTCGAGCTGTGAAATAATGCTTGTACTAAGAGAAGTGTCTTTATTACACTGAGTAATACAAGCTGATCCTCCTCTCGGAAAAAAATCATTCTCCAGCAAACCATCCTTACAGGCGCTTTTGCATATATTCCTGAATGTTCTCATATAAGCATCCTTTGCACTCTGGCTTAAATAAAGATTAGATATATATCTGAAGAATTGATCCATCCATATTTTTGTTAAATTGCAAAAACGAAAAGACTCATTTTGTTTATTTTCGGGTGCAAACTGCTTATTATAAAGTTCAATCTGCTTAAGCAGGTTACTGTAAATGCCCACCTTTCCACCACGTCTTTTTTGCATTCTTATAAGTCTTATAACATAAGATTCAAAGTCTCCATTTGTTTCTTTCTTATAGTAATTTTTTATTATATCATCAGCTGTATATAATTCTTTTTTGCTCTCAAAATAGTTTATAATAATTCTAAGTTCATTGAGTTCTCTGGAAAGATAGTCATTGATTTCAGTAACCTTTTCTTCAGAAAGCAAGGTGTCACGGCAAGCAATAACTTTCTCCAGAACAGGATCAAAATTCTTCTCCGGAAGGGGATATGGAGTCTCAATATTCACTTTTTCACCCTGATGAGAAAGCTCAATCATAAGTGGATATGCTTCACTAACAATTGATAAGGTATGAGTATCCAAATATACTTTTAATGATGTCATTAGTCTTATATTTATAAATTAGTATCTAAAATATTTCACCATATCGTTTTATTCCATCCAGCTGTAATATACCATTCCGTTGTATGATAAAATGCATTTGTCGTCAGATTATAACTCCCAGGTATATAAATACTTAGTCCGCTGAAATGATTTACCGGAATAAAATGACTGCCGCTACCACTTACTGATAAAATATTAGGTGTGCAGACACTATACAGCACAGTTTTGCCCAGTTGCTTTTCAAAAGAGGTACGTTCTGTTTCCGTCGTAAAGTTTTCAACAAAATGACCTAAATCATAAAACAGATGCGGACTGTAGCTTTCCAGGTATTGCACAGACGAAGCATTGAAAGTATTCAGCGCGGTTGCATGGGTTGTTATCAGTTTATTTGTTTCGGCAGCCAATGCTTCGAGTTGATTGCATTTGGTAACTCCTATGGAAGCCGAGCGGTAGTATCCGGTTTGTTCAATATAATAATCATAATAAAGAGAAGCTGCTTTTACATAATCACTTTCATTACTGCCCATCAGATAAGGAATAATATCACTGTAAGGAAAGCCAGCAGACAGAACTTCGGTCGGAGAAGCTATAAGGTAATCAGTGCAGTTTTTCAGTGCATAGGCTGTTTCTACACTCCCCATAAAACAAGCATCAAACAGGATATATCTGAAGTGTGGCCCTTTCTGTAGTGCCATTACAAGATCGGGGATATCCATATAATTGTTTTCATCCTGTCCGAACCATCTGGTGGAAATGGTCTTTGTTTTATTTGTTCCCGGTAGCCATCCGTAGCCATGAGACCACAGTACCAATCCGTAATTCTCTGCAGGAAATCTGTTTATCATATCCTTAAGCACCGAAGCCATCACTTCCGGAGATACAGAGTTCTGTTCATTATAGTTTTTTACTATGTTCTTCTCCACTGTTCCATCGTTTTTCTTCTCGATTTTTATAAGTTGCGGCACATTACCCGACTGATCAACATAAACCAGTACATTTCCATCCACCTGATTATCTTTTACTCCGAGCATTATGCCGTTAATGTTATCGTCCACCACACCGGATAAACTGTTATCGGCAACCATATACACCAGCACTGTAGTCTTTGCAAGTGGTATTTCAACTGACGATTCTTCATTGCAAGATGAAAGAAGTAACGCAAAAAGCAGGTTTAAGATGAGTAAACTCACTATTCCTATATTATTTTTTTTCTTATGCATATTTCTTTTATTAGTGCCTGGCATCCATCAAAACTGGAACCGGTTT
>CAYYDM010000140.1:0-3846 GCA_964470635.1 uncultured Clostridia bacterium | reverse complement strand
ATTTAAAAGATATAACATTAATTTACAAAGATTTTTAGAAGCACTAAAGAAAATCAGAGGAAGTCAAAGTATTACATCAGACAATCCAGAGTCCACATACAATGCTCTAAAAAGATTTGGAAGAGATTTAACAGAAGAGGCAAGAACGGGTAAACTTGACCCTGTAATAGGTAGAGACGAAGAAATAAGAAACACTGTTCGTATTCTTTCAAGAAGGACTAAAAACAACCCTGTTTTAATAGGAGAGCCTGGGGTTGGTAAAACAGCCATAGTAGAAGGACTTGCTCAAAGAATAATAAATGGAGATGTACCAGAAGGCTTAAAGGATAAGACCATATTTGCCTTGGACATGGGTGCATTAATTGCAGGTGCTAAATACAGAGGAGAATTTGAAGAAAGATTAAAGGCTGTATTAAAAGAAGTAGAGGACTCAGATGGTAAGATTATCATGTTTATAGATGAAATTCACAACATAGTAGGAGCAGGCAGGACAGAGGGTTCAATGGATGCTTCAAATCTTTTAAAGTCAATGCTAGCTCGTGGAGAAATCCATTGTATAGGTGCTACTACATTAGATGAATATAGGAAATATATAGAGAAGGATGCGGCTTTAGAAAGAAGATTCCAAAAAGTATTAGTTACTGAACCTACTGTAGAGGATACCATATCTATTCTTAGAGGAATAAAAGAAAAATATGAGATTCATCATGGTATAAGAATATCAGACAATGCAGTAATTGCTTGTGCTACTTTATCAGATAGATATATAAGTGATAGATTCTTGCCTGACAAGGCCATAGACCTAATGGATGAAGCTTCCGCCATGATAAGGACTGAAATAGATAGTATGCCTGCTGAGCTAGATGAGATCAGGAGAAGAATCCTTCAGCTGGAAATTGAAAGAGCAGCACTAAAAAAAGAAACAGATGATAGTTCTAAAGCAAGACTTGAGAGATTAGAAAAGGAACTTTCAAATTTAAAAGAAGAGTATGATATTAAGAAAGCAAAATGGGAAGATGAGAAGAAAAGCCTATCTTCTATAAAAGAGATAAAAGAAGAAATAGATAGAGTAAAAAGAGAAATAGAAGATGCAGAAAGACGATATGACTTGGAAAAGTTATCAGAGTTAAAATACGGGAAACTAATTCAACTAGAGAAAAAGCTAGAAGAAGCTAATTTAAAAACTCAAAGTGAAGATAGAATGTTAAAAGAAGAAGTAACAGAAGAGGAAATAGCAGAAGTAGTGTCTAAATGGACAGGAATACCTGTGTCTAAGCTGGTAGAAACAGAAAGAGAAAAGCTGCTTAATCTAGATAAAATACTTCACAAAAGAGTAATAGGACAAGAAGAAGCTGTAGAATCTGTAGTAGATGCTGTTATCAGAGCCAGAGCTGGTATCAAGACACTAAACAGACCTGTAGGCTCATTTATATTTCTTGGACCAACAGGAGTAGGTAAAACAGAATTGGCGAAGGCACTGACAGAAACCTTATTTGATGATGAAAGAAATATGATAAGAATTGATATGAGTGAATACATGGAGAAACACTCAGTATCTAGATTAGTAGGAGCTCCTCCAGGATATGTAGGCTATGAAGAAGGCGGTCAATTAACAGAAGCAGTTAGGAGAAAGCCTTATTCTGTAATATTATTTGACGAAATTGAAAAGGCACATCCAGACGTATTTAATATACTTCTTCAGGTCTTAGATGATGGCAGGCTTACAGACAATCAAGGTAGAACTGTAGACTTTAAAAACACAGTTATTATCATGACTTCTAATTTAGGTTCTTCTTATTTAATAGAAGGAATAAATTCTGATGGGCATATTGACGAAGATGCTAAGGAAAGAGTAATGGATACAATGAAGAGAACCTTTAGGCCAGAGTTTTTGAATCGTATTGATGAAATAGTAATGTTTAAGCCATTACAGAGAGAAGAAATATTTAGAATAGTTGATTTGCAAATATATGAAATAGAAAATAGGCTAGAAGACAGAGAGATAAATATTGAATTCACTGATGAAGCAAAAGAACTTGTATTAAACAGAGCTTATTCTATCCAATACGGTGCAAGACCTGTAAAGAGATTTTTGCAAAAGCATATTGAAACTGAAATAGGTATAATGATTATTAGAGGAGATTTGAAGGATAAGGACACTGTAGTTGTTAGTGCAGATAGTGATAATTTAATGATTAAAGTTAAATAATAAAATCTGGGCAAGGAAGAATGTAATTACCTTTGTGCTTTAGTATGTGAGTTAGGAGTTTTCTTAACTCACTTTTGTTTTACCATTTTTGGTATTACTTTTATTTGCAAAACATGATAAAATATAAAAAGTAGAAAAGTGTAGGGGAGTTTCAAATGGAAAGTTTTAAATCTAAAAGCAAAAAAAGAACAATATATATAGTGCTTACTAATACGGGTTCCGTACCTACAAGGATTATTCAAGTATATACTAAGGCTCCATATAATCATGTTTCTATTTCTTTCTGCAAGGACCTAAGACAGATTTACAGTTTTGGTAGAAAAAAATACAACAATCCTTTATGGGGTGGATTTGTTGTTGAAAGTATAGATGGTGAAATCTACGAATATTTTAGTGAAACCACCTGTTCTATTTTTTCCCTTGAAGTAGATAGAGGGGTTTATTATCGTATGAAAAAAGTAATTAAGCAATTTGAGAAGGAAAGGGATAAATATGTATATAGCTTTATTGGGTTATTAGGGGTAGTCATTAAGGTTCCAATTGAAAGGGAATATGGCTATTTCTGTTCTCAATTTGTAGCTACAGTTCTTGAAAAAAGTGGACTCAATTTATTTGACAAGCAGCCTGGACTAGTTACTCCCAATGATTTTATGAACCTAAAGGAGCTTAATCATATTTATACTGGTAAACTTTCTGATTATCCTAAGGAAATTAGCCTTGGAAATTATAATGGCTTTATTCCTATAACTAACTAAGTACAATGCCCCTTAAGTAGACTAATTAATTCTATCTTTAGGGGTTTTTTTATTATTATAACCCATATGAAACTTAAGAAAAATATAAGAAATTAACTAGTCTTTTTGTTAAGAATTTAATGTAGAATTAAATTATAGATATATAGCTTGAATATTTAATAAAAAATACAAATTGTATTTGATTTTCAAATGGGGGTGGGATGCTAATGGAAGAATACAATGTTCTTGTTGTAGACGATGAAGATGAAATAAGAGATGCCATAGAAATATACCTTAAAAACGAAGGAATAAAGGTATTCAAGGCAAAGGATGGATTAGATGGGCTAATGGTTCTTGAAGAGGAGAATATCCATCTAATAATAATGGACATAATGATGCCTAAAATGGATGGGATAAAAGCAACCTTTAAGATAAGAGAAAGCAAGAATATTCCCATAATCATGCTTTCGGCAAAATCTGAAGATACTGACAAAATACTGGGACTCAATGTAGGAGCAGACGATTATATAACTAAGCCTTTTAATCCTATGGAATTAGTAGCTAGAGTAAAATCACAGCTCAGAAGATATATTAACTTTGGAAATTACAGACAAAGTGACGAAGAAATAAATGTAAATGGACTTATATTGAATAAAAACACTAATATGGTTACTGTTTATGGAGAAGAGGTAAGACTTACTCCTATAGAATATAAAATACTTGAACTACTAATGGAGAATCGGGGAAGAGTTTTTTCAATCGAGGAAATATATGAAAGGGTATGGAAGGAGCCTTACTTTAATGCTGATAATACAGTAGCAGTACACATTAGGAGAATACGAGAAAAGATAGAAATCAATCCTAAAGAGCCTGAATATCTAAAGGTGGTGTGGGGAATTGGAT
>CAYYDM010000139.1:0-3885 GCA_964470635.1 uncultured Clostridia bacterium | reverse complement strand
AATCCACAATATGTTAAAATATTATGTGTTAACGGAGGAGATAAAATGGATGAAAAAGTTACAATAGAAAAATTAAAAGGAATAGTTCAAAACTTTTGTGAGATAAGGGATTGGGATCAATTTCATAATCCAAAGGACTTAGCAATTGGTATATCTACTGAGGCTGGAGAACTTTTGGACTTGTTCAGATTTAAGTCTCAGGAACAAATGGAGTCCATGCTTATGGATAATGAAAAAAGAGAAAGTATAGAAGAAGAACTATCGGATGTTCTTTATTTTGTACTTAGATTTGCACAGCTTTATGGAATAGACTTGTCAAGGGCTTTAATGAGTAAGATAGAAAAGAATGATGTTAAATATCCTGTAGATAAGGCTAAGGGGAAAAATAATAAATATAATGAAATTTAAGGGTGATTTTATATGCTCATATATGAGGCAACTAAAAGTATTTTTATGAATGACGTAGTAAATGATGCCATAGCTGATAAAATATATGATAGATTTTTGCAAAAAGTCGGAAAAACTACTAAAAATGAAATTAATTCTTGGACTAATTCAATGGAGTTTATGTATAAGGTACTTGGCGATGAAAAAATACCTGAGAATTCAGGGATTGCTATAGAATTTAAAATACCCTATACCTCTAAAAGGGTAGACTTCATTCTTTCCGGGAAGAATGAAGATGGTAAAAATTCAGCTGTTATTGTTGAACTCAAACAGTGGTCTACTGCTAAAGAGGTACTTGGAAAGGATGGAATAGTTAAGACTATTCTTCAAGGGCGCCATGTAGACACTACTCATCCCTCTTATCAAGCATGGTCCTATGCGGCGCATATTCAGGATTATAATGAAACCGTTCAAAATAAAAGTATAGTTTTAACCCCCTGTGCTTATCTTCATAATTACGTAAAGCAATCCCCTGATGCAATAACACATAGTACTTATAATTATTATTTAGAAAAGGCACCTGTATTTGTTAAAGGAGATGTACCAAAGCTTAGAAAGTTTATTAATAAATATATAAAGTATGGTGATGACAAAGAAACTTTATATATGATTGAAAATGGTAAAATAAGACCTTCCAAGTCCCTTCAAGATGCTTTGTCAAGTATGCTTAAAGGAAATACTGAGTTCATAATGCTAGATGATCAAAAACTTGTATATGAGGAAGCTATAAACAAGGCCGTTGAAGCCTACAAAGATGGAAAGAAAAGAGCTTTGATTATTGAAGGAGGACCTGGAACTGGAAAATCAGTATTAGCAATAAATTTATTGGTTAAACTCACAGAGGAAAACTTGGTTTGTCAGTATGTAACTAAAAACTCAGCACCTAGATATGTATATGCTTCAAAATTAAGTGGAGATATGAGAAGGACGCGAATTGACAACCTGTTCAAAGGATCAGGGAGCTACATAAATACACCTAATAATGAGTTTGATGCACTCATAGTAGATGAAGCACATAGACTAAATAGAAAGTCTGGAATGTTTAAAAATCTAGGTGAAAATCAAATTAAAGAAATATTAAACGCCGCTAAATTTTCAATATTTTTCATTGATGAAGCGCAAAGGGTCGATATGAGCGATATAGGGAGTATTAGAGAAATTGAATATTTCTGCAAAGAGCTTAAGGTAGACTATAAAATAATGAAGTTAGAGTCACAGTTCCGCTGCAATGGTTCTGATGGCTATATAGCTTGGATTAATGATGTTCTAGAAATAAAAAGCACTGCTAATAGTGATGGCTTTGAACTTGATTATGATATTCAAGTATTCGAATCTCCTTCAGAGGTTAGGGACAAGATATATGAACTTAATAAGAAAAATAATAAGGCAAGGTTATTGGCAGGCTATTGCTGGAATTGGATAAAAGAAGGTAAAAATAGAAGCGATGTGTATGACATAAATATACCTGAGCGTAACTTTGCTATGAGCTGGAACCTAGGCAACAGCAGTACTTGGGCTATAGATTCAGACTCGGTAAATCAGGTTGGCTGCATACATACAAGCCAGGGGCTAGAGTTCGATTATGTTGGAGTAATAATTGGTGAGGATTTACGATATGAGGAAAATGGTATAATTACAGACTTTTTCAAAAGAGCTAAAACTGATCAATCTATAAAAGGCTTAAAAGGAATGTATAAAGCTAATCCAGAAAGAGCACTTAAGATTGCTGATGAATTAATAAAAAATACATATAGAACACTCCTCACCAGAGGGCAAAAGGGATGCTATATTTACTGCACAGATAAGGCATTAAGTGATTATCTAAAAGATAGAATAGATAAAATAAAAAACAATAAGGAGTATTTACTTAGAGAAAAAGAGATTATATATAACGATATAGAAGAAAAAGCATTAACATATTCTCAATAGTGGCCTTATTATAAAATATTCAAAATAAACTATAATAATATTTATTAGCGGTACAGAAATTCATCTAATTAAGCCTTTTCAGAATTTATAACAAATCAAAATATTAATGCAAACCAAATAAGATTTATAGAGCTAATAGTGGATTACGTAATTAAGAATGGTTTCATTGAAGACAATAGAATTTTAACAGAAGATCCTTTCAGGCAGGTTGGAAGCATAATAGATATATTTGAAAATGATATAGATACAAGAACAAAGCTTATACAGACTATCAATGAAATAAAAATCAATGCTGGATCTACAGAGAACGGGGTGCCTTTTGGCTTATTTAATGAAGAAACAGAAACATATAATGTGGAGGAATTGGATAATTATAATGAACCAGATGATGAATTACCATTTTAGAGAATGGAGGAATCACAATGACAGTTATAGATTTTAAGGCAGCGCAAAAATGGTTTAAGATACCTAAAAACATACAAAAACGTCTTTTAAGTAATGTTTTTTGTGGTAAGTGTGGTGTGACTACTATAGTAGAATATACAATACATGATGATAAACTTGGAATACTGCTTAAAGGTAAATGTAGGAAATGTGGGAATGAAGTAAGGCGATTTATAGAAGAAGCATAAAAAATTAAAGCTAATGTAAGGATATTAGCAATGGGTAGAAAAGCAAAAGTAAAATATCAACTAATAAATTAAAATCTGTTTAATGGGGCAGCATCCATAGATACGTGGAAATCAAATCTATGGATTCTCCAGTATTTGGGAATATAAAGTATATTTTATTTAGCACCTGCAAACTGCTGTCCCATGAATTTTTCAATTATCTCTAGAATTTCTTTATTCTCACCTATATAACTAACAATGATATTTTCCCTTTTGTAGAAGTGAGGCTTTGACTTCCAATCATAGATTGTATTTCCTATCATAGATCCATCAGCCCTTATGGTTTTGGCTTCTTGTTCCATGTCTTCACTACTCTTATATTCATATATTCCAATAGTATTACCATTAATGTTTACTATCGTCAGGCTTCCGGTAAGAATAGCATTACCATCTTGTTTAGATGTAGTTATTTTGTAGCCTGATTTCTCTATGAATTTAATAAATTCTTGCGAATTTATCACATTAGAATTTACTGAACTACTCTGAAGGACAGTATTTTCCTTAGTAATATTAGGAGTTTGCTGTTTTCCACAACCTATAAGGGAACTTCCTATACATATAATAGATACCAAAACAATTAATTTTTTCATAGATTATTACCTCTCATAAAATAATAGTACTATATATACTAGACGATAAAATCAGAAAAAAGTTTTCTATATTAAATAAGTTTACACTTTGTTCTTCACCACTCATAGATCAATTGTTAAGAAGTCTTTAATAATAATGGTTACGGGCTTTATTAGTATATAGAAAAATATATATTTGTAGCATAATTAATATGCCTATAGAGATAATAAAAATGTAAGTGTTTTACCTTATAATTTTAGTTTTAAAT
>CAYYDM010000138.1:0-3892 GCA_964470635.1 uncultured Clostridia bacterium | reverse complement strand
TTTCGTATAAAGGATTTGACGAAATATCTTTTATAGTCACCTCTTACCTGCACCTCCCATACACCAGTTCTTTTACTACCCTCTCTGTGATTTTTTATTATGTCATAATTCCCTATGAGATTGACTACATTTTGATGTAGATTAGATGGTGTAATCATTATATCCCCCTAGTTTTTATATTTTACTTATATTGTTTTCATACTTCCCCATGTTTCAATCACTTCTATATATTTTATGGTGATATTATTAGGCAATTAACCAGATACTTATTTGCGTCCAATATATAAAAAGTGTTCGCTAGCTCCTATAAGATTTTTATCTTGACTTAGTCTGTAACCAATTTCTAGCCACTTTTTATATTCGCATTCTTCTAACATGTTAATTTCTTTTTCTTTAGATCCTAAAATATTCTCAACACCGGCAAATACTATTTCCGTTAGCCCAAAACTATTCAATAAATCTCTAGCTTCTTCGTGACTGGTAAAATAAGCTGTTGTAAAACCTTCACCGTCTTTGTTTTCACCATTTTCTAAGAATCCAAGTAGTTTATATACAGATTCAACTGAATATGGCCCTTTTAAGTTATCCTGTATAGGTGCATAATTAGATATAAAGGTTACGACAATAATACCATTTGGTTTTAGTAATCTCAAAGCTCCTTCAACAGCGGCTTTCCTGTCAGACTCTTTAATCAAATGGTATAGTGGTCCCATTAGCAGAATAACATCATATTTTTGTTCATATTTTTCCAACTCCAATGCATTTCCATGTATATAAGCTTCTAGTGAAATACCTCTTTCTGCTGAGTTCTTTTTTGCAACTTCAATATTATGCTTTGATAAATCAAGTAACGATACTTTGTGTCCTTTTTCTGTTAAGTATATAGAATATCTACCTGGGCCACCACCAATATCAAATATTTCTAAGTTTTCTCCACTTAAGTATTCATCAAGATATCGTTTAGTAATATCAAATTCTATTTTATGGCGTTCAAGCCTTTCCCACTCATCATACTCGTTATCATACCAGCGTTCAATTTCATTCATATCTTTATCCTCCTTTAAATATTGTTCAAAATTCGGACCATCTTTATTTCAAAATATTATATGAATATATCTTTAAACGTCTCTGAACAAGCCCTAAAAACACTATTTCTTACTTCTTTTGAATACAGACTCTCAAAAATTCCTTCAGAATATAGTCAGATGCCTCGAATTTCAATGCTATATGATGCCCCCCTCACTTTTCAAAACCCTTTCTTAGCAAATATCACTTTCATTTATATAAACATTTTCATTTTCTATTTCTAATCTAATATTTTCTACCTTTTCAATGCTTTCTTTTAACCATATGGGAGCATTTTTATTCTCTAATATTTCTGTACTAGACATCCAATATACTTCACTAACCTCATCAGATGACATGCATCTTGCTTCACCTGATTCATACTCGCACAGAAAAATAATATCAATCACTACTCGTCCTTCATCTGATATAAATGATTTGCTCTCTATGTAATGTAACGTTTTCGATACTTGGATACCGACCTCCTCCATTATTTCTCTTGTCAAGGTCTTCTCTAAAACATTGTTTTCTGCTGTTTTTATTTCAACTTTACCTCCAACCATAGATAAAAGCCCTGGAGCATGCTCTTCTTTTTCACTTCTTTTTATAATCAACCATTTATCATTTTTATATATGGCAGCCCCTACATTCACAATGTATAATGAATTATCCATATACTTCTCCTTTCATCTCCCCATGATATGTTTGATAGCGCAAACAGCTATGCTATAACTGATCTTTACTTTTAAATACTAATTTTACTTGATTTTGCTTTCCTATTAAAGATGCTTTTTAAACCAGTCAACTGCCAATTTAATCACTATATCAAAATGCTCAAGAAAGCTATGGTTTGCTCCATTAATAACTTCTAATTGTGAACCATTTGAGAGTAAAGTAATTGCTGCTTTAGATCTTTTATAAAGCAAATTTTCTTCTTCATCATTATTACCATGAATTAGTAAAACTGGGCACTTAACATTTTCTAATAATTCTTTTTGATTAATAAGTTCAAACCCCTCTAAAATTTTTCTGTCAATTATAATCTTTTCCCTCACCTCTTCAGATGTATATTCTGTTATATACCCTTTGTCCTCTAACTCTTGCATTTGCTCTTTTGAAAAGAACTCATTCCAGTTATATTTCATCGAGCCAGTTAGTGCTCCTGATAAGACCATTGTTATTATTTCAGGAGTATAACTTTTCAAACAAATTAGAGTTCCAAGGCTATGTCCATATAATGCAATTTTTTTGTATCCTCTCGATTTTACAAATATAATAGCGGATTTTAAATCATCTACTTCTTTTTCAATAGTCAAGATATCATCATCGCTTTCTCCGCAACCGCTAAAGTCAAAAGTTAAGGCGCTAAAACTATTTTTATTGAAGGCTGTAGCAAGTCTGCCAAATCGTCCTTTTGAATGCTTATTAGACATAAATCCATGGCACATTATGATTATTGATTTTGAAGTAGATGGATATAGATTCCCAACTATTGTTAAGTTTCTTGAATTTTTAAATTCGACTCGTTCCATTTATTTTCCTCCTGCAACTCTTCCATTATATAAAGTATGTGTACTACAAGAAATTTAGTTCTTTCAATATATTTTCTTCATTCAGAGTTACATTTTCTTTGAAAAAAATACTATCCATATTATTACAATACCATTCAAAAGCGTTTTTTAAGCCTATCTCAAAATCAGTTTCCTTATCATAAATTTCATTAATTTTAGATACATCAAGCACATTATCATAATTAAATAATGGGAAAAAATCCCGTTCGCTTCTGTAATAATTATTATAATCATACTCTATTATTCTTGCTTGCTTACCAACTACCTTTGCACAACATTCAATCCACTCTTTTATTGTTATAGGCTTCTTATTACCTACATTGAAAATAGAAATTGTATCAAGATTAGTATTTAGCAGATTTATAATTATGTTCGCCAAATCAGTTGCATAAATAAACTGCAAGTATGTACTTCCGTCATTTGGTATAATAATAGGCTTGTCGTTGCAAATGTGTTCAAATATCAGACTTTCTCTTTGTGCATAGTTATTTTCTCCATAAACATAAGGAGGCCTTAGGATTATTAAGCCTGTTTGTGAGTTTTGAAACTTTTCTATCAAAAAATTCTCTGCTTTTATTTTGTTTGTTCCGTAGGATGTCCAATATTTATTTTCTTCTAATGGAGTTTCTTCTCTATATGGAATGCTAAAATTCTCAACATCATAAACGGCACTTGAACTAATAAATACAAACTTCTTTAGGTTTTCTTTATCTAATGGATTATATAAAATTTCAACTTGTAGTTTATTTAGGGCAGATACGTCTATAACAATATCAAATGAATATTTGCTTAAAACATTCTTCATTTTTTCAGTATAATTTCTATCACATTTTAAATTGACTACTCTTTCGTCATTATTCTCTATCGTACCTCTATTAAGGGTGTAAACCGAATAGTTATTATCTAATAGAATCTCAACTATTTTTTTGCCAATAAAATAGCTCCCACCCATTACTAAAGCTCGCTTTGTCATCTCACATTTCCCTTCCGTTGATTAGTAACTTTTATTTATGGTTTGTGTATCACTTTGTTTTTTTGTAAAAGTTCCAAGCAATGCTCCATTGATTTTTGAAAATACTCCCATCCGTTTCAATTTGTCTTATATGATAATAACAGGGCATTAGAACAACCAACTATCCCTATTTTGTCACCATTCTTAAGTTTCATTTTCATTCTCTCCTATCATTGCCTCTTCCACTCCATGGTGATATAAAGAATATAACTTCCAAAATAAATCATTTGGTTTATTTGTGCTT
>CAYYDM010000137.1:0-3947 GCA_964470635.1 uncultured Clostridia bacterium | reverse complement strand
GTTGGAGTTCATCTCTAATTCGTTGTTCATATTGTTGGCTTTTTGATTAAGGTTGTATTAATCAAAGATATAGAAAATAATCAAAATGATATATTTATGTTGGTTTTATTTTGATTTATTTCTGCAATATTTAATAAAAATTACTTTCAAGTGTGTTTGTGTGTCTAAATGAAAGTATTGTGTATCTGTAGCAATTATCTTTTCTTGCTATCCTTCTTCTATTAGTTGGAGATAATATATGTCTGGAAATAGTTATTAATATGTGAGGTGATTTATTCTGTATTTTTCACCAGTATACAATTGTCTCGTTTTTATGCTGTTATATGATTGAGCTACAGATGTTATTCTTTTTACTAATATTGCAATTTTTATCTGATAATAATTGAATAACAAAAGCTTTGATCTTAACCGATCGGAGCTTTTATACATTAAGAAGTTTCTTATGAATTTTATCTTGATTTATATGACTTTATAAGAATGATATACCTATGATGTCTATCGGAATATTAATATATAGCAAATTTTATGCTCCGATATCTGTTTATGTAAATTTACACGTTATACTATTTTAGAAATGAGTCTATTATATATCTGCAAAAATTCATCATTTGAACCTGAAGGATTAAAGGTTAACTGTAATTGATCATATCGCAAAATCTTAAAATGTTTTTCGCAAATTTTTTTTCCGCCTAACCTAATAGTCTCAGAATGTTTTTTGGAAATTTCTTTTACATCATCCCAGTCATTATATGAGATGGAAATAGGATTAGCATATTCTGAGAAATAAATTGGAGGTATATAATTTTCAATTTCTCTTTTTCTCGTCACTTGGAAATCTACATTTTCTACGTATCCTAATCCAATTAACTTCTCTTTATTTGGAGATACAGCATCATGTGATTCTTTATCACTATCAAGTAAAATATAAAAAGGTCTCTTTAAGTTTTTAATTATACTTAAATTAGTCCATGTTTGAATGCTTCCACATCCTCCAATAGGTAACAAATGAATATTAAGTTCTTTAAAGTCATGTTCAATAATACCTCTTCTCTTATAAACAGATGCAATATGATTAAATGCAATTACATCATCTTTTCCTTCAAGTAAGAAAAATGCTTTTATGTCATTAAATAGATTTACTATTTCATCATCAGCTTTTATACCTAAATCATTAATTATTTGGCTGATAGATATATTTTCTTTCTGACTGATTGAGTATTCACCTTGATCCTTATTTATAAAAATTATATTATCAGAATTTGTTTGCGCTACAATTACAGGCGAATGAGTCGTAACTAAAACTTGATAACCAGCAGAACTCATTTCAATTAATTTCTCGGATAATTTTTTTTGCATTTCAGGATGCAAAAATGTTTCTGGTTCTTCAAAGCCAAAAATAATATTTTTATCTTCATGCTTTTCCTCTGCCAACATTTCAAAATAAGACATCATAGTTATTCGTCTAAAACCATCTCCTCGTGAAGACAGAGGAATTTGGGCTTCTGCCTTTTTGCAATCAAAAGTTGTTGAGACTAGTTTAGACCAATCAAAAATTATTTTAGAAGAAACTTGCTCTTCATTTGGAACAATCGAATTTATTTTATTAGTAATAATATCAAGTGTTGATTTTATATTTCTTCTAATCACTTCCTCTACGTTGGCAGTGTCAATTTGTCTTTCAAGTATTTGCAATGCTTTTTCTCTAAAGTACTTCTGAATAGATAAATCACTTTCCGATAAAGAATTATCAGCTTTAAAATATTCAAAGCTTGGCAATATGCGTTTTAATTCATCTAATATCTTTTTATCTCTCCCTTTACCTGTTGTAGGTAATAAAGTATAATCATGAATGAATGAAATATCGTTATCATGATAATATAGTCTAATCTTTTGTCTTTTCTCAACATTGTTAAAGGTATCTCCATTAGCCTTTGTTGTAGAAATATTGCTATTTTGACATAAAGATATAAGCTCTCTTTCTGTTAGCATAACAAAATCAGTTTCATATATTTTTCGTTTAACATACCAGTCTGGTTTTATCGTTTTTTTAGAGCAATCCCAAATTTTTCTAATTGTCAACAATCCATTTTCATCAACCAATTCTTCTCCCTCTAAAGTAGTGGTAATTGATTCATCAATACTTATTATTTCCAAATCAATTAAAAAAGAAATCTCAATTACAATTGAATTAGTAGTACTAAATACATTCATATCTTCATAAGTAAGAGTCTTATCTAATAAAAAGGAATCAACAGCCTTTAATATTGTAGATTTACCAACATCATTTTTACCTACCAAGCAATTGTATGAATCTAAGTCAATATTTACTTCATTTGAGATACCTCTATAGTTGTTGATTTTAATACTTTTAATTTTCATTTTTCTATTTTTTTTTTGAGTAAAGATACACTTATTCTCTAATGATTAAAAATGCTTACTAGAATTTTATCTCCATTGAGAAAGAAAGTACCTTTTTGTATGATAATTGCAAATCAAAACGTATATTATGGCAGGATATTCTATTATAAAAAAGGTAAGGATGGATAAGTCAATGAATAGAAATCTTTAATATCCGATATATTTCAAATATATTGTAGGATATAATTAAAACGGTAGGTAAAAGTTTGTAAGTGAGTAAAATGCTGAAAGCATCAAGAGAAAAAGTAAAGCCTTATTTATTTTAATAGAAAGACTTTTCGATGAATAAATAAGAAAATTGTATTTGTATAAAAGCTTTCAATTAAATCAAAGGATGTGCTAATTATGTTTGATATTTATATTGATTAAATTAGGTAATTGATTAATAATTAATATCTTTACAAAAAATAAATCTATAAAAACATGGCAAAACCGAGGATATTTATAAGTTCTACATTTTATGATTTACGACAAATTAGGGTAGAACTTGATAAGTTTTTAGAAAGTTTAGGGTATGAACCTGTTAGAAATGAAGAAGGCGATATTCCATATGGAAAGGAGGATGCTCTTCAAACTTATTGTTATAAGGAAATTGCCAATATTGATATTCTAATTTCAATAATTGGAAGTAGATACGGAAGTTCTGGAATCTCTAAAGAAAAAGAACAAGAATACTCTGTATCTCAACTTGAAGTAAAAACAGCATTGAAAGAAGATAAGCAGGTATTTGTTTTTATTGATAAGAATGTTTTTACCGAATTTGAGACTTATATACTGAATAAGAGTAATAAAGATGTTAATTATAAATATGTTGATAGTGTAAATATTTACAAATTTATAGAAGAAATAAAAGCGCTCCCTCATAATAACAATATTAAAGGATTTGAAACAGCAGAAGATATTATTAGTTATTTGAAAGAACAATTTGCCGGTTTATTTAAACAATTTATGCAGGATAGTAAAAAGGTAAAGGAAGCTCTTGTTATTAAAGATATTGAAAGTACTGCAAGAACTTTGCGCGAAATGGTGGATTATCTAAAAGAGGAATCTCAAGGTAAGGATGAAGAAATTAATCGTATTATTAGAGTAAATCACCCAATTGTAAACAAGCTTAAGCAAGTATTGAATATCGATTATAATATATATATTGAAGGTACTTCAGATCTTGAAGCTCTCTTTAAATCCAGAGGATATAAATTATTTGAAGAAAGTCTTGAACTTTCGTATTGGGAAAGGACTATTATCCGAGGTAATGATAAAATTGTCAAAAGAATCTATGTTGAGGATAATCTTTTTGAAGATGGAAAATTAAAACATATAAAGCAAGCAGATTGGGATGACAACTTTATTAAGTTAGATATAATAGAAACTAAGAATAATCTGCTTAATAAAGATTTACCATTCTAAAGTCTCCAATCTATTCTCTAAATAACAAAAGCTTCGACCTGTATAGATCGAAGCTTTTCCCCATTTAGAGGTCTCTGGCGGATTCGAACCGCCGTAGACGGTTTTGCAGACCGGTGCCTAGC
>CAYYDM010000136.1:0-3961 GCA_964470635.1 uncultured Clostridia bacterium | reverse complement strand
TAGCCTGTTCATAGTATATTTGTCCATGCTCTAGATAATATATAAACGGATAGCAGTTTTGATAGCTTTTCTGTTCAGCGTTAGGAATATTTTTTTGGGAATAACTACGAAATAAAAAAGTTTGTGTCGAGGATGCTGAAAAAAATATCGAAAAACTGCTCCAATCAAGATAAAATTTTGCCATCATACACCTCCGAATATTTAGAAAAGTCTAACATATTCCTGCTTTCTTGACAGTATTTTAACCAATTGTTAAGCTACTAATAATATTCTCGAATCCAGGAGGTCCAGATCATGTGGGAAAGTAAGTTTTCGAAAGAAGGATTAACCTTTGATGATGTGCTATTGATTCCTGGAAAGTCGGAAGTACTGCCGAGAGATGTGGATTTGCGGGTAGAATTATCGCCGAGTGTCAAGCTGAATATTCCAATAATCAGCGCCGGAATGGATACTGTAACAGAGTCGGAAATGGCAATTTCAATGGCACGGCAAGGCGGATTGGGTATTATTCATAAAAATATGTCGATTGAACAGCAGGCGGAGCAGGTTGAAAAAGTAAAGAGGTCAGAAAGCGGCGTTATTACTGATCCATTCTTTCTTACTCCAGAGCATCAGGTATACGATGCTGAGCACTTAATGGGAAAATATCGGATATCCGGTGTACCGATTGTTAATAACTTTGAAGAACAAAAGCTGGTCGGAATTATTACAAACCGGGACCTTCGCTTTATTCAAGACCAGGATTATTCCATCCAAATCTCCGATGTGATGACAAAGGAAAACTTGATTACGGCTCCGGTGGGAACTACGTTAAAGGAAGCAGAAAAAATTCTGCAGCAGCATAAAATTGAAAAGCTACCCCTTTTGGATGAACAGGGAGTTTTAAAAGGCTTAATAACGATTAAAGATATTGAAAAAGTGATAGAATTTCCAAACTCAGCAAAGGACAAAAAAGGACGTTTATTAGCAGGTGCTGCAGTTGGGGTAACAAGTGACACGATGAAACGGGTCGATATGCTTGTAAAGGCTAATGTGGATGTAATTGTTGTAGATACTGCCCATGGTCATTCAAAGGGTGTTCTCGATACGGTTAGGGAAATAAGAAACGCCTATCCGGATATCACGTTAATTGCCGGGAATGTGGCAACTGCAGAAGCAACAAAAGACCTGATTGAAGCGGGGGCAGACGTTGTAAAAGTAGGAATTGGTCCAGGGTCCATCTGTACAACAAGGGTTGTGGCTGGTGTCGGCGTTCCGCAAATAACGGCTATTTATGATTGCGCCACAGAAGCGCTGAAGCACGGGAAAACAATCATTGCGGACGGTGGAATTAAATACTCCGGGGATATCGTCAAAGCATTAGCAGCAGGCGGTCATACAGTTATGCTTGGCAGTTTATTGGCCGGGGTTTCCGAGAGCCCTGGGGAAACAGAAATATTCCAGGGACGCCGCTTTAAAGTGTATCGCGGTATGGGCTCCGTTGCCGCCATGGAAAAAGGCTCAAAAGACCGATATTTTCAGGAGGATAATAAGAAATTTGTCCCAGAAGGAATTGAGGGACGTATCCCGTATAAAGGTCCATTGGCAGAAACGGTTTACCAGCTGCTTGGCGGACTCCGCGCTGGTATGGGGTATTGCGGCACCAAGGATTTAGAAGAATTAAGAATGAAAGCCCAATTTGTCAAAATGACGGGTGCAGGCTTGCGTGAAAGCCATCCGCATGATGTCCAAATTACGAAAGAAGCTCCTAATTATTCACTATCATAAAACGAGAGAAGCTCATGCTTCTCTTTTTTATGTCAAAAGTACTATGCTATCTAAAAAAAAACGTTTCATTCTGTTCCTATGAAATGCCAGGGAGTTATGTTAAAATAACCAAGGTGTATTAATTCTTGGAGGGAGTTTAATAGTGAACAAACATTTTTATCGTAAATACGCTGCTGTGGCGCTGGCATTCAGCATGTTTTTCAGCTTATTTGCCGGAGTGAGTAAGGCTGAGGCGCAGGCGGCATTAAATGTCAACGCAGACGGAGCGATCTTAGTTGACGCACAAACAGGAAAAGTCTTATATGAAAAAAATGCTGACAGTGTCCTGGGAATGGCCAGCATGACAAAAATGATGACGGAATATCTTTTGCTGGAGGCAGTGAAAAACGGTAAGGTGAAATGGGATCAGGAATACTCCGTAAGTGATCTTGTCTATAAAATTTCCCAAAATCGAAAGCTTTCCAATGTGCCATTAAGGGCTGACGGTAAATATAAGGTACGAGAGTTATATGAATCGATGGCGATTTATTCAGCGAATGCTTCAACGATTGCTATTGCTGAAATCATTGGCGGCTCGGAAACAAACTTTGTCAAAATGATGAATGACAAAGCGAAAAAGATGGGTTTAAAGGATTATAAATTTGTCAACTCGACTGGTTTAAATAATCGCGATTATCAAGGAATGCAGCCGCAAGGAGCCGGTGCTGAAGATGAAAATGTTATGTCCGCACGCGCAGTTGCTAAGCTGGCATTTCACTTAATCAATGACTTCCCTGAGGTTTTAAAAACAGCAAGCACACCAAGGAAAATTTTTAGAGAAGGCACAGATGACCAAATTAAGATGGATAACTGGAACTGGATGCTGCCGTCATTAACTTTCGGCTACCAGGGAATGGACGGGCTTAAAACGGGGACAACCGATTTTGCCGGCTACTGTTTTACCGGAACAGCAAGCCGTGATGGAAAAAGGTTCATCACTGTTGTGCAAAATGCTAAAGATGCAGCCGGTGAGGGCGGCTATAAAGCCCGCTTTGATGAAACAAGAAAAATGATGGACTATGCCTTCACCAATTTTTCCAAAGAAGAGCTTGTTCCTGAGCATTATCAGGTGAAAGGACATAAAACTGTCCCTGTCATCAAAGGTAAAGAGGACCAGGTTAAAATTTATACAAAATCAGCGCTGGATATGGTGATTCAAAACGGTGATAAGAACAATTACAAAACCGTTTTAGTATTAGATAAAAAGAAAATCAACGAAAATGGGGAAATAACTGCTCCTGTAAAAAAAGGTGAAACCGTTGGATATTTAACGGTTGAACCGAAAAACGGCGAAAAGGTAAGTTTCTTGACAGAAGAAGGACAGAAAAAGGCTCAGGTTGATGTCATCGCTGCCCAGGATGTCGAAAAAGCAAACGGGTTTGTCTTAATGATGAGGGGCATAGGTAATTTCTTCGGCGATATGTGGGATGGAATTTCTTCAACCGTAAAAGGATGGTTCTAGTCCATAAACAACTAAAATGAATAAATTAACTTAAAAAAGGATTCCTGTCGAGACAGGAATCCTTTTTTGAATGACCCATTGTCGCCGCGCGGGATGGACAATTTTTGGGATGTTCCTTTCATCCGGACTGACAGAAGACCACCTCATTACAGGCTGCTTTGTGGAGATGGTGAACGAAGCAAAAGCAAAAAACTTGTTTAATTTGGTTGCTTTTGGGTTACAATTATAGTAAATTAAGATACAAATAATATGAAAAAGCAATGAGAGGAACTAGTAGCAGGAATTTTATTCTCAAGAGAGCCGGTGGCTGGTGCGAATCGGTGAATGAAGCTTGTGAATCCCTCCTCGAGCAAGGTATGGAACGCCTCACATTTGGGGTCAGTAATTGCCTTCGGCAGAAAACCGTTAATTTTTTCGAGGTGGACAGTCTTTAGCTGTCAACCAGGGTGGTAACGCGGGTAACTCTCGTCCCTGTTTAGGGGCGGGAGTTTTTTATTTTTTAGGCTGTGTTAAAGGTCATTGTTGATTTTGAACCAAAGTTGATTGGAGCGGAAGGTGCGAGACTCCTCGAAAATGCTATCGCATTTTCTTCGTGCGTGGGCAGATTCAAGGAAGCTTATTCAATGTCCTGCGGGGGTACGGCACAGGGGAGACCCCGCAGGCGCTAAAGCGCCGAGGAGGCTCCCCGTACCG
>CAYYDM010000135.1:0-4095 GCA_964470635.1 uncultured Clostridia bacterium | reverse complement strand
ATAAAGGTAAAATTAGTATATCACCTACTAAAGTAGAAGTTAAGCGTGATAGCATACATATTGATTTTAATATTTTAGTTAATTCCTTGGTATCATCATCCACCAAGGCAATAAAGATTATTCCTTATATCTCTGATGGCAGTAATAGATATGATCTCTCACCAATAATAGTTAATGGAAAAACAAGAGCTAAATATTTCAGAAGAGAACAGGCTCTTTCTAAACCAATATATAACAGATGCTATAAGGCTATTACTCAGGTAAATGATGATCAAGTTATTAATTATAAAGTTGTTATTCCATATTATAAATGGATGACAAACGCTCCTCTTTATGTTTCAAAGCAAAAAACCGGAAGCAAAAAAGAAAAAGAAATATCTTCTGATAAGTGGATGGCAACTTGTGTTGATCCTTCTACTATAATTCCTGAAGGTAATGAGAAATTAGTAAAAATAGCAAAAAAGGCTAGAGAAGAGCAGAAATATACATTGGTTATCTCTGATAAACAAGATTTGTCCAACTTCAAAACAAAGTCAAAAACAACCCGTTTGTCCGATGCCAAGGGTGGTGCAAACGTCTTTTTCAAGCAAGGTATGACTGACATTTCCTCTACAATTGAAGGGAATGGAGAAAAACTGAAAATATTACATGAAATTGTTAATGATAGTAGCTATTCGGTAAAAAAGATCCGAATATCAGTGGGGTGTTCTCCTGAAGGATCATATAATCGGAATAATATTATTGTAAAAGAGAGATCGCATTCATTGAAAAAATATCTCTGCGAAAATTATAGTTTGTGCACAGATTCTCTTTATGAAGAACAGCTTAAAATTGAAGACTGGGATGGGACTTTTTTTTTGATGAAAGATTTACCGGTTCCCTATAAAGAAGAGGTACTTTCTATTATAAAGAATGTTTCAATCTTAAATGGCAGAGAGAAAAAAATTATGGATTTGCATGGAGGATTGTCTTATAAGTACCTGTATCACAATATTTTTCCGTTATTAAGAAGAGCTGAGATTCAGATTGATTATATTAAAAGAGAGGTGGAATAATTTAAATAAAGTCAGATGAAAAATAGTAAAATAGGCATTATTCATAACAGAACATGGTTGTTGGTTATTCCAGTTCTGGCTCTTTTATGTGGGTGCGCTCACGAAGAATTGATAAGTAATCAGGCCAGAGTTAATTTGAAGTTTTCAATAATTAAGCCTGTGGCTTCTTCTGCAAGTCAACTGAAGATGTATTTATATAATTCTCAGGGGAAATTGTATGGAACATATCCGTGTGATACAGTGAATTCTCTCACTTTAGATTTACCTTTTGATACATATAAGTTTGTTACTTGTAATTCAGATGCTGCCAACACTTCTTTTTCAGGTGGAGAAACGGTTGGTACTTTGCAAGCTAATTTGGGAGAAACCAAATCTGTAACCACTTATACTCCTCCGGGATGGCTTTATGGTACTAATGAGCGTTCGTTCGTTCTTACTCCTGCTGGTTTGAATGATAAATATATTCTGAAACCATTTACCAAAATTCTTAATATATATTTTAAGATTGATCCAAATTCAAAAATTTCTATAGCCCCTCAGACAGCTTATATATCTAATGCAAATGCCACTTTTGATATGTCAACCGGTAAAGCAGTAACTTCATCTGCCGGACAGCTAAATTATTTATTGAAAGGAGGAATCAATTATACAGAAACATTCCTTTTCTGGGGAGCGGCCAATACTTCGGTTCCTTGTAATTTGTCTTTTCCAGTTCTTTATTCTGGTGGAACTGTGAAGTATTGTACTGCCGATTTAAGTGAAGCTATAAAAAAAGTAGATGAAAGTCTTACTGTTGCTATTCAAATTGATATAGTTCCTGAAACCAGTTATGTAAAAGCTACAGTTTCAGTAATTCCATGGAGCAATGCAGGTAATGCAGGTGGGAATATAAATGTATTTTAAATGCAGATATTTATAATTTTAGTATTAATTTAATTTTATTTAACATGAGAAAACAATTAGTTTCAGTCGCTTTTTTGAGCGCTTTAGTTCTTGCTTCATGCTCAAAAGATGAATCTTTGTCTAATAATGAATCAAAGGTTCCAGTTTCGTTTTCAACTTCAGTTCAAACGCGTGCTTCTGTAGAAGGAACTTCTTTTGCTGATGGTACAGAAATTGGTGTTTTTGCTGCTCAGGGTGTAGATGCAGCTACTGCACCGGTTTGGGGAGCTACTAACTTTATTCAGAATGATAAGTCAACAATAAACAGTGGTGTTGTAACAACTTCTACTACTTATTGGTATGGCATAGCTGGCGAACAAATTAAAGTTGCTGCTTATTATCCTTATTCTTCAAATGTAACTACTGCAGCTGGTGCTGCTCCTGTAGTAAACTATACTATTACAGGTCAGGAAGACTTGATGGTTGGTACTACAGCATCACCTTTCTTGGATAAAACTTTAGCTACTACTCCAGCTAATAGTGTTATCACTTTCAATCACTTGTTAACTCAGTTGAAATTCTCTGCAGTTGCAGGAGCGGGTTCTGCTGGTATGAATGTTACAAAAATTTCTGTAGCAGGAAAAAATAGTTTTCAGGTTTCTTTAGATAATTATACAGCTACAGCTGTTGGTTCTACAACTGGTCTGTTTGATGCTGCTATTCTTAATGGTGGTTTGGTTGCTGCTGCAGGTGCTACTGCTTCTTCGGTTGGTGGTCCTGTAATGGTTGAACCAGGTCTTTCTACATTTAATGTGACAGTAACTTTAGGAGGTTCAGCTACATTTACTGTTCCAGTATCTCCTGCAAGTGGAACATTTGAAAAAGGTAAATCTTACAATGTGATTTTCACTATTAATAAATCTGGTATTTCAGCTACAGCTGTTATCACTCCTTGGGCTGATGGTGGAAATGCTTCTGGTTCAATTGGTTAAATTTAAATTAGTGGGGGAGCCTAGTGCTGCCCCACAAATAAAATGATTATATATTATGAAAAAAGCAATTTTAAATTCGTTATTATGTTTAGGTTGTGCAGCATCACTTTTTAGCTGTTCAAAGGATGATAATGCTTCTGGCATTGTTTCTGATCCGTCAACTATTCGTTTTGAGTCTCAGGTTATATCAACCAAGGCTGGTCCGGTAACAGGTACAAGTTTTACACCTGGTGAAAATGTTGGTATCTTTGCTTTTCAACATGCTACAGGAGTTCCTGCATCATGGACTACATCTCCATTTATGGCTAATGTAGTATCTACTGCTGGTGCTGACGGTAAGTCTTTGACTTATTCTCCTCTACAGAATTATCCCCTGACAGATGAAGTTGATTTCTATGCATATTACCCTCAATCGGCTTCGGCTGTATCTGATGCTACAGGGATATCATTGCCTGTAACTTTGGCATCAACAGCAGCAAGTCAGGTTGACTATATGTATGCTACTCCTGTAATGAATGTTCTTAAACCAGCAACTGCTACAGCTGTGGCTTTTACATTTAAGCACGCACTTGCTCAGGTTAAATTTAAAGTGCAGAAAGATGATGCAGTAACAGATGTTATAAACTTAACAGGTCTTTCTGTAAATGCAAATACAACAGGAACTATGAATATTGCAACCGGTGCTTGGAGTACTGTTGGTACACCTGCTGATTTACAGGCATATAGTGATCCTACAGGTATAGCTATTGCAAATGTAACCGATGGTGGAACTTCTGTTGGTGATCCTTTAATGATTTTCCCTTCTCTTCCAGGTGCTTTAGTTTTTAAAGTAAATATTGCAGGTGGTACTTATTCATTTACTCCTTCAATTCCGACTGCAGGTTTAGAAGCTGGTAAAATATACACTTATACATTAAAGTATAATGGTAGTGGAATCGTATTTACAACTGCTACTGTAGAACAGTGGGTAGATGCTGCAGCTCTTGAACCTATTAATATTACAAACTAGTAATAATGATTATTATGAATAAAAAAAGAATTCTTTATGCATCTCTTTTTGCGTTACTAATTAGTAGCTGTTCAAAGAATGATGTTACAGAACCATCTTCTCCAGTAGAAAGTGGCAAATATAAAGTAAGTTTAAGTGGTGCTGTTTCAGGACAGCA
>CAYYDM010000134.1:0-4112 GCA_964470635.1 uncultured Clostridia bacterium | reverse complement strand
GCAAAGTTTTTTCTCGAATATTTGAATCTGAGTAATGAATAAAGGCACAAGGTTCAATATCTCCATTAGCATTAATATGAAGATAATTACGCCCACCAGCAATACAGCCATTTACATATTCGCCATCATTCCAGAAATCCATAGTAAATAAAGGTTTAGTATTACGAAGCTTTCTGATTTGATGATACATAAACTCTCGCTGCTCTGGAGTTGCCATTAGCTCTGGTACAGCATCTTTACCAACAGGCATATAAGTAAAGAACCATGCAAACTTTGCTCCTTTTGCTATCATATCGTCAAAATATTCTTCACTACCTATAATATCAGTATTTTTGCTAGTATAGCAACAAGATATACCAAAAGGTAATTTTTTTTCTTTAAGAATTTCCATTGCTTTTACTACTGCTTTGTATGTACCTTTTCCACGACGAAAATCTGTTGCTTCTTCAAATCCCTCAACGCTGATGGCTGGTACAAAGTTTTTAACACGGAGCATTTCATCAGCGAATGCCTCGTCAATTAAAGTTCCATTAGTAAAAGCAAGAAATGCGCAATCCTTATGTTTTTCACATAAAGTAATTATATCATTTTTCCGTACCATTGGCTCGCCACCAGAATAAATATACATATAGACACCCATTTCCTTACCTTGTTTAATTATTTTATCTAGAGTATCTATATCCATATTCATACGATTTCCATACTCAGCAGCCCAACATCCAGTGCAGTGAAGATTGCACGCAGAAGTAGGATCCATAAGAATAGCCCAAGGAACATTGCAGTTATTTTCCTTCCTTGTCTTGTCCTGTCTATGACCACCAATGATAGTGGCATTTATGATGAAGTTTTCAAACATAGTTTTTCTTACACCATCATCCACATCTGTCCATAGACTTTTAATAAGCTTATACCAGTTCCCATCTGGATTCTCCACTATATTTCTGAACACTTTAAGTTGTCCCTCTACTGTACCTTCTTTATCGAACTTTTCTACCCAGTCTAATATTTTTGGAATATTTGAATCTGGATCACTGTCTAAATAATTCAACACTTTCTTTAAACCAAATGTTTGTAGATTTTCTACTATTGTTTTTTCACTCATAATAGCATTCTTCCCCTTTCAAATATTACACTATACTATTAAATATCATTATAAAGTTGCTCTTATTGAATTTCATTGGCCAAAAATCAAAATTGTTTCAATTTTACCCAAATTAAAATATTGTTACATTTTTGCACATATATATATTTTGTTTCTTTACACTAAAAATCTAAAAGAATATAGTAATAATATATAATATGATTGGAGTGACTACTAAATGCATCAGCAAGTAATGCGGGTTATGATAGAATCTGCAATTGACCAGGGATTATATGGACTTAAAACAGATTTAAAGCGTACAGTTCGAAATCTTACAGACTTGGGAGATTATTTTGCAAAAGGACGTTTTCAAAAAGACTTTTTTAAAATTTCTCAAAAAATGCTTGCTAATGAAAATAGTCCTTATTATGAACTTATTTCTGATATGGTCAATAATGTAGATCACAACATAATAAAAAATTTTGGGATTAATATTGGACTGAACAGCTGGACAGATGGAGCAAAAAAAATTAGGGAATATGAAAAAGAGAATGGGTATAACGTGCCATGGGCAATTGTATTTGATTTTCAAAGTCAAGTCGAAAACCCATTAACAGTACCAGAAATAATTGATATTATTAAACAAGGAAAGGAAATTGGCATATACAGCTATTTATTTTTCACTGGCTGCGAAACCGCTTATATAGATGATTTACTTGAAGTTATTGTTCAAAACCCCGAATGCGCTTTTATAATTTATACTCATTATAACTATTTGACTGAAAAACATGTTCATAGGCTAAGGAAATATGGCAATGCTATCGTTTCTATATATATGGATGACTTTAATCTATGTCCAAGATTTATACAAGCAATGGAGATTTTACTAGAGAACAAATGCTTATTTGGTGTTCATATTAACTATGATAATCATAATGCAGATGTTATTCTGAATGATAACTGGATAGAGCAAATAAAAAAATTGCATTGTACATTCGCATTTCTAATAAAAGCAGAATGGTGTAGTCAAGAAAAAGAAAGAGCAATTACATCATATATAAAAAATGCAAAAACAAATCAAAAATATCCTGTTTTTCTAGTAGATTTTTATAAAGACATTGAGCATGTTGATCGCGTTATTTCTACAGAGCCATGCTTTTTCAGAATACTACAAGATGGGACAGTGATTTCGTCAAAAGATAATTTAGATACTAGTTATAAAATTCGTAATACACAGCTTGCAGAAATATTATCTCGAGTGATGCCAAAGGTAGGGTATTTGTAGCAAAAAATAACATTTATTATTACTCCATATCTTTCACAATTTGAACCGCTACTCCTGTAACAGCAGATTTTATTAGCTCTACATATTCTTTTGGAGGTATCTTAGTACCTTCTAACAGCCAACGGGTAATTGATGTTCTTATAGCATCAGTATAAAATGTGACATAGAATCCTCTTTGATCAGAATCTTCAAAAATGCTCTTAAAATGTATTTCAATAATTGGCGATAAAATCTCTCCAAAATAGTCATAAAATGAGTTTTGTCCCCTCATATGTAAAGCGTTACGGTAAAAAGTTTTATTTTGATAGAAAAACTCACATATGTTTTCAAGTAAATCCCAACCAAAGATATCAGAGTCTTCTTGAAAATTAGATACAAATTCAGTATAATAAATCCAGTTTACTAGGTCGTATTTATCCTTAAAGTGATAATAGAAGCTCTTTCGGCTTAGGTTACAACGTTCTACAATATCTCCTATATTGATTTTTGACAGAGGATGCTCCATCATCAGTTCCTTCATGGAGTTTGCTAATGCTTGTTTTGTGATTGATGAATCAGACATGTCTTTTCCACCTTCCAAGGCAATTGCCCAATATGCAACTTGACATTCAAAATTAACCTTATTTATTAAGATTAATCTATTTGAAAATTGCAATTTGCATATTAAACAACTGATATATAGAATAGTTGCACTTAGGTATAATTTTTTTATTATGTGCTCTATTATATGTTATAATATATGTAATATCTTGTCAATTTTCCTCGCAACAATTCGCATAATATTACAATAGTTAATTCTCTAATCATAAAAACGTAGTGAAAAATCATAGATTTAAGATCCTTCACTACGCTTATGATGACAAAAATAGGCTTTTTGGTTTCTATAATCTGCCCATGATAACTAACTGTGTACTTCTTTCTATACCAAAACTATCAAAGTTTTTCTTTATATCTTCAGCTAGTTTTAAAAATTCATTATACTCAGGATAATCCTTTACTTTAGCTACTTTTTGTGGTAATTTATGAACTCTTTCAACTAGTTTCTTTTGTATCTCCCTATCTGTTTCATAGTCTTCAAAGATTTCATCTACCTCTATGCCTATATTTTTAATTAGGTCTATTGATTCTTGTTTTTTTAACGTTTTGCTATGATGATCTCCTAATAGGGTATCTATTAATCCACCAAGTTCGTGTAGTTTTACATGTGTCATTTGTGCTGGTGACTGATCCTCACTAAACAATTCACTTATTATAAATCTTCCCCCGGGTTTTAAAACTCTTTTCATTTCATTAAGTACTTTGTTTTTGTCTGGCAAATGATGAAGAGTATTTGATATACAAACTATATCGAAAGAATTATCTTCAAAATCCATATTTCCTGCATCCATAAACAAGTATTTTACCTTTGGATCAGTATTTTTCTCATTGTCCTTAATAATTATTTCTTCATCATTATCTATTCCTATGATTTCTGTATAGCTTTTAAGACCTTCTTTAAGTTTCAATATAAAAGCACCATCTCTAGTAGCTACGTCTAATACTCTACCACCTTCAACTTCTTTTAATTTACTTATTAATTTTTTCATATTTATCTCTCCTAATTATATGTAAATTTTTTATCATATTATGATCATTTTGTTGTCCTGATAAAAAAACAAACAACTGATTCATAATAAATCAGTTGTTTAATAGTGGAGCGGAAGACGAGATTCGAACTCGCGACCCTCGCCTTGGCAAGGCGATGCT
>CAYYDM010000133.1:0-4285 GCA_964470635.1 uncultured Clostridia bacterium | reverse complement strand
ACACATTATCCAAATTGAGCCAGTGAAGAAAAGTATCGGTTCTCTTAACATTATAGTCGATCCAAGGATAGAACTATTGTCAGCAGTTCAGTTGCAGTCAGGATATGAGCGCTTAACCCAATTTGAGTTTGATTATAAGAATAATATGGATGATTATTTTAAGAATTATAAAAAACATAAAGTAGTTACGGAATTTAAGAGATTAAATAAATTATGGTTTAACTATGATGCACCACCTACATCAATGCTTTATCTAAAAAATCCTCCAAATTTGGAACAAAAAATAGATTTTGATGAGTATCTTACAGGAAGGGCTAATGGCAAAAAAAATCTTACGAATTTTGTTCAAAGCCTTAGAGAATTTAGTAAAGAAACAGACTTTAGGAGCTTTTTTGATAATAATATCCCTTTTTACGAAACAAGGGTTGAAGAAGTTTATAATAATGTTCAGGATATGAATATAGCAAAAAACTTAGATGACTACTATGGTATGGATGTTAATTCCTACAATATTGTTTTGGCACCTATGTTCCATAGTGGTGGTTATGGACCTAGAGTAAAAGGGGAGAATGGATTATATGATATTTACGGTATAATTGGTCCAGGAGATATTAGAGTAGAAGAGGATGATAAATCTATTCCAATTTTCTCAGGTGAGACTATTCGCTACATAGTATGGCATGAATTTAGCCATTCTTTCGTAAATCCTGTTACAGAAAAACATCTTATAGAAATTAATAAGTATAATAATTTATACTCAAAAATAAGTAAAATAATGAAATCGCAGGCATACACTACTTGGGAAACTTGTGTAAATGAACATATAGTAAGGGCAGTAACAACTCGATTGACATATATTCATTTGGGGAGAGCTGCAGGGGATCAAGTCTTGGCTAATGAGAAAAAATGGGGTTTTTATTATATCGATGCATTATGCAAAAGCTTAGAGGACTATGAAAATAATAGGGATACATATCCTAGCTTTGAAAGCTATTATCCTCAATTAATTAAAGTATTTAAAGAGCTTTCTGAACAAGAATTACCTGATAGCTTCTTTAAATCAGATTTTACAGGTCCAATTAGTTCTGCATTTATGAATATGGATAATATGAAAATAATTATAATCGTCCCTACTAATGAAGAAAATCAGAAATCACAAGAAAAAATAATTGCTCAGACTGAATCGATTAAAAAAAGGTTTTGGACAGAGGCAGAAATAGTAGAGGATATAGAGGCACTAAATAGAGACCTTGGTGATTATATTATAGTTGTTTATGGAACAATGGAGGGCAATTTATGGCTTGATAAATACAAAGACTCGTTCCCGTTTAAAGTAGAGTCTGATAAAATAATGGCAGATAAGGTTTATGAAGATACAGACTTGGTACTAATTACAGCTATGCCTAATCCTCAGAATTTCGAAAATCCTTTGGTTATATATACTGCGCAGAAAGCAGAGGATATATTAAGAATCAATGAAGTTTTTCATGGTTCAACAGATTATATTATCGCAAAAAACTATGGGGAAATTCATTCAGGATTTTATGATAAGGATAAAGAAAAATGGACATTTCAGAATCTTGATTAATAGGAGAAATAGTTCTCCTTTTTTTCTCGTTTTGCCCTTCAAAATCTTCTTAATAATTTTATGAACAATTAGGTTAAACCCTTTATTCCTTGTATATATTATATCATAAATAAAAGTCTAATTATAGTCTTACAATAATTAACTTTCGGGTATATAATAAAATTCACCTATTGAAGGGAGTGAATAACCTATGGAAAATTACGAGGGTGAATTTATTATTGAAAATTCTTATTTGCAGCAGACCATTGATTTGATAAAACATCAATTGTTTGCTGCCCAGGAAAAAAACCAAAAGGATAAAAATACTCTTATTTCATCAAGTAGAGATATGTGGGAAAATGCTTCTCATTCTGCAAGTGACTTTGATAGGGTGGTCGAGTTAAGCCAATATTTTCAGCCATTAGTGGGTCATATTTCCTCATATGAATCAGGTGTCGATAAAATACAATCTTTAAAAAGAATGCTTCACACTCCTTATTTTGCACGTATTGATTTCAAAGATGATGAGGAGGATGTATTTGAAAAGATATATATCGGACGTTCCACACTAATGGACGAAAGGACGGATGATATAAATGTTTATGACTGGAGAGCACCAATAGCAAGTTTGTTTTACCGCTTTGAAACAGGGAAAGTTTACTATGAAGCCCCAGTTGGCACAATAACTGGAGAAGTAAATTTAAAACGACAATATGAAATAAAAAATGGCATATTGGAGTATTTCTTTGATGCAGATGTTCAAATCGTTGATGAATTTTTAAGAAAGATGTTATCAAAGAATACCTCTGCCAAAATGAAAACAATAGTGGAAACAATACAGAAAGACCAAGATGTTGTTATTCGAGATACGAATAACGATTTGTTAATGGTGCAGGGTGTTGCTGGTAGCGGAAAGACTTCCATTGCTTTGCATAGAGTTGCCTATTTAATGTATCAGGGACTGGCTTCAAAACTCTCTTCAAGTAATATTATTATTTTATCTCCAAACACTTTATTTGAACAATACATTTCAAATGTTTTGCCTGAACTTGGAGAGGAAAATGTAGCTACCGTTGTGTTTGAGGATTTTTGTAAAGCTATTTTGCAAGATAATTATCCTCATTTTCAAACGAGAAATGAGTTCCTAGAGAAACTAATTACATGCGATGACTTATTACAGAAATCTATTATGAAAAGCAGTATGCAGTTTAAGTCATCTAAGCAATTTATAGAAATATTAAATCGCTACTTCAAAGATTTAGAACATCGAAAAATTGACTTTACTGATGTGTACTATGATGGTCAGTGTATTGCTAATGGGAAATTATTAAAGGCAAAAGTATTGAATGGCAAAAAGAATATTCATCTGGCTTTACGTTTGAAACAACTAGAGCACTCAATTTTAGAAACTGTGCATAAATTGCGAAAAAATCGACTTATTAAGTTAGAGAATTTTGTAGGTAATTTTACAGAACATCTATTTGATGCAAAAGAATTTGCTCGTATGCTTTCTATAAATGAAAGTACAGTCTTAATAAAGAACATACGCAAATTTACTGAAATTGATTATCTAAGATTTTATAAACAGCTGTTCTCTGATAAAGCCTACTTTTACAGTTTAGCAAATGGTATAGAGCTGCCTGAAAATATTGAGAAAATTTTAGAATATACAGATACTAATTTGCAATCGGATTATTTACAATATGAAGATGCACTTGCCCTTACATACTTCATATTGAAACTTAGTGGGTCTAGTGAATATAAAGACATCAAACAACTTGTTATAGATGAAGCACAGGATTATTACCCTATTCATTTTGAAATATTAAAAATTTTGTTTTATAAAGCCAGGTATACTGTTTTAGGTGATATAAACCAAACTATAGAAAAACAAGAAAGCCTATCTTTATATGATGAGCTTCAGGCTATACTGCAAAAAGAAAAATCAACACTTATTACCATGTCTAAAAGCTTTCGCTGTACAGATGAAATTATTAAGTATAGTGCAAAATTTATCCAGTCACAGGTAGAAATTAAGAGTTTTAGCAGAAATGGAGAACAGCCAAAGGTGCGTTTTGCAGAAAATCACAGCAAATTTGATGATTTATTAATAGATGAAGTTCTACTTTGTAAGGAGAAAGGCTATCAATCTATTGGATTGATTTGTAAAAGCCAAAAAGATGCAAATACTCTTTACTGCCGTTTAAAGGAAAAGTTAGATATTCATTTGATTACCAGTGATAGCATGACCGATATCAATGGAATATTTATTATTCCAGTTTATATGGCAAAAGGACTGGAGTTTGATGCTGTATTGATTTGTGATACTAATAATGAACGTTATGTAACTGAAGATGATAAAAAATTACTTTATATTGCCTGTACCAGAGCATTACATCGCTTAAATCTGTTTTATGCAGGTGAGATTAGTCCATTGTTGTAATTAAGGAGGTATGCATATGGTTTTTGAGAAATTAGCCAGAATACTTTCTGAAAGTGTTGGAGTTGATGAAGAAGATATAACCCTAGAAACAGAACTTACATCTGATTATGGAATTGAACCAATTGATATTGCTAAAATTATAATCGAATGTGAAAAAGAATTTCATATAACAATTCATGACGAGGATGTTCATACCTTTAAGAAATTAAAAGATGTTGTAGCATATGTGGATAAAATAATTTCTGAAATATAAGGGCTTTTTAACAGCCCTTTTT
>CAYYDM010000132.1:0-4287 GCA_964470635.1 uncultured Clostridia bacterium | reverse complement strand
AATTTGTAATATTAATGAAATATTAGTTTATCTCTCCAATGATATAATATAAATTGGGAGGTAATATGTATGAGAAAAAATATTGCAATTATTTTAATCGTAGCCCTCTTTCTGAGCTCCCTAACAACATTTGCAGAGGTAGATCTAAACTTCAAGGGGCATTGGGCAGAGAACATCATAGACAAACAGTTTATACAAGACCACTTCAAGTACTTATTAAAAGAAGATACAAAAGTATCAGACTTAAACAGCACTCTAGATAAAAAATATTTCATGCTATCACTTTATACCATACTCAATAAACACCAAAAAGAAAGTATAGACAAAAACTCCGAAAAAACCAATATTGAAAATGCAGTAAAATATCTTAACAGTAAACAAATATTAGAGAAAGATGGCACTATAGAAGGTAAACTAACTAGAAAAGAAGCAGCAAAGTATATTATGAAAACCCTAGAGCTTTCAAGAGAAATACAACTAGCTGATACTAGCTTTATGCCTTTTAAGGATATGCTTGGCCTAGACGATGAATATAAAAAATATGTTTCCAAGGCGAGTATGATAGGCATAGTCAAAGGCTATGGAGACAGCACATTTAGGCCAGAAGAAGATATCGCTGCAATAGAAGGTATAGTATTCTTGCAGAGATTAAAAGGCGAGATAGACGAAAGAGATAGAAATATACCTTTTACAGTAGTAGAAGAAAAGTGGTCTGGTAGAGGTACAAATAACCTAGTAACTACAAAACAAAGCAGTGGAAAGATTTTAGTAACTATTACAAAAGAATTCCCTACATCAGGATACAATCTAACAGTAAATAGAGTAGAAAAATATGCTCCTGGCAAATATAGAGTTTATGTAGATACAAAAGCTCCTGCACCAAATACTATAACACTTCAAGTTATATCATATAAGAGCATTACCATAGAAATAGATAGAAAGCTGCTAGACAGTGGAAGCTATACCTTCGAAGTAGCAGGCTCCAGTTCACCACTTAAGCAAAAATAGCAAATTACATTAACCAAAGGAGAGATAGCAAATGAACACCAAAAACATATTCAAAAAAGGAATACTCTTTATACTAGTATTTACACTCATTATATCAGTACCTAGCACACTAGCCTTTAGCCAAGGAGAAGGTACACAGCAACAACAGGAAATGAACCTTCAACAAGAACTTGAGTTCTTAGGTAAACTATTAAAGTTCGTAAAAGCTAACTATGCATATGATGTAACAGAAAAACAGCTCATGGAAGGGGCTATGAAAGGATTATTCTACAACCTTGACGATTACAGCAACTATTATACTAAAGAAGAATTTGAAGAACTTAATGAAGCAGTAACAGGGGACTTCGTAGGCATAGGACTTCATATAACAGAGAAAAACGGATACATAACAGTAGTGACACCAATAAACGATACACCAGGCTTTAAAGCTGGTATAAAACCAGGAGACACTATAGTATCAGTAAATGACGTTGATATAAAAGGTTTTACAGCAAAGCAAGCCTCAGACATGATGAGAGGAGAGCCGAAAACTAAAGTTAAACTAGGCATCGTAAGAGAAGGAGAGCCTAAAGTTCTTTACTTTAATATAGTTAGAGAACTCATAAAGATAAACCCTATAGAATACCAAATACTCAAAGAAAATATAGGCTACATAAAGATAACTGAGTTCAATAGCCATACATTAGAAAATGTACTTAAAGCATTAGGTGAGTTTAATGTAAAGAAAGTAGATAAAGTAATATTTGATGTAAGAAATAATCCAGGCGGAAGCCTAAATGAAGTAGTTAATGTACTTAGATTTCTAGTACCTAGAGGACCTATAGTTCATATAAAATATTCAAACGGAGAAATAGAAACACATAATTCATATAATGACGACATAGATTTCAAGCTTGCAGTATTAGTAAACAAAGGTAGTGCCAGCGCATCAGAGATATTTGCAGGTGCAATTAAAGACACAGGGGTAGGCACTATAATAGGTACTACTACCTTTGGAAAGGGTACAGTACAGTCAATCATTCCATTGGTTAATGGTGGTGGCATAAAATTAACCATAGCAGAATACCTTACAGCAAATAAAAACCCAGTAAACAAAGTAGGTATAGAACCCGATATAATAGTAGAGAATAAAACAGAAGAAGACCTACAGCTTAAAAAGGCAATAGAAGTACTAAAGAAAACTAAGAATTGAGAATTGACATACATATACTCTTAAGATAAAATACTATAGTTATTTAATAACTTATCGGAAACGGTTAAGATAAAGGAGGTAAAGCACCATGTCCACCAAGTACATTTTCGTAACAGGAGGAGTAGTTTCCTCATTAGGAAAAGGAATCACAGCAGCAGCATTAGGACAATTATTAAAAGCAAGAGGAATAAAAGTAAGTATCCAAAAATTCGATCCATATATAAACGTAGATCCAGGCACTATGAGCCCTTACCAGCACGGAGAAGTATTCGTAACAGACGATGGAGCAGAGACAGACTTAGACTTAGGTCACTATGAAAGATTTATAGACATTAACCTAAGCAAATACTCAAACGTAACTACAGGAAAGATATACTGGTCGGTACTCAACAAAGAAAGAAAAGGTGAATACCTAGGGAGGACAGTACAAGTCATACCTCACATAACAAACGAAATAAAAGAAAGAGTATTCAGAGTAGCAAAAGACAAAGAAGTAGATGTAGTTATTACAGAAATCGGAGGAACAGTAGGAGACATAGAGAGTCTGCCATTCCTTGAAGCCATTAGACAGATTAAATATGATATAGGAAAAGAAAATGTAATGTATATTCATGTTACATTAGTACCTTACTTATCAAAAGCAGGAGAACTAAAGACAAAGCCTACACAACACAGCGTAAAAGAGCTTATGAGTATAGGTATCCGTCCAGATGTACTAGTATGTAGAACAGAGCATCCTATATCACAAGAAATGAAAGATAAAATAGCACTATTCTGCGATATGGATTCAGCTCACGTAATACAAAACATGGATGCAGAAACACTTTATGAAGTACCTATGCTATTAGAAGAAGAAGGACTTCCAAACTTAGCTATACAACATCTAGGATTAAAATGTGGCGATCCAGATCTTAAAGAATGGACAGATATGCTACACAAAGTTAAAAATCCAAAAGGAAAAGTAAACATAGCATTAGTAGGTAAATATGTAGAGCTAAAAGACGCTTATCTATCAGTAGCAGAAGCCCTCAGACATGCAGGTATAGCAAATGAAGTAGATATATCAATAGATTGGGTACAATCAGAAGGTATAGACGAAGATAACTGTGGCAAATTCCTTAAAACAGCAGATGGTATATTAGTCCCAGGTGGATTTGGAGACAGAGGAGTAGAAGGAAAACTTTGTGCCATTAAATATGCAAGAGAAAACAAGATACCATTCTTAGGCATATGTTTAGGTATGCAAATGGCAGTAGTAGAATTTGCAAGAAATGTAGTAGGACTAAAAGGTGCCCATAGTTCAGAACTTAAAGAGGATACCCCTTACCCTGTAATAGACCTTATGCCAGAGCAAAGAGACATAGATAGCCTAGGTGGCACTATGAGACTAGGATTATATCCATGTAAACTCAAGGAAGGTACAAAGGCTATAGAAGCATACGGAGAAGAACTTATATATGAAAGACATAGACATAGATATGAATTTAACAATGAGTTTAGAGACAAGATGCTAGAGCAGGGACTTATTATAAGTGGAGTATCACCAGATGAAAGACTAGTAGAGATAGTAGAATTAAATGACCACCCATGGTTCGTAGCAGCACAGTTTCATCCTGAGTTTAAGTCAAGACCTACTAGAAGTCACCCACTTTTTAGAGAGTTCATAAAGGCATCAAAAGCAGAGGCAGACAGCTCTAGAGCCTAGCCACAGAACTGTAAAGCAAATGTAATATAACTGTAATGTTAATTTCAGTATTTATGTTATATAATTACTATTGTAGTAGTGAGTTAACAACTGCCCATTATTACATTTTCATTACAAACATACTTGTCTAATTGACTGGCAAATATGTTAGTGCTATAATTAGGAATAGAATGCAGGTAATATACATATTGCCTAATTCTACAATTATAAGTCAGATTGGTTTAAGAAGGAATTACAATCTGATAAAAGCTTCAAATTCCTTCAAAAGAAAAAAATATAATTATATTATAGGGAGGTTTTTTATAATGAAGAAAGTTTTATCATTAGTACTAGTACTTACGTTAGTACTTGGTAGCTTCAGCTTCGCATTCGCAGCACCAGC
>CAYYDM010000131.1:0-4517 GCA_964470635.1 uncultured Clostridia bacterium | reverse complement strand
GATAGAACTAAATGGTTTTATCCTTTTTTATAGCATTAGTTATTATTTGAATATCTATATTGGAATTGATGCAGCTAAATAGTTAAATTAATAACATTAAATATAATAAAAAATATATGATAATAGTCTATATTAATAAAAACAGTAAAATAGCTATAAAAAAATCACTTTTCATGTCGTAATTGTTAAGAAAACAGCTGAATTTGAAATAAGAAATGATAATAATTTAACAAACAAAAAATGGAAGTTGGTATAAGGTAAAAGGCTAAATATCAACAAGCAAGGTTAATTTTATAACAAAGTATGGAAAGGAATTAACGGAATTTTTAGAGACTTTCTTTACTAAAATAGTAAACAGTGGTATTATATTATGTGTTTAATGTAAGCTTAAGAAATTAGTAAAATACGGGAAAACAGCTTAATTTTATAAGACTAAGAAAATGTAAATAATAGATTTTAGAAAAAAATAATTTTAGGTTTAACAAAACTTTATTAAATAAATAACAATACTAAACATTTTTAAAATATACCTGAGGGGAGTGTAAAATATGAAGTGCTGTCAAGAAAAAAGTGCTAATGAAGTAGCTAATAGTTCTAACATTGATTTGGACAAGCTTAAACCTATTCTCGAGAAGTACAAAGATACAAGAGGAAGCCTAATTAGTATATTGCAGAAAGCACAAGAAATTTATGGCTATCTACCTATTGAGGTACTAAATTATATAGCAAAGGAAACAGGTGTAAAGCCAGCTAAGGTCCATGGAGTAGTTACATTTTATACTCAATTTAGATTAAATCCTGTAGGAAAGTATCTAATAATGCTGTGTCAGGGAACAGCATGTCATGTTAATGGTTCAAAAGCAATAGAAGAAGCTATCTACGAAGAGCTTGGCATAAAAGAAGGAGAAACAACAGAAGATAATTTATTTACTTTCAATAATGTCGCATGCCTTGGATGTTGCAGTTTGTCTCCAGTTATGATGATAAATGGAGAGACATACGGTAAATTGACACCACAGAAAGCAAAAGACATATTGAGAGAAATCAAAAATAATGAGAGCAAGGAGGCCTAGGCATGAAAATAGTTGTTGGACAAGGTAGCTGTGGTATAGCTGCAGGAGCTAATAAGGTCTATACTGCATTGGAAAACGAGCTTAATAATTTAAACTCAAATGTTGAGCTTACACTAACAGGATGTATTGGAACATGTTATCTTGAACCTATAGTGGACGTTATTGACGACGAAGGGACTAAAACAACTTATGTTAAGGTAACACCAGAAATGGCTTCCGAGATAATTGAAAAACACCTTAAGGAAAAAAGTAGAATTGATGATTATATAATAAGTGAATGTGATAAAAATGGTTTAGATAGTCAAAGAAGAATTGCTCTTAGAAATTGCGGAATCATAAACCCAGAATGTATAGATGAATATATTCAAAGTGGTGGATATAAAGGACTAGAAAGGTGTTTGAAGGAGTTAGATCCAGAAGGAATAATAGAAGAAATTAAAATCTCTGGACTTAGAGGAAGAGGAGGAGCTGGATTTCCTACATGGTTTAAGTGGAATGCAGCACTTCAAAGTAAAGATACTCCAAAATATTTAGTATGTAATGCAGACGAAGGTGACCCAGGCGCATTCATGGATAGAAGCGTACTTGAAGGAGACCCCCATAGTTTAATTGAAGGTATGATAATAGCAGGCTATGCCATAGGTGCAAATGAAGGTGTTGTATATGTAAGAGCTGAATATCCTTTAGCTATTATTAGACTTCAAGAAGCTATAGATGAAGCAGAAAAAAGAGGATATTTAGGAAAAAATATTCTTGGATTAAATAAATTCGATTTTAATTTAAGAATCAAAGCCGGAGCAGGAGCATTTGTTTGCGGTGAGGAAACAGCACTTATTGCTTCATTAGAGGGAGAAAGAGGAATGCCAAGGCTAAAACCACCTTTCCCTGCTCAAAAAGGTTATTGGGACAAGCCAACTAATATAAATAACGTTGAAACATTTGCCAATGTGCCTTGGATACTAGCTAATGGAGGAGCAGCTTTTGCAGCTGTAGGAACTGAAAAAAGCAAAGGAACAAAAGTATTTGCTTTAACTGGAAAGATAAACAAAGGCGGACTTGTGGAAGTTCCAATGGGTACTCCAATTCGAGATATAATTTTTGGCATTGGCGGCGGTATCAAAAATAATAAGACAATAAAAGCTGTTCAAATGGGAGGACCATCTGGAGGATGTATTCCTGAGCATCTTTTAGATACTCCAGTTGATTATGATTCTATAAATAAAACAGGAGCCATAATGGGTTCTGGTGGTATGGTTGTAATGGATGAAACTACTTGTATGGTAGATATGGCAAGATTCTTCCTTGACTTTACTCGTAAAGAATCATGTGGTAAATGTATTCATTGTAGAATAGGTACAAAGAGAATGCTTGAAATATTGACTAGAATTTGTGACGGAGAAGGAAAAGACGGAGACATTGAACTTCTTGAAGACCTAGGAGAACAAATAAAAGCAGGCTCACTATGTGGTCTTGGACAAACAGCACCAAATCCAGTTCTTAGCACAATAAGATATTTTAGAGAAGAGTATGAGAAACATATTTATGATAAGAAATGTCCTGCTAAACAATGTAAAAACCTTATAACTTTCTCTATATTAGAGGATAAATGTATCGGCTGCGGATTATGTAAGAGAAACTGTCCAGTAGGGGCAATAGATGGAGAAGTTAAGAAAGCACATAAAATTAATAGCGAAATATGCATTAAGTGCGGTAAGTGTAATGAAGTTTGCCGTTTTGGTGCAGTAGAAATAGAATAGGGAAGGAGGAAAACTGATGTCAGAAATGAGACTTAATATAAATGGAAAAGAAGTAATTGGACGTAAAGGTCAAACAATACTTGAGGTCGCAAGAGCCAATGACATTGAAATACCTACCTTGTGCCATGATGAGAGAACAAAAACATATGGGGCCTGTGGGCTTTGTGTAGTTGAGGTTGAGGGAATTCCTAAACTTCTAAGAGCATGTGCTACAGAAATTAGCAATGGAATGGTTGTTCAGACAAAAACTGAAAAAGTAAAAGCTTCTAGAAAAATCGCATTAGAGCTTTTGCTTTCTGATCACGTAGGAGACTGTAAAGCACCATGTATGCTAGCTTGCCCGGGAAATACTGATTGTCAAGGATATGTAGGGCTTATAGCAAATGGACAGTTTAAGGAAGCATTAAAGCTTATTAAAGAGCAGCTTCCATTACCAGCTAGTATAGGAAGAGTATGTCCACATCCTTGTGAGGATGCTTGCAGAAGACAACTAGTTGAAGAACCTATATCCATTGCAAATTTAAAATCTTTTGTTGCAGATATTGATTTAAATGATAAAGAATCTTATATGCCAGATATGAAGCCTGCAACTGGCAAAAAAGTTGGAATCATAGGAGGAGGTCCTGGAGGACTTTCAGCAGCATATTATTTAGCAGCAGATGGTCATGATGTAACTATATACGAAGCAATGCCAAAGCTTGGCGGTATGCTTAGATATGGAATTCCTCAATATCGTCTTCCAAAAGAAGTATTAGATAAGGAAATTCAACTTATTGAACAAATGGGCGTAAAGATGATTACAAATATAAAAGTAGGCAAAGATATAACTTTTGATCATATTAGAGAAAAATACGATGCAGTATTTGTATCTATAGGAGCTTGGAAAAGCACTAAACTAAATTGTCCAGGAGAAGAACTAGAGGGTTCAATTGGAGGAATAGACTTTTTAGCTAAGGTTGTAACAAACGAACCAGTTCTATTAGGAGAAAGGGTTGCTGTAGTAGGCGGCGGAAATACAGCTATGGATGCTTGTAGAACTGCAGTAAGACTTGGAGCAAAGGAAGTTTATAATATATATCGTAGAACTAAAGAAGAAATGCCTGCAGAAGAAATAGAAATAAAAGAGGCAGAGGAAGAAGGAGTAGTATTTAAATTCTTAGTAAGTCCAATAGAAATAATAGGCGAAGACGGAAAAGTAAAAGCTATTAGACTCCAAAAAATGGAGCTTGGAGAGCCAGATAGCAGTGGAAGAAGAAGACCTGTTCCAATAAAGGATGCAGAAGAAATATTAGAAGTAGATACTGTAATAGGTGCCATAGGACAATATGTAGATGCCAGTGGTCTTGAAGGTGTTGAACTAACTAAGAAAGGTACAATTTATGCAGATGAAAATTCTTTCTTAACAAATCTACCAGGAGTATTTGCAGGTGGAGATGCCACAAACAAAGGTCCAGGCATTGCAATAGCTGCTATAGGAGATGCTAAGAGAGCTGCGGAAGTAATATCAAGCTATCTTGAAGGAGAGACAATTCCTTATAAGAAGCCATATTATGTTGAAAGACATGATTTAACTTCTGAAGACTTTAAAGACAGAGAAAAACAATATAGATCACCTATGCCACATCTTTCTGCAGTAGAAAGAAAAGATAATTTTAATGAAGTTAATCTTGGCTTTGACGAAGAAGCA
>CAYYDM010000130.1:0-4604 GCA_964470635.1 uncultured Clostridia bacterium | reverse complement strand
AAGAGATATATTACATATTATATAATATATCTCTCCTCTGTACTATTTAAAATATTTAAACTAGTCTGCTGTATATGGTAAAAGTGCAACTTGTCTTGCTCTTTTAATAGCAACAGTTAATTGTCTTTGATGTAAAGCACAGTTTCCTGAAATTCTTCTAGGAAGTATCTTTCCTCTTTCAGTAACATATTTTTTTAGCTTATTTACATCTTTATAGCTTATGCTAGTTGCATCATCTACACAGAAGCTGCAAACTCTTTTTTTAGTTCTAAATTTTCTTCCTGGTTGTGCCATTCTTTTTCCCTCCTTTAGAATGGAATATCATCATCGTCTGTAGGATGGAAACCATCCACATCTATATCTATACCGAAATCTCTGTTTGTATTAAAATCTCTGTTTGTATTTTGGTTGCCTTGTCTAGCTTCTCCCCATTCAAGGAATTGAACTCTATCTGCTACTACATCTGTAGTATATCTCTTTGAACCATCTTGAGCAGTATAGCTTCCTGTTTGAATACGTCCTTGAATAGCAACAAGTCTACCTTTAACTAGATAGTTTGCGCAGTTCTCAGCCTGTTTTCCCCAAACTACAATATTTATAAAATCTGCCGTAGGTTGTCCTTTACTCTCAAATTCTTGCTTTTTTTCTCTCGATAAGTCTTTATCCACCGCTATACTAAATCTAGAAACTGCCATTCCGTTAGACAGATATCTCAGTTCAGGGTCTCTTGTCAATCTACCAATGAGTAATACACTATTCACAATTACACCCCCATACGGCTTTATTATTCTTCTTCTCTAATTATCATGTGTCTGATTACATCGTCTGTAATCTTTGCAATTCTGTCTATTTCGTCTATAACTTCTGAACCAGCACTGAAGTTCAATAGAACATAGTAACCTTCTTGATAGTCGTTGATTTCATAAGCAAGCTTTCTGCTTCCCCATACATCAACATTATCAACTGTACCATTTGTCTCAACTATGCCTTTGAATCTTTCAACAAGATTGTTTCTTGTCTCTTCTTCCATGCCTGGTGCGAAAATTAAAACAGCTTCGTATTTTTTCATGTACTTCACCTCCTTTTGGACTAAACGGCCCTATTAATATAATAGAGCAAGGATAACATACTACATCATGGTATTATATCACTTATTATATATAAATACAATAAAAATTATTGATTTAATAAATTTAAGCTTTCATTATAGATATACAACTTGAATGCTTAATAAAAAATTGAGCATCTATATATTACCCTTTCATAAAATATACCATAAGCATTGATAATTTACATTGATTATCGTGTATAATAATACTATAGAAAATACCTTAGAAAAAATAATCGGAGGTGTAGCATATGAAAGAAATTATCTTAGCTGGAGGATGTTTTTGGGGTGTAGAAGAATATATGTCTAGAATAAATGGTGTAGTGGAGACTAGAGTAGGATATGCTAATGGTATAACACATAATCCTAGTTATCAGGATGTATGCAAAGGAAATACTGGTCACGCAGAAGCTTGTATAGTTAATTTTGATGAAAATATTATTTCACTTGATGAGCTATTAAATAAATTCTGGAAAATTATAGATCCTACCTCTTTAAATAAACAAGGTGGAGATATAGGTCATCAATATAGGACAGGCATTTATTATATCGATGATAGAGATTTACCTATTATAGAAAAATCTTTAGAAGAAGAGCAAAAAAAATATAATAAGAAAATTGTAACTGAAGTGGAACCCTTAAGTTGTTTTTATGATGCTGAAGAATATCATCAAAAATACTTAAAGAAAAATCCCGGAGGATATTGCCATATAGACTTAAACTCTATATAAGTAATATAATTCCAAGAGGTGATGAGCAATGAATAACGACTTTTTCCAAGCTTTTTTAGTAAGATTTAGGGTAAACTGTAATTTAAGAGCAGGTTTTCTGCCTGCTAATTATACTGAGATGGAGTTCCCTTTTAGAATATATAAGGCAGCCTATAATGAAACTAGGGAAGAACTTATTAAGGAAAAAAACCTTACAGTTGAGCAATTAAAAATAATTGATAATTCCTATGAGATCTTCATGAAAAATTTAGAGAAATCTGAGAATTACAGCTTTGCAGAAAAAGAAATGATAAATTGGATAGAAAATCACAAACCCTTGAGCAAATAGTCAAGGGTTTGTTTTCTTGTATATGTATAATTCTACTCTGTTTTTTGCTCTTCTACCAATTCAGGACTTTTGCTGCTAATGACTTTTTTCACTCTTCTTTCAAACTCTCTCCTAGCAAGCCATACCTGACGTTCACAGCCTAAGCATTTAAGTTTAAAATCAACACCGGTTCTCATTATCTCCCATTTATTTTCTCCACAAGGATGAGCTTTTTTTAGCTGCACCACATCTCCAACATTATATTTTACAATCATGCAATCCCTCCCTAACCACAATAAAGCTACTTCTCTATGATTATCTTATACGAAGTAGCTTGATTTATAAATACATTATATTATATTTTAGCTATTTAGTGAACTTTTATCCATTTTGCCCTTTTCAATAACAATTCTTTTAGGATATGGGATTTCTATATCTGCCTTGCTAAATTCATCTTTAATTCTTTTTCTTATCTCTCTTTCAACGGCCCACTGCTCCATAGGCTTAGTCTTTGCAACAACTGTAAGCTGTATTCCAGACTCACCTAGGTTAGTAACCCCTAAGACTGTAGGGCCTTCCACAATATTATCATTCTCTTTTGATAGTTTTTTAGACAACTCAGATAATATTACGAGAGCTTTATCTATATCCTCTTCATAGGCTATTTCTACATTGACCGATGCCCTCATAGAGCCTCTACTTAAGTTAGTTACAGTTTGTATGTTACCGTTAGGAACTATATGGAGTTCTCCAGAAAAAGCTCTTATCTTAGTGATTCGTATGCCAATTTCTTCAACTATTCCATCAAAATTGCCTGTTTTTATATAATCTCCTACAGAATATTGATCTTCAAATAATATAAAGAAGCCAGTGATTATATCTTTCACCAAGCTTTGAGCTCCAAAGCCTATGGCTAAACCTCCTATTCCAGCAGTAGCAAGAATAGATTCTATAGGCAGCCCAAATTCTTTTAGTATGGAAACTGTTCCTATGAAATAAAATAGATATTTTGTCACGCTTTTTAGTATTACTGCCAATGTGTTTGATTTTCTTTCTTCAATCTTAAATCTTGAAGTATGCCTTCTTGAAAAAAACTTATCAATTAAAGAATATGAAAAACTTATAACTATTTTCATAAGCACGAATATTAATGTAGCTTTTATTAGCTTTCCATATATATTTAGTTGTCCATTAGGTCCCAACAAGAAACCATATAGGCTGTTAATTATCTCCCTCAAGACCTCACCACCTAGTTAATTAATTTTACTTGCAGATCTGCCATTTTCGTTTTTTATTAGCTTATATATACCTTTTATAGATAAGGAATCCTCTTCTAGTATATTCTTTATCTGTTCATAAAATTCTGGATTAAATCTAATGGATAATCCGCAGCTAGCGGTTATTTCTCTAGGAGTTGGTATTACTTTTATATCAATATTATTATTTTTTAAAGTCTTTTCTCCTTGTATTGCATAGTGTGTTGAATCAAAAGCTATTACATAATATACTTCTTCTTTCATGTTACCATCCTTTTATAATGTTATTGTATTTGTAGCATTTTTCATTTTTTCTACAATTGTATACATATTAGTTATTTCTCCTACTGCTAATTTATCTTTTAGATTAAAGAAATCAAGACAAGTTCCGCAAGAAAGTATCTCTACTCCCTCTGATTCAAGCTTCTTTAAATCATCTAGCACTGGGGAACCCTCTACTGTAAGTCTCACTCCACCATTTAAAAACAATAATGTAGAAGGAAATGGTGTTGACTCTGTAAGAGTATATATATATCCTTTGATAAGTATATTTCCAAGGTCTTCTGAGCCTTCTCCAAGTTTATCCTTACCAAACAATATAACCATATCTTTAAATGTATTAGGAACACAGGCATTAATTTCTTTAGTTTCTTCAACGGCTTCTCCTTTTGTAATATGGATATAATACTCATTAGATGCCCCTTTTTCTACTGTATAATCTAGATTTAAGCTTTTAGCAAGCTTTGAAACATTCTCTTTTGCAACTTCATTATCTACAATAGTAGTGACTATGCCTTCAGATATTTCATCTAATACTTTTTTAGTCATTATAACAGGTTTTGGACAGGCTTGATTTCTTGCATCGACCTCTTTTTTCATTTCTACTCCTCCTAAATCGTCTTTAAAATCTCTATATATAGTATACTGTTTTTTCTCTTATTTTTGGACATCTATTTGTATTATCTATAATTATAGTTTTGCCTATAGATTTAATCTATAGTTTAAGCTTTATAAAACTTGAACTTAATATTTTTAATTACGTTATTAATATTTTTAATTACGTTATTAATATTTTTAAAATCAATATTGACATTATTAATTTTTAATACTATTATAGAGTCAAAGGGAATATTATAACTAAAAAACAAGAAAAAAATATGTAGAATAAATATAAATGATCTCATTTTATTATACCCTTTTTT
>CAYYDM010000129.1:0-4630 GCA_964470635.1 uncultured Clostridia bacterium | reverse complement strand
CCCCGCCGAGAAAGAGGATGAAATCGCCCGTCGCACGCGCGATGCCTTTGTTCATAGCATCGTAGAGACCCGCGTCCTTCTCGGAGAGGTAGTGAAGACGCCCCCCGAATCGTGGCTCGTACTCGCGAAGGATGTCGAGGGTCCCGTCCGTCGAGAGGCCGTCGACCACGAGATATTCGTGGATGTGATCCTGATACGCGAGAACGGAGTCGAGCGTCTCCCGAATCGTCGCTGCCGCGTTGAGCGAAACAGTGACCACTGTGAGCTTCATCGAGTGGACCGCTTACTGCTGCGCACTCGCACGGACTCCAGAGCAGCGACCGTTTCCCTGCGCTGTCGTGCTCTGGCCCTCCAAGAACATTCGCGGACGATGGCATCGCGGCCATTCGCGCCCATGACGCGGGCGGCCTCCCGATCCGCATACAGCGCCGCGAGCGCATCAGCCATTTGTGCGGCGTTGCCGGGCTCGACGGTGATGCCGCAGTCGTACTGTCTGATCACATCACCGACGCCGGGGTTGTCCGCACCGATCACCGGCACCCCGCAGGCCATCGACTCGTAGGTCTTGAGAGCCGAGAATCCCATCTCGTCGCGGTCGGGATTGAAGTGCGATGCGAATGACGCAATGGAGTGTGCGATGACTCCGGGGAGCTCGGCGTAGGGCAAGCGGCCGAGAAACTCGAACTTATCGGGATCCTCTGCGACCGCAGCCTCCACCAAGGGACGGTCGACCCCGTGTCCCACGAAGACGAGCTTCACCTCTTCGGGCCACTGCGGCAATCGGCGCGCCTCAATGAGTTGGCGAATCCCCTGCCACGCCGCGAATTGCCCGAAGTAGACCGCGAAGGCATCGGGGAGCCCCGCTCTTCTGGGTGCGTCCGGGGAGAACAGCACATCGTTCGCACCGTTGGGGCTCACGACGATGTCGGTACGCCCCGTTTCCTTGCCGAGCCACTTCCGTTGAGGCTCAGTACCGCAGAACACAAGATCGGCATGGGCGTATTGGGTACGCTGCAGGTGTGCGAAGACCGGTTTCGCGAACCGCGTTATAGGCCATGCGACGTAGAGGTCCTCGTAGGTGCCGTTGCACTCCTGAATGACCGGGATTCCACGTGCAGCCGCGGCTTTGGATGCCAGGAACGCCATGGGGTGATTCCGCACATAGAGCACGTCGTACGCATCCAAATGCTCGATGAGCTCGCGCTGCAGACGACGCATCTCCTTGAGGCGATCGAGACCGCTGGGAATCCCGTCCCCCTGGTACTGGGGGAACCACCGGTCGACACTCCAACCGGCCTCCTCCCACTCCCAAATCACCTCGCAGACAGCGGCCCAGCTGTCCTGACCCTCGACAACGGCCTGAAGACTCAGATACGCGACCTTCATCGGCGATCCAAGTAGTCGCGGTAGGCGATTTGCAGTCCGTCTGCAAGTGATGTCCGCGCGCTCCAGCCCAACGATGCGAGTCTCGAGGAGTCGAGCAACTTGCGCGGGGTCCCGTTGGGCTTCTCGGTATCCCAGACCACCGTGCATATCCGGTCGGACGCGTCCGCGTATACGACTTCGCGAACCGCCGACGCGAGCTCCGCGATGGATATCTCGCTCCCCGAGCCTACGTTGATAAACTCGCCGATATCCTCGGTCCGCAGCCGCTCCATGACGTACACCGCAGCGTCGGCGAGGTCGTCTGCGAACAGGAACTCCCTGAGTGGAGACCCATCGCCCCATAGGACGACGAGGTCCTCCCCGCTTGCCTTCGCTTCGTGGAACTTCGCGATGAGGACCGGGAGCACGTGACCGCTCTCGAGGTCGTATGTGTCACCGATCCCGTAGAGGTTCGTGGGCATGAGCGAGAGGAACTGTGTGTCGTGCTGGCGATTGTATGCGGTGCAGAGCTTAATGGCCGCGATCTTCGCGATCGCGTAGAACTCGTTTGTGGGCTCGAGCGGTCCGGTGAGCAGCGCGTCCTCGCGTATCGGCTGCGGCGCGAACTTGGGATAGATGCACGAGGACCCGAGATTGAGAAGCTTCTCGACACCGTACACGCGGGACGCCTCGATCACGTTGAGGGCGATTGCCAGGTTCTCGTGTATGAAGTCGGCGGGATACGTCGAGTTCGCGCCGATTCCGCCGACCTTCGCCGCGGCGAGGAACACATACTCCGGCTTCTCTTCCTCGAAGAACGCATTCGTCGCGGCCTGGTCGGTGAGGTCGAACTCGTCGCGCGTACGCAGGACGAGGTTGTCGTAGCCTGCCGACTGCAACCGGCGCACGATCGCCGAGCCCACGAGGCCGCGATGACCTGCGACGTATATCTTCGAATCTCTATTCATCGTGATTCCTGACGGGGAAACCGCCGCTCTTCAGGTGCACCTCGCGACGTGCTTCCTCGAGGTCCGCGTCTACCATGAGCGCGGTGAGCTCGGGGAGCTGCATGCGCGGCTTCCAGCCGAGCTTCTCATAGGCTTTCGTGGGATCGCCGAGGAGCAAATCGACCTCGGTGGGTCTGAAGTATCGGGGGTCGACCTCGACCAGCACCTTGCCGGTGGTGACGTCGATGCCCCTCTCGTCCACGCCTTCACCCTCGAACCTCAGCTCGAAGCCGGCACGAGCGAACGCCGCGACCACGAACTCACGCACCGAGGTGGTCACGCCGGTCGCCATCACATAGTCGTCGGGCTCATCCTGCTGCAGCATGAGCCACATGAGCTCGACATAGTCTCCCGCATAGCCCCAGTCGCGCTTGGCGTCGAGGTTCCCCAGGTAGAGTTTCTCCTCGAGTCCGTACTTAATGCGGGACGCCGCACGCGTGATCTTGCGAGTGACGAAAGTCTCGCCTCGCAGCGGGCTCTCATGGTTGAAGAGGATGCCGTTCGACGCGTGTATCCCATACGCCTCGCGGTAGTTGACCACGGTCCAGTAGGCGAACAACTTGGCAACCGCATAGGGGCTGCGAGGGTAGAACGGGGTGGTCTCCTTCTGCGGTATCTCCTGTGCCTTGCCGAAGAGCTCGCTCGTGGAGGCCTGGTAGAAACGACAGGTCTTCTCCATCCCGAGGATGCGGATCGCCTCGAGCAGACGGAGCGCACCCACGGCGTCGACGTCCGCGGTGTACTCGGGAGTCTCGAACGAGACCTGCACGTGGCTCTGCGCCCCGAGGTTGTAGATCTCGTCGGGGCGAACCTCTTGGATTATGCGGATCAGATTGCTCGTGTCGGTGAGGTCGCCGTAGTGCAACTTGAAACGCGCGCCCTTCTCATGGGGGTCTTGATAGAGATGGTCGATACGCTGCGTGTTGAAACTCGAGGAGCGACGCTTGATGCCATGCACCTCGTAGCCCTTGTCGAGAAGGAACTCTGCGAGATAGGCGCCGTCCTGGCCGGTCACGCCTGTAATGAGTGCGCGCTTCATGGTCTCCTCGGGGAATCGCAGAAACGGGACACGTACTGGGCGATTATACCCCGCGAGAACCGCTCACTCGAAATCGAAGAGTGGCCCCCCGGGATAATCAACCCATGTCTGATAAACCACGCAGTCGATACTGACCTCATCTGGAACCTGTTCGTCCGGAGAGAGAGCAAGAACGGGTTTTCACCGTTGGTTGGAGCGATCACGTTGATACCCTTTTCAGGGAGTCTTGCAAGGAGAGACCCCGACGCATCCAGGAATGGGCAGCGAGCATGGATGCCTTGCGTCAGCCTAGTCGGATTCCGTTCCTGATCCAATTTGAGCGTCTGTTCGGTGGAACAGCTCGAACGCCCCCCTCTTGGCAACTCGGGTCCAGCCATGTGCAGAAGGATCCGGGCCCAAGTGTTTATTCGAGTAGTAGAACCAGTCGCAGTACCACACGATATCCTCTCGCTCAAGGTAATCGAACATGTTGTCTTGGTAGGCGAGCGCTTCAGGATTCACTTTCCCGTCCAGGTTCACAACATGGTCGCGAAAATAACCAATCGTTCCCGTCTGACCGCCGGCAACAACATCACCAGGGGGGACATGGGTTTTGATGACTTGCAACTGATCGGTGTAATAACCAGCTCCGGCCCCGGGCGTAAACCACGCGTAAATGCTAATCAATGCAAACAGTCCGATCGGGACCACAAGAGCAAGGCGAGCTCTTGAGGCCAGCCGAGGTGCCCGCAGCAGGGAAATCGACGCTACTGGCACAGCAACAAGCAGGTATGGCGTTAAGTATCTGAAATAGAACCAAGTGGCCGACGAAGAGAGAAGATAATAAAAGGCAAGTACCGACGTCGACACCACCAGCGCGCAGCCGAAACGCAGCGTTCGGCTGCGGGAAAGCTCAGGGAGTGTCGATCTGACAAACAGTACGATTGCTACCAACAGGACCATGGCTTGAAGGGTATGAAGACTGGCCTGAATCCACCAGTTGCCCGTACTATCGACTGGAATATAGGGAACCCAGTTGCGCAGCATCCCTTCAATCAGGGGCAGAACGCGAGACAACGTGAAAGGTGCTGACTGCGCGGTTCCGCTGGAGGGCATCAACGCTCCGAAAATCAACACGTTGTAGAGCCACCAGGGCAGTGATACCAGTAAGGCTACGAACCCGATGATTGCTCCGCGCGTGAATCGGGTGCGTACCCGCTCGCCTGCCCGCACCAACTCC
>CAYYDM010000128.1:0-4714 GCA_964470635.1 uncultured Clostridia bacterium | reverse complement strand
ATTCTAATGCTTTTGACTATTTTATTTATATCAATATTTACGTTTGTCACTTCATTATACTTGTATATTGGAGCCTTTATATCCATAGCAACATAATCAACTAGTTTTTCTGCTAGAAGTTTTTCAAGTATTTCTGGATTTGTACCATTTGTGTCTAGCTTAACTAAATATCCTTTATCTTTTGCTTTCTTTATAAAATCATATAATTCCGTATGAATTGTTGGCTCTCCGCCTGATATACATACTGCATCTATCATTTTCTTTCTTTTATCAAGATAATCAAATACAAAGTCTTCCGTTATAATTTCGCCTTTATCATACACAAGGTCAGAGTTATGGCAATAAGGGCATCTAAAATTACAGCCGCTTGTGAAAAACACTGTACATATTTTGTCTGGATAATCTATAAAGGATGATTTTTGATGCCCTTTAAATTCCATAGCTCCATCCCTTTCTATTTAAAAACTCTATGCTTACATTGCTTTTTTAATATTATAATCTTTTCCATTTAAACTTACTTCAGACTCGAACTCTACTCTATCCTTGTATTCTTCCTTCTTACCTTTGTTCCATGACTGAACAGGTCTATGAAAGCCCACAACTCTAGTCCATACCTCTGTCTCTTTACCACAGTCTGGACATGTGAACTGCTCTCCTCTTAAATATCCATGGTCTGGACAGATGCTATAAGTCGGAGTAATAGTTAAGTAAGGTATCCTACTATTTTCAAAAGCTCTCTTTAATAAAAGCTTAACTGTTTCAGTACTATCAACTTCTTCCCCTATAAAGCCGTGTAATACAGTACCGCCAGTATATAATGTTTGGAGCTTATCTTGATGCTCAATGGCTTCAAATATATCTTTTGTGTGGTCTACAGGAAGCTGTGTAGAGTTTGTATAATAAGGCTCGTCTGTTCCTTGTGTAAATATTTTAGGATACATTTTTTTATCCATTCTTGCAAATCTATAAGCAGCTCCTTCTGCTGGGGAAGCTTCCAAGTTCCAAAGGCTTCCTGTCTCTTCTTGGAATATCTGCATTACCCTATTCATGAATTCCATTATATCTATTGCAAAGTCTCTTCCTTCTTCTGTGGTTATATCTTTTCCAAGTAGATTGACACATGCTTCATTCATGCCATTTAAACCTATGGTACTAAAGTGATTCTTAAAGTATTCTCCCTCAGCATCTTTTACAGCTTGCAGGTAAAATCTAGAATAAGGATATAGACCTGCTTCCATATATCTTTCAAGTACTTTACGCTTTGTCTCGCATATTTCCTTTGCTATTTCCATTAATACTCTAACTCTCTTTTTAAAATCTTCTACTGATTCTGCTAAATACCCTATACGTCCCATATTCAAAGTAACTACGTTTATAGAACCTGTAAGTGGATTTGCACCAAATAGTCCTCCTCCTCTTCTCCTAAGCTCACGATTATCAAGTCTAAGCCTACAGCACATGCTCCTTACATCTTCTGGACTTAAGTCGCTGTTCACAAAGTTTGCAAAATATGGCGTCCCAAATTTCCTGGTCATTTCCATAATAGAATTAACTACTTCTGAATCCCAAGGAAAATCCTTAGTAATATTTATTGTGGGTATAGGGAAGCTGAAGCTTCTACCTGCACCGTCTCCTTCCATCATTACCTCACAATAAGCTTTATTAAACATATCCATTTCTTTTTGGAATTCTCCATAAGTTTTATCCATTCTCTTTCCGCCAATAACAACTTCCATGTTCTTAAGCATCGGATGAGGAGTGATGTCTAAGGTAATATTAGTAAAAGGTGTCTGGAATCCAACCCTCGTAGGTATATTTAAATTAAAAACAAAGCTTTGAACTATCTTTTTCACATCATCATAATCTAATCCGTCATAATAAATGAATGGAGCCACATATGTATCTAAAGAACTTACAGCTTGGGCACCTGCTGCCTCTCCTTGAAGTGTATATAACCAGTTTACAATCTGTCCTAAAAAAGATTGTAAATGTTTAGCTGGCAAAGACTCAATCTTACTGCTAGCTCCCTTAAAGCCCTGTAAAAGAAGAGCCTCTAAATCCCAACCGCAGCAATATGGTGCTAATAAACCTAAGTCATGAATATGTAAATCTCCTTTTATATGTGGATCTCTAAGCTCTTTTCTATATACTTTATTAAGCCAATATTTTTTGCTTATAGATTCAACGATATGGTTATTTAGACCCTGTAAGCTAAATCCCATGTTAGCATTTTCATTAATTCTCCAGTCATCTAACGACACATACTCATCAATCAATGTTTCAGCATCCATAAATAAGTTTCTTGTTTCTCTTAATTCTTCATGCTTACTTCGATACAATATGTATGCCTTTGCAGTTTTAGCATGTCCCTCTTCTATTAAAACCTTTTCGACTATATCTTGTATATCCTCAACAGTTGGTATACTTGCCCCAAAAGCTTCTGTGACTATACTTACTACCATCTTTGATAATCTTTCAGCTATTTCTCTGTCATCTCCACCAACTGATTTTGCTGCAGCAAATATTGCATTTTCTATTTTTTTTACATCAAAATCGACAATATCCCCGTTCCTTTTTTGTACCCTGGTAATCAAGGCATAACCCCCTCATATTGTGGTATAATTACTAACAAAGCATATATATTGTATATATTCTTTTATTATTATAGAACAAATAAATTTCATTTACAACTAATCTCGATGTTTTTTTACGTTTTTTTTCATATTTAGGACATAAGGACTAATATGAAACCAATTAATGTTTACTGTTGTTTTTTATGGATAATAGTATAAATAAAAAATGACAAAAATAAGGGAATACCTTACTTTTGTCAACCTAAATAATCAATATTATTTACTTAGTTAAAAAGAATTTTTGTCCAAGTAATACAGTACAAGCCTAGCTATTTCTTCAATTCGCTCTTTATCTACTTTGTCTATTGTATCATTAGGAGTATGATATCCGTTTCTTAAATCCATGTTAATCAAACATAAAGATTCTATCCCCTTAGCTCCAAAATGATAATGGTCACTTCCTTGTCCTGCTTCTTGAACACTATCTATTCCTAATGCTTTTGAATATCTATAGAATTCTTCTCTTAGCCTAGTATTTGTACTATCAAAGCTCAGTAATGTAAGAGGCATTTCAGTCTTAGAACCTACCATATCTAGGTTTATCATAACTGTTTTATCCTTATTTAATGGATATACTGGATAATTAGCATAATGTTGTGAACCATATAACCCTTCTTCTTCTCCATTAAATGCAATAAAAACAATAGATTTCTTTGGCTTATATTTTCCTTCCTTTAATACTCTTGCTATCTCCATCATCACAGCAGTACCTGAAGCATTATCTAATGCGCCTGGGTTATATGTGCCGTTTTTATTGTCTCCTGCATGATCAAAATGTGCACCTATTATTATGTATTCATCTTTAAGAGCTTTATCTTTTCCTTCAATAAATCCTACTACATTCGCTGCTTTTACGTTTTCTATTGCAAAGTCTGCATTCATTTTTATATCTAAGCCTTTTTTAGTTGCATCTACTAGTTCCTTAAATGTTGATGAACTACAATTAAAAAGCATTGGTTTTCCTTCTGTAAATTTTGCTGTAGGTTGGGCATTGGGTCCTACTACAAAACTTCCATATATATGATTTGGATTTTCAATATCAACTTCCATTATCAATCCACCTATATTGCTATTTCCAGATAGTACTTTGTTAATTAAGTTTCTACTTCCCTCTTGGGCTAAAATACTACTTGATATTAAAAGAATATTCCCTTTATATGCACTTAAGTTTTGTGAAAGCTTTTCTGTGTCTTCAACTACTACTCCTTTTCCCTTTACATTTCCTTTTATACTCAAGGAAGTAATTCCAGTGTTTACGGAAAATTCTTTTATGTATTCATAACCCTTTTCAACATTTCCAGTTTTATTTACTATTTCTAATTTTGGAGCACTATACGTAAATCTCACGTTTTGATCATAATGCTGTAAATAGTTCTCTAAGTTATCAGGACATTCTAGCTTTATTTTTTTAAAATAGTTAGCTATGTATTGGGTAGCCAATTCATTCCCTTTTGTTCCAGCAAGTCTCCCCTTATATTTCTCTGATGAAAGTTCATTTATTATTCTCATTATATTTTCTGAATCCAGTTGTTTTTCTTTAATATTATTAAAAGATATTTTCTTCTCTTGTTTATTGCTATTAGCCTTGCCAAAAGTAGTACAGCCTCCTAGAAGCAAAGAAGCTATAACTATAATACTTATAAATAAGGTAAGCCTTTTATTGATTTTCATTTATACACCTCCATATATAATTATATACCAACAAATACAAAATATTGTTAATAAACTATAAAATAAAAGCTTAGGCTAGTAGATAATCTTTTTCTAGACCAAGCTTCTATCTTATAATTCAATTTTAGAACAAGTCTTTAGGTATAAGAAATTTATTAAAAGGTTAAATCGGCAAAAAAGAAAAAAATATCTTATTCTAATTGTCTTTTATTTATTATTATTCTATGTCAAAAAAAATTAACCTTCTTATATTTATGCATTTAATGATTAATTTTTGTTAATTATTCATCGGATAGAGACATCAAGAATATTATCTTTGTATTTTACCTTAACAGTTCAACAATTCTAAATATGGCTAATTTTTTCATTAAAAAATTAAAACAGCCCAAACTTTTCAGTCTGAGCTGTTT
>CAYYDM010000127.1:0-4750 GCA_964470635.1 uncultured Clostridia bacterium | reverse complement strand
CATTAATTCCCTAAGCGTTTTAACAGGATTAAATTTAAAGATTTCTATACCTTCTATTTGTGTAGATATGGCTGCTGCAATTCTTAGTGTGCCAGCTGTTCAGTTTGGCCATATTGGAGATCATGTAATCTTTATTGAAACCCAATTTGAAGAAGGAAATAGATTGATTACTGGGGATTTGTTTCTGATACCAGAAGTTGATTCATTTGAAAAAATATTAGGTAGTTTAGGGGTAATTGAATGATGGAAATAGTTAAGGTTGGGATGGCAGATTATAAAACTATAAAATCTATGGGGATATTAACCACATTGGGTCTTGGTTCATGCGTTGGAATAGCATTATATGACAAAATAAATAAGGTAGCTGGATTAGCACATATTATGTTACCATCTAGCTTAGAAATTAAGAACAATAGCAATAAAGCTAAGTTTGCTGACACAGGAATCCAAGAATTATTAGGGGAAATGATATTACTAGGAGCAAACAAAAAATATTTAGTTGCTAAACTAGCGGGTGGCGCACAGATGTTTTCCTTTGATTCGAGTACTGATATTTTAAGAATAGGAGAAAGAAATGTATTAGCATCAAAGAAGAAATTACAAGAATTTAATATACCTATTGTTTCTGAAGATACTGGGGGAAATTATGGAAGAACTATAGAGTTGAATTGTCTGGACGGTAGTCTACTAGTAAAAACAATAGGACATGGAATAAAAACTATATAGAATTTTTATTTTTATCCACCTTTTTGGAGGTGATGAATTGACACTAGACGAGTTATGGAAACTTTATAAGGAAACTAAAGATATTAATTATAAGCAGGCTTTAATTGAACGATATATTCAGTTGGTCAAGATTGTTGCTGGGAGAATGTATAATTTCTACGGTGGAAATGTAGAATATGAAGATTTAATGGGGTTTGGTGTATTTGGACTTATTGACGCAATAGATAAATTTGATATTAACAGAGATTTAAAATTTGAGACATATGCTCAAATTAGAATTAGAGGTTCAATTATTGATAGCCTAAGAAAAATCGACTGGGTCCCAAGAGGGCTGAGAAAGAAAGCAAAGGAAATAGAAAATACTATAAGCAAAATTGAAAACAAACTAGGAAGAAGTGCTACAATAAAAGAAATTGCAGAAGAGCTAGGGGCAGATGAAAAAGAGGTTGAGAATACACTTTCTGAACTTTCAACTATTAATGTATTATCTTTAGAGGAGACTTTAGCCATTAAAGGTGATATATCACGCGACCCAGATAGTCCAGAAACAATGTTTGAATCTAAGGAACTAAAGCTTATTCTAAAAGAAGCCATAGAAAAACTTAGTGAGAAAGAAAAAATGGTAGTCTCATTATACTATTTCGACGAATTGACTTATAAAGAGATAGCAAATGTACTAGAGGTTTCTGAGTCAAGAATATCACAAATACACAGTAAGGCTATAATATCACTAAAGAATCTTTTAACATTAAAAGGAGTTGGGAAATATTAACTTTTAGGATGTGATAGTATGTCTCAAAAATTTATTATTTTAGAGGGAAAAGATCTTAATACATTAATAGATGAGGGGCTTAAAACATTAAAGCTAGATAAATCTCAAGTAGAAATTGAAGTTGTTGAAAAAGGTAAAGCTTTAATGGGAATACCTATAAAGGACTACAAAATAAAGATTATTCCAAAACAATGTGTAAATGATATGAACGAAAAAAATGAAGAGATTAAAGAAATAGAAAGTACTTTGGATACAATTATAAATGAATTGGATAGACAAGATTATTTCCAGTTAAGTTTTCTAGAAGATGGAGTTTATCTTACTATAAGAAATGATGAGTTATTTTATTCTAATGTTGAGCAGGTACTTAACAGAATAAGAAAAAAAAGAATAAAAGATATAGATATTAAGGTAATACAGGAAGCTTTGAATTCTAAAGATAAAAAAGTAATAAAAATTGCACCAGGGCAAGAAGAAATTTTGCTTGATGCAGAATTAAATATAGATATTTCTAAAGATTGTTTAGAAGCATTTATTACTATAACTCCTCCAGATGGTGGAAAAGAATTGACAATGGAATCGACCTTAGAAAAAATTCAAAATGAAATTAAACATGGCTTAGATATCCATCAAGTTGAAAAAGTAATTAAAGAAAGAATCTATAACAATGGAATATTAGTGGCAAAAGGAGAGCCTGCTATAGATGGTAAAGATGGTTATATCAAGTATCTTTTTTCAGAGAAAACGGATTCAACTCCTCGCATTTTAGAAGATGGGAGTGTAGATTTTAGAAATCTTGATTTAATAGACAATGTGAAGTGTGGAGATATATTAGCAGAGCTGATTCCTCCGATAAATGGGAAAAGCGGTGTTAATGTAAAAGGAAATATTATTGACTACAAAAAAGGTAAGGAAGCTGTATTTAAATATGGTAAAAATGTAAAAGTTTCCGAAGATGGATTTAAGCTTATTGCTGAAAAAGACGGTCAAGTACGTTTAGAGGATAATAAAGTTGTTGTTTATGAAGTCTACGATGTAAAAGGTAATGTTGATAATTCAACGGGTAATATTAGATTTAATGGGACAGTTAGAATTAAAGGTAATATTTTAACTGGTTTTGAAGTGAATGCAGATGGAGACGTTGAGATTGAAGGTGTTGTTGAAGGAGCTACAATAAATAGTAATGGCAATGTTCTTCTAAAGAGAGGAATTCAAGGGTACAACAAAGGCAAGTTGTTTTCAAAAGGTTCTATAGTTGCAAGGTATATTGAGAATAGCTACATAGATGCAGACGCAGATGTTGTGTCGGAAGCAATAATGCATAGCGAAGTAACAAGTAAGGCTAGTATAAAAGTATCTGGCAAAAAAGGGTTAATTGTTGGAGGAGTTTGTAAGGCTGCTATTGAGATAGTAGCTAAAACCATTGGTTCAACTATGGCAACTGCTACAATTTTAGAAGTCGGTGTAGATCCAAGCCAAAGAGCAAATCAAGAAATTATTAAGACTAAAATTGTAGAGACAGAGCGTAATCTTGATAAGTTAGATAAGACTATTATTCTCCTTAACAAAATGTCTAAAAATGGAGAGTTGCCTAAAGAAAAAGAAGACATGTTAAACAAAGCCGTTCAAACTAAGTCAATGCTTTTAGAAGAACTTAATAGTTTAAGAAAAGAAATTAACTCTATCGAATCCCAAATTGAATTATTTTCAAAAGGTAAAATTAAAGTCGAAAATGTTATTTATCCAGGTGTTAAAGTTACTATTGGTAATAGCACTATGTTTGTAAGAGATGAGCTAAAGCATTGTACTATATATAGGGAAAATAACGAGTTGAAAATTGGTCCATATGAATTATAATATTGAGGTGATATTAAATGAGACCAGTTGATTTAAATAATCTTATTCCTAAAGCCCAACAAGTTTCAAAACTTCAACAGATAGAGAATAATAAGCATAGAGACTTTATGCACAATCAGGCTGCAGTTCAGAATAAAAAATTTGAAAATGAATTAAAGAAGGTTAATACTACAGATAAGGCTTATGAAGCTAAAATTAATAATAAGCAGAAAGATAACAGAAGAAATAGTGATTCAAGAAAAAATGCTAAGCAAAAAGAAAAAGAAAAAGAAGATCATAATAAGACGGAAGTTATATCAGATGGGATTATTGGCTCTAACATTGATGTCAAGATTTAATGAGGTGTAGAATGAATACTATTATTTTCTTTATAGGCTTAATCTTAATAATAGTAGCGATTATAATTATACTATACAGTAGAAAAACTCATGTAGACGAAGACTACATGACTAATGATACTAATCCTGTTTTTAGGGAAAATGAAAAGGGATTAAAAAAAATATTAAACGACTTTAATATTCATGATAATAACAATGAGTTTGTATTTGATGATGAAGAAAACTTACCGTACTTATCAAATATGACTTTTGAAAATATGAATATTGAGACTAAGGATGATAATATTATAAATCACAAAGAAGAAATTGAAGATGACCCTAAAGACAATAACTTTGATAGAATTATTGAATTGAGCAAATCTGGACTAAGAGCTGAAGAAATTGCAAAGATTCTAGGAAGAGGTATAAGAGAAGTAGAGATAACTTTAAAATTTTATAATAGAAAAAGTAATTAGTAACAATTTTAACTTAATGCAGTATAAAAATATAAATAATGAAGATTATAGTATATAATTAGGGCAAAGAAAATATAAAGAAAAAACTTATTGCCAAATCATATATGGTATGTTATACTACATAAGGTGAAACTACACACACTCTTTGATCTTTAAGGTTGTGCCTATATGGTGCCTTACTGAATTGATGAGAGTGGAGGAAAAACAAAGGGAGGTGAATCGCATGTCAGTTATTACTATGAAAAGTCTTTTAGAAGCAGGAGTACACTTTGGTCATCAGACAAGAAGATGGAATCCTAAAATGGCAGAATATATTTTTACTGAAAGAAATGGAATTTACATTATTGATTTACAAAAAACTGTTGTAAAAGTAGAAGAAGCATATGAATTTATTAAAGATGTAGCTGCTAATGGTGGAGAAATACTTTTTGTTGGTACCAAAAAACAAGCACAGGAATCTATTGAAAGTGAAGCAAAAAGAAGCGGCATGCATTTTGTAAGCCAAAGATGGCTTGGAGGAATGCTTACTAATTATAAGACAATAAGAAAGAGAATAGAAAGACTTCAGCAGCTTCAAAAAATGGAGGAAGATGGAACTTTTG
>CAYYDM010000126.1:0-4773 GCA_964470635.1 uncultured Clostridia bacterium | reverse complement strand
TGTACTCAAGGAAAAAGTTAAAAAAGAATATGAGAATTTGCAAGTTTTAAAAAATAGGCTTAAAAACTTAAATCAAGATGAGATGGAGAAGGAAAGAAAAATTGACTTATTAAAGTTTCAGCTTGAAGAAATAGATGAAGCTAGACTTGTAGATGGAGAAGAGGAATCATTGATTTCAGAATACAATATACTCTCAAATTCAGAGAGTATTATAAAAGCCTTAGTAGATGCTATAACATGTCTAGATTCTGATTACTATGGTGATAAATCAATTTTATCTGAACTTAACAACATTTATGCCAATTTAAATAAAATTTCTAAGCATAGTGATAGTATTTTAAATTTTTCAAATATAGTAGAATCTATTATCTATCAACTTCAGGATTTAACTAGGGAAATACGTCATTACCAAGATACAATTGAGTATGATACAGAAAAATTAAAATTTCTTGATGAAAGACTGGATTTATTAAACAAACTAAAAAGAAAATATGGTAAAACAATAAAAGAAATACTAGAATATAGAAAGAAAGTTAACACAGACTTAAATATTCTATTTAATTGTGAAGAAGAGATAAAGGAAATAAAGAATAAAATACAAACCCATGAATCTAATATGAATATTTTATGTCAGGAATTAACTAAAGAAAGGACATGCATTTCCAAGAAATTTGAGGATGATATTACAAAAGAACTTAGTGAAATAAATATGCCAAAAGTAAAATTTGAAGTTAAGCTTGAAAAGCTTGAACAATTTAGTCGGAACGGCTTAGACAAGATCGAATTTCTTATTTCAACAAGCCCAAGTGAGCCATTGAAATCCTTATCTAAAATAGTTTCAGGTGGCGAGATGTCAAGAATAATGCTTGCTTTTAAGAGTATTTTAGCGGAAATCGATAATATCCCTACATTGATTTTTGATGAAATTGATACTGGAATAAGTGGTAGAACTGCTCAAATAGTAGGGGAAAAAATATCTAACATATCTAGAAATCATCAGGTAATTTGTATTACACACTTACCACAGATTGCTGCTCTTGCAGATAGCCATTATTTAATTAATAAAAAAATAGTAGACGATAAATCATTAACTGAAATAATTAAACTAAATTATGATGAAAGAGTAGAAGAATTATCTAGATTATTAGGTGGGGTTGATTTAACTGAAACAACAAAGCAACATGCAAGGGAAATGATAGAAATGTCAAAAAAAATAACCGATAAAAAACATCTATAAATGTAGATGTTTTTTTATTATTAAAAAAGAATAAAACTCCTTTATATAAATTTTCTGTTAATTTAATATAAAAAAGTTCATTATTTAAATTTGGTATAAATTTTCATTAGCCTATAATACGGAAATAAAGATTTTACTTTACATATTAATAAATATTTGTTCCGAATAAATGTAGATTAAAAAGGTCACATTAATCTTAAAGAATTAATTAATAATCTTTAGTCTTCTACTTATGAAGACTAGTGTTTTTTGGAGGTGAAGTTAAAGTCACAGGTTAATGGGAGAGTGATTTTGATTGCGTAATATGCCAAGATATAGAAAAATGATTTACTTTGCTTTGCTTCTAACAATATTGATGTACACAGTTCAAATATTTAATATTGCTAGATTTCCCTCCCAAATAGATATAATTAAAGGTGATAGCAAAAATCTAAATATATTTTTCCCCTTCTCCTTAGAAATAGTAGAAGATTCCATTGATATAGTAAGAATTAACAATTCCAATAAAGAAGGACTCAGTGTTGGTCTAAGAAACTCTTATAAATTAGAGCCAACTAATAATGGGATAGCTAAACTAAAATTTAAATTTCTTGGTATTTTTTCAGTAAAAGATATTAATGTAAATGTTGTGGACCAAACTTACGTAGTGCCAGGTGGCGAGGCAATAGGTGTTAAGTTGAATACTAAAGGAGTATTAGTAGTAGCAACATCGGAGATACCAGGAATAGATGGTAAAATATATAATCCAGCAAAAAATGCCGGCATAAAAGTTGGAGATTCAATAACAATGATAAATGGAATAAAAATAAAAGATGCCAATCATGTAATACAGCTTTTAAATAATATAAAAAGTAGTAAGGTAAAAATTGAAATAGAAAGAAACAATACTAAATTTATTTCAGAGGTTTTACCAATTAAAAGTAAGCAGGACAATAGCTATAGATTAGGTATTTGGGTGAGAGATAAGACTGCTGGCATCGGTACGCTAACATTTTATGAACCAAATACAAAGAAATTTGGCGCACTTGGTCATGCTATTACAGATGTTGATACGGGTACTTTAATGAAAGCTGAAAACGGAGAAATAATGAGAGCAAAAGTATCATCTATTGAACAAGGCAAAAAAGGGAGTCCTGGAGAGTTAAGAGGCATATTTTTTGAAACAGAAGATTTATTAGGTAAAATCGAAAATAACACTGCTTTTGGCATATATGGCACAATTTATGATAAAGATAAAATACTGAAACAAAAACAAGCATTGCCAATCGGGTTCCAAAGTGAAGTAAAGATTGGCAAAGCTCATATACTTGCAAATATTGAAGGCGACAGTGTAGAAGAATATGAGGTTGAAATATTAAAATTAGAGAAGCAAAATATCCCTCAATCTAAAAGCATGGTTATTAAAGTAACAGATGATAGATTAATAAATAAAACTGGTGGAATAGTACAGGGAATGAGTGGAAGCCCCATAATACAAAATGGAAAAATTGTTGGAGCAGTAACACATGTTTTTGTCAATGACCCAACAAAAGGTTACGGTATATATATAGAATGGATGCTTAAAGAAGCAGGAATCTATGTAAACAATAATTCTGAGTTTGCCGAGGGTAAATAATTAGACTACAAGAGATAAGGAAATTTTCCATATCTCTTTTCTTTATGATAAAAAAAGCAAAAAAATAAAAATAAAAGAAAAAAAAGAAATGTTAGAAGGAAATATATTACTTTTGTCGAATTTATTATGGTGTATAGTTTTTTATAAGGAAATCGATTTCAGGGGGGTAAATTGCTATGAAAAGTGAAAAGATTAGTATATTAATTGCAGATGATAACAAAGATTTTTGTAGTATTCTTAGTGATTATTTGGCAACACAAGATGATGTAGAGGTAGTGGGGGTAGCAAAAGATGGAATAGAGGCTTTAGATCTAATTAATGAAAAAAAACCAGATGTATTAGTTCTTGACATAATTATGCCACATTTAGATGGCTTAGGTGTATTAGAAAAGCTTCATGCTATGGAGTTGGATAAATTTCCTAAAGTCATTGTCTTATCTGCTGTAGGACAAGACAAGATTACACAAAGAGCCATCAATTTGGGTGCTGACTATTATGTTGTAAAGCCTTTTGATTTTGAAATATTTATGAAAAGAATTAAACAAGTGACAGGTACAACACCAGCAATTATTGAAAGAAGAAAACAAATGGAAATCCCAACAGGTCTTATAAATTCAGCAAATTCTTACAAGAGTCTTGAGGCTAAAATTACAAATATAATACATGAAATTGGTGTACCAGCCCATATTAAGGGTTATTTATATTTAAGAGAAGCAATAACTATGGTGGTAGATAATATTGAATTATTAAGTGCTGTTACAAAAGAACTGTATCCTAACATTGCTAAAAAATTCAATACTACACCAAGTAGAGTTGAAAGGGCTATTAGACATGCAATAGAAGTAGCTTGGAGTAGAGGAAAAGTAGATACAATAAATAATTTATTTGGATATACAGTAAACACAGACAAAGGAAAGCCAACTAATAGCGAATTTATTGCAATGGTAGCTGATAAATTGAGACTTGAGCAGAAGATATCATAATATCAATTATTTATTACATAAAAAATCTTTTTTTCTTATAATACGAAAAAGAGATTTTTTTTAAACATGAATATCATAAAAAACCTTATCATAAATGATAATATAATAATATTATATTTTTTCAAAAAAAGTATTCATGTATTTTAAGTTGGATAAAATAAGTGTATAATGTTTTTTGTATGTTTATAAATGAAATTTTTATTCTTTGGAGGATTTGGAATGTATATAAAGGGAACAGTAAAGAAGGATAAAAAAACAAAGAATCTTATAAAAAGGTTAAAACCTGGTGATATTGCTATTATAGATCATAAAGACATTGATGAGATTGCTTCAATCTCCATTGTTGAATCTAAAGTTAAGTGTGTATTAAATTTAAATATGTCAATTAGCGGAAAATATCCTAATAAAGGGCCTTCTATTTTAATTGAATCTGGAATCATATTGTTAGAAAGTGAAAATAAAGAAATATTTGATATTGTTAATGAGGGAGATACACTGGAATTAACAGATAACAGAATAATTTATAAAGATGAGGTCATTGGAACTTATGAAGAATTAAGTTCTGAAAAAATTGAGGAACTGCTAAAAATCGGCAATAAAAATTTGGAAAAGGAATTAGACAAATTTATTGAAAACACTCTTGATTATGCAAAGAAAGAAAAGGAGTTAGTATTAGAAAAAGGTAATATCCCCAAAATTAAAACAAAAATGGCCAATAAACATGCCTTAGTAGTTGTCAGAGGAAAGGACTACAAGAAAGACTTATTAGCTATTCAGAATTATATAAGTGAAATGAAACCAGTATTAATAGGAGTAGATGGAGGTGGAGATGCTTTATTAGAGTTTGGCCATGTTCCTGACATTGTAATTGGAGATATGGATAGTGTTAGCGATAAATGCTTACAATTATCCAAGGAGATAATTGTACATGCATATAA
>CAYYDM010000125.1:0-4823 GCA_964470635.1 uncultured Clostridia bacterium | reverse complement strand
GAAACTGCCATTGGTGTAAACATAGGACTGCCTGAAAGTACTAATGGAACTAGACCTATTACAGTTGTAGTAGTAGTTAGTATGATTGGTCTAAACCTTTTATCTACTGCATCGATGCAAGCTGACTCTGGCTCATGACCACTATTTCTAGAATCATTAATATATTCTATTAAAAGTATAGCATTATTTACTACAACTCCAAAAAGGCTTACTATTCCCAAAAATGCCATAAAGGATAAAGGCTGTCTAAATATAAATAATCCAACTATTGATCCTATTAGTGATAGAGGAAGAGTAAGAAGTATAATCATAGGCTTTGAAAAAGATCTAAATTGGAACAATAATATAATGTATATTGCCAGTATTGCAAATATAGCAGAGAACCCTACATTACTGAACTTATCAATTATTTGCTCTCTTTCGCCATCAAAGGTAATAGTTACATCCTCTGTATTAACATTGCTGAGTTTGCTTTTTTCTATAGTATTTTGTATATCTACTGAACTATAGCCATCCTTCACATCACTATACACAGTAACAGCTACATCCTTATTATATGAAGTTATAGTATCTGTCTGTGCTCCTAGTTTAATATTTGCAATTTGCTTCAACAGAACTTTATTTCCTGCTATAGATGACTTAATAGCAAGATTTTCTAGCTGACTTTTAGTATCTATATCGCTTTTTACTATTATAGAATATTCATTTCCGGCCTTTCTAAATGTAGTTGCTTTGGCTCCCATTAAAGCTATATTAACTTGCCTTTGAACATCTAATTTAGTTATTCCATGATGCATAGCGATATCAGAATCTATATCTACAACATATTCATAGCTTTTTCTAGGTGCATCATCTCTAATATTTATAGTACCAGGTATATTCCTAATTTCAGCTTGAAGGTCTTCCGCTACTTCTATAACCCTATCAAGGCTTTCACCTGATACTCTTATTCTTACTGGTGCCCCTATAGGCTCTGCATATTCTAAGAGCTTGACCGTAGCAGTACCCCCTACTATACTATGTTCCAAAGTTTCCTGTAGATAGTTTGCAAACTTTTCATTAGTTTTAAAGCGACCACCTTTTTTTAGATTTAGTTTTAATAGTATTTGTCCATAGTCTGTAGACGGTATAGTTGGTGTTACAGTTAGATAAAACTTAGGTAACCCGCCACCAATAGAGGTAGTGTAATCTATTATTTCTTTTTGCTGATTTAATATTTCTTCTATATCCTCTGTTAATTTTTCCGTTTCTCCTATATTACCAACTGATTCCGATTGAATGTCTATATAGATAACGTTCTTGTCAATATAAGGGAAAAATTGAAGCCCTATATTATATGTTAAAAACACAGTTAAAAATAAAGCAGCAAAAGACAAGGAAATAATAGTTTTCTTCTTTTTAAGCCCCCATAAGAGCATTTTATTGAAAATAGGGTAAAGTCTCTCAAGGAAAAAGGCATTTTTCTTTGAAGGTTTAAAGAAAATATAGGCTAGTGTAGGTGTTATTATCATAGCTACTAAAAAAGAAGCACTTAGAGATATGATTACAACCATTGGAAGACTATATACAAATTCACCTACCATACCCGGAAGTAAAAGTAGTGGAACAAATGCAGCTACAGTAGTTAATGTAGAAGTGAATATGGGTATCATAGATTTCCTTGCACCTTCTACCACAGCATATAGCTTATCATGTCCTTCGTCAATTAAATACTGAATAGCATCACTAACTACTATTGCGTTATCTACTAGCATACCAAGTGCAATTATTAATGCTGCAGTAGAAATCTGATGCACCTTAATTTTCATTAGATACATTGCTACAAAGGTAAGAACAATAGAAAAAGGTATAGCAGTTGATACTACTAAAGCATTCCTAAGTCCCATTCCGATAAGTACCACAATAAGTACAAATACTACTCCCTGTATTAAACTGCTCATAAAACTTGAAACTGCATTGCTTACATCATCAGGTTGAAATAGAACTTCATCGAAAATAACATCTTCTGGAACGCTTTCTTTTAATTTGTTTAGAGTATTTCTAACTTCTTTACCTACTAGTACTATGTTTTTATCATCATCAAAATATCCAGTTAGTAAAACTGCATTTTTACCGTTTTGCTTATATTTCAAAGTACCTTCTTCTAATTCCAAGGAAACCTGTCCAATATCCTTTATACGAACTTCAGCACCTGTTTCTCTAGAAATACCTACTATGATGTCTTCAATATCTTCAATTGAATTATAAGAACCAGGAACTTTGACATTGATTTTTGAATTCTCAGTTTTAATGCTTCCCGAAGGTATCTCTAAGTTTTGTATTTTTAATAGTTGTACTATCTCATCTAAAGAAATGTCCAATTGATTAATTTTAGGGGCATCGACTGTAATTACAATTTCTTTTTCAAGCTGTCCATTTACTTCAAAGCGAGAAACCCCATTTATTTTAGTTAATTCATTCTTGATATTGTTTGCATAGGCAGCTAGCTGTTCATAACTATAGTTATCGCCAGAAAAGCTGATAATAATTCCAGATGTATCAGCTAGCTGAGTATTCACTTTAATATCTGTAACTTCTTCAGGAAGCTCAGATCTGACCTCAGACATTTTATTCATTAATTCGGTCCAGGATTTATCTACATCAGCATCGTTAACCAGATAAATAACTAGAATAGAAAGGCTATTTTTAGAATAAGAAACTACCTTATCAAAACCGTCAATTTGTTCAACCTTATCTTCTAACTTTGTTGTAACTAGTTTTTTTACATCCTCTGGTGAGGCACCAGGATATATTGCCGTTACCAATGCTACAGATGGGGCTACATCTGGATTATCTTGCTTTGGAACTATGTAATAGCTATATAAGCCGGCTATAGTGAGGATTAATGCTAAAAATAATGTAATCCTTCTATTGTTTACTGCAAAATGAGTAATACCTTTCACCACATCACCCCCATCTAATCTTCTATGATGACTTTATATCCTTCTTTTACATTTTTCATGCCTTTAACTATTAGTTTTTCACCTGGTTTTAAATCTTCTGTAAGGACCTTATCTTCATAAATGCTTTTTATTTTGATGTTCTTTCTGAATACATGTTCATCCTCTACAATATAGACATAATCTTCTATGTCACTCATTACATTGACTATTGGAACCCAAACACCTTTTTCTTCACCTATAAGAAAGCCTATTTTTACAATGGAGCCTAATAGAAAGTCATTTTCAGATATTTTATCATCTACTGTTAATTCAACCTTGTAAGTTAATGTTTCCATATCTACTGCTCTATTTATGTTAGAAACATGAGCTTGCATATTTTTATCATCTATTGCTATATTTGCTTTAGTTCCAATTTCTATTTTTTTAATATCCTGTTGTGATAAACCAACTACCACAATTTGCTCATCTGTACTAAGCACTACTACAGGGTAACCTTGAGGAACTAATTCGCCTTCCTTAAATAATATATCAACGATATATCCATCTGAGTCAGCCTTTAAATATACATCATTAAGAAGACTGACTTGAGCATCATATGCTGTTTTTGCTTGCTCGTATTGAGAATACGCTGCTTTTTTATCCTCTTCAGAAGCACCATTTTTTACTTGATTTAGTCCTTCATTTGCAAGCTTCAAGGAGCTTTCTGCATTATCTAATTGTAGCTTTACCTCTTCAAGCTTTTGCTTTGATACGCTTCCTGCTTCATAGAGCTGCAGCATTTTGTTATAGGAGTCTAAAGCAAAATTATATCCGTCTTGAGCTTGCTTAACTGTAAGCTCTGCTTGTTTTTTCTGTTCTGATGTTGCACCCTTTAGTGACTTATCGTAGACTGCTTTAGCAGCATCCATCTGATATTTAGCAGCATCAACAGCTTTATTTAAGTCACTTGTATCTAGTTCCACAAGCAAATCACCTTTTTTTACATGTTGTCCTGTTTCAACATGAATGCTTTTTACCTTAGCACTACTTTTAAAACTATACTTTTTTAAATCTTTAGATTGTAGAGTACCTATATAATTCAGTAGCACTGGAAAAGTCTTTATTTCTAAGTTTTCAACAATTACTGGTCTAATGTTTTCTTCTAGATTATTATTAGTAGTAGAGCTAGAGCAACCAATGGAAAAAACAAGAGTAAGCATAATAATGAAGCATAAAATTTTTTTCACTTTATCCCCTCCACATAAGCTTTAAACAGAAATAATATTTATATAATAATAGTATTATTATAAGCATGTTATGTCAAATGGTTTACAAAAATATGTTTGTAGATTTTTTTACACATAACATAGTTATCAATACTATGTATCTATTAATATAGATGCAAGCTAATAAAATTAATAAAAAATATACTTATGTTTTTACATGTAATAATTACCCAATTTTCCCTATAAACTCTCTTTATTATAAAATTTTTAATTCTAATATTACATTTATATTACAAAATGAAAAAGTGGTTGTAATTTACCAAATTTTTTAATATACTGGATTATGTTAGAAAATATTTTATAAGGAGGTCGTGTCATGAGAATCAGAATAAATATTTCATTAAATAAAACTAAATCAAATAATTTATATACACGACCAGTGTCTTTAAAGTACTGATGTAGTATTTTTTAACATTAAAACTATGTGAAAATAGCCATAGGGTTGTGTACATCATCCTATGGTTTTTTGTATTTATAAGGTCTTATACTGTCTTTTTGCAGTTTATACTACCTTTGTATTCTATAGAAGCCATAGGAAATAATAATCCTATGGCTTTTTTTATGACCTAACCCGATTTATGAGAGCTTTTATCAGAAGTCGCGGATTATTAATTAT
>CAYYDM010000124.1:0-4894 GCA_964470635.1 uncultured Clostridia bacterium | reverse complement strand
ATAAAGGCATTTTCTTCATTCGCAAGATGTTCTGATAAAGTGACCCCTGTATCAGATATATCTTCAAGTGAATCATATCCAATTTGCATTTTGTTTTTTCTATGATGTGAAAAATATGTATTTTTTGCAATGGTATACAGCCAAGCACGAATATCTTTGGAACCATCGAAACTATCAATAGACCTCAATGCTTTAAAAAAAGCTTCTTGCGAGACTTCTTCCGCTATACCCTCATTGCCAGATAAGGATTTTATATACAAAAATACATCTCGGAAGTATAGGTAATATATTTCATCGAAGTCCATGCCTTTTCACCCCCTTTCACTTATATAACTCCCGAAATCCAATTACGTTACAAGTGTTTAAAAACTTTTTTATTTTATTTGTTTTTTACTCTTAGCTTTGGGAGAATATTTGTATATCCATATCTACATACAAATTTATCTATATAACAAATTACCACCTGGATAAAATATTCTCCTGGTGGCTTATTTTCGAAGTACATCTCTTTTTATCTACTCATGGACTACTCGAAATCAGCAAATTCACAAAATGCTCTAAAGCATCTATTTATCAACCTCTCGCCATTTCAAGCATTTAAACTCGTTTTCATATCTTTTGAAAAATTCATAATATGTACGCACACTTTCCAATTCTGTCCATCTTTTCACATCAACTGGATTTTCATCAAGATCATATATTTTTGCTCCATGCATAGCTAGCAGAAATGGCGAATGTGTTGAAATAATAAACTGACAGCCTAAAAAGCGTGCAGAGTCCTCAATAAATTTCATTAGTTCCATCTGACGTTTTGGAGAAAGACTGTTTTCAGGCTCATCCAATAAATAAAGTCCATTTTCACCAATTTTTTCAATAAAATATAAGAATGCACTTTCCCCATTGGAATATTCCCTCACATTATCCATCAATTCATTTCTCACAAATCGTGACTGTGTTTTACTTCTTGCAAAATTTACTTTTTTAAGTTGCTCGTAATCTGCTATAGAATTCACTCGAAATTGAGAATATTTCACATCCAAATATTCTTCAAAAAGTTTTTCTCGTTTTTGGTCAATTCCTTCGTTGAGGTTACGGATATTCAACATATAGTCAAATACATCATCACTGGTAATAATTCTGCTGTTTGCAGGAATTTCGGCTTCAATCTCCATATCACACATATTGACATAGTCGGTATAGAAATTCGATTTATTATAGATAGAATCACGATTGATTCCCGTTTTTTCTGCTATAACATTTAATGCCGTTGATTTTCCAGAACCATTTCCACCATATAAAATCGTAACTGGCTCAAAATCAATTCTTTCAAAACCATGCCTTGATAATGTCTTAAATGGATAAAATGAGTCATAGCACGTTCTTTTTACTTTCATGAAAAAGTCAAATTCCATGTCCTTATTTGGAAATGTAAAAACATTTAAATAAACCATTATTATCTTCCTTATCATAATATTATAAATAAAAACCTAACATACCGCCTAAAAACATTAAAGCAATTCATAGATATCACCTTGCCTTTTTCAATCTATTGTTCATTATATCATACCAACATCATCCAAAAGTATATTTAAAAAGCATAGTAAATCTTAGGTCATCATTATCCATTAACAAGGAGTAAAAATAATCAGCAAAAACATATTATGCAATGTATTATTCGTAAACATATTTGTTTAAACATTTATATTTAATATGTAAAAAAAGCGGCTGACCTGAAATCTTTACTCAAATCAACCGCAAAATAATATTAGATTGTTACCCTTCTATTTATTATTAATAATTTTCTTTTCTCACTTCAAAATAGCTTTGTGGATGTGCACATACAGCACAAATACCAGGTGCTTTCTTACCCATTACAAGATGTCCGCAGTTTCTGCATTCCCACATGGTTTCTTCTGACTTTTCAAAAACATTTTTCATTTCTACATTATTAAGAAGTGCACGATATCTTTCCTCGTGAGCCTTCTCAATTTTTCCAACCATTCTAAATTGTGCTGCAAGAGCAGTAAATCCTTCTTCCTCTGCATCCTTTGCAAAACGTTCATACATATCAGTCCACTCATAATTTTCACCTTCAGCTGCATGTAGAAGATTTGTTGCAGTATCACCAAGTTCGCTAAGGGCTTTAAACCAAAGTTTTGCATGTTCTTTTTCATTGTTTGCAGTTGCCTCAAATATTGCAGCAATTTGCTCATAGCCTTCTTTTTTTGCAACAGATGCAAAATATGTATATTTATTTCTTGCTTGAGATTCTCCTGCAAATGCTTCAAGTAAATTTTTCTCTGTTTTTGTTCCTTTAATATTCATACTATTCTCCCCTTTATTTTTGTCATTTAATTTTGTTCTTGTTAATTATTATAACAGTTTTTTTACTATTTCAAAAGGAATTCCTTTTTTTCCACGCTTCTTGAAATCTTCGTCAATGCGTTCCTTCCAGTTTTCTGATATTTTACGATTGGCTCTAATGCAGCTCACTGTTTCACTGATAACTTCATAGTTAAGCAAAGTACCCTCGCTGTCTGCATTATAATTTGTTGCTCTGTCTTTGCTGATGCCAAAACGTTCTGCGGTAGCTATTGCATCGATGTTTGCACCAAGAAATATAAATTCCCAGCTGTACTTGCTTTTTTGATGCTCAATCATCTGTCGGACTTTTTCAAAACTGAACTCCTGGCTGGCATTTTCCATCCCATCGGTGGTTATGATGAACAGTACATGTTCAGCCCGTTCTTCTTCAGCTGTATGCTTCTGAACATTTCCTATTTTGTTGATAGTTCTTCCCACCGCATCCAATAGAGCAGTACTACCTCTTACAAAATACTCTTTGTCTGTTATAGGCGCTATACCACGAAGGTTAATTCGATCATGCAGCAATTCATACCTATCATCAAACAATACGGTAGTTATTATAGCTTCACCAGGCTCTTTTTTCTGTTTTTCTAACATGGCATTATATCCGCCAATAGTGTCACTTTCAAGACCGCTCATTGAGCCGCTTCTGTCAAGAATAAATACCAGTTCAGTTAAATCTTTTTTCATAATGTTATCCTCCAAATCATTTATTATGATGTAAGGATAACATCTCATATATTAAAATCGGTCGCATGACAAGCGACAAATTACTTGATTCTACAATTAGGCTATACACCCAATAGGTTCTGCTCAAAAGCAAATAAAGCCTCATTTATCTCAAAAATATTGTAGTTGCCATCCTCGATAAAGTACTCAATGATAATATCAAATTTGCTGCTGTGAGAAAGGGCAAAGCCTGCCTTGAGTAATAGATCCTTTGTTTCATCAAGGTTTAACTCGAGTGCGATGGCAAAGGCAATTGCGGTTGGCTTGCTGGGCTTGTAATTTATATCATTACGGATTTTAGAAAATAGTTTTCGATCTATATTTGCTTTTTTATAGGTTTCTGCATCTGTCATGTTTTTTTCATCAATTAACCTCAGTAACATCTGTGAGAAAGTCTCGTCCATATGCTTTACTACATCATCAAGGCTTCGTTTATGCTTTTTTACAGGAGCAGGCGCTTCCACAGAGAAAAGCACAGGATCATCTAAATAGCTTTCTCTAAGTTGATGAGTTTCTCCACTTTTGTCTCTGCGATTAAATGGACGTTCTTCTATATACTTATCGTCAATGTATTGTGTAATGGATGAAAACAACTTCTCAGACAACATAAATGCTGCCTTGTCGTACACAACAAGAAAAACAGTCATTTCATTGCTTAAAAGAAAATCTCCTATAATTGAAATTGCAGTTTTAAATGCTTTATCCTTGGGATATCCAAAAGCACCCGAGGATATCAGTGGAAATGCAATGCTCTCCAATTTATAGTCTTTCGCTAACGCTAGTGAATTCTTGTAACAATCAGCAAGCAACTTTTCCTCATTGCTTTTACCACCATGCCAGACTGGCCCAACAGTATGAATTACATACTTTGCAGGTAGCTTGTACCCTTTTGTTATTTTAGCTTGCCCTACTTCACAGCCGCCAAGAGTACGGCACTCTACAAGTAGTTCCGGACCTGCGGCACGATGGATTGCTCCATCAACTCCTCCGCCTCCCAGTAGAGATGAGTTTGCTGCATTGACAATTGCATCAGCATGAACTTTAGTGATATCATTACGGATTATTTCAAGTGGCATAAGTACACCTCCTTTTTTTAGTGTATACTGATTTGTTCTTTCCCCATTCATTTTCTTTTGACAGCTGACAATATGTTTCCATCTCCCTTTAGAAAGTATCCCCCTCTTCAATTGCTTGGTTCACTGCACATCCTAGCTCTTTGCTATGGCTACAGTTACGATATTTACATTTAGCAAAAAGTTGAATTACATCTGAAAACGTGTCATTTATAGCAAGAACATCAGTTTTTTGTGATATGCTTTTTACCTGCGCTACATAAGTATTTGGATTGTCACCTTCATCTGCTTTTGCCAAAATCACTACCTGTTAATAAAGCTGTGTAAACTGATTTTAATACTTAATTAATCCCATTGTCCTGGAGATCTTAATTTTTGTAGTTGTGGGAATTTTTTATTATATTCTTCCACTTCTTCCTTTGGAAGATTTTTAAAAACTTCTGATTCATAGAATTTTCCTTTTATTCCTTTCATACTATTTTCTATTAATTCAATCCCCATAAATGCATCAAAGTTTTTACCATCAGCAGTTGTAATATTAAAGTTGTCACATGTTTTAAATCCTATTCTAGGATAATAATCTGGTTCTCCAAAAATTACAATCCCTTTATACCCTTTATTTGCAGCTAATTTCATTGTTTCTCTTAATAACAGCTCACCAACTCCACATCCCTGCCATTTAGGCTCTACACAAAGAGGTCCAAAGGTTATAATTTCATGTGTAT
>CAYYDM010000123.1:0-5052 GCA_964470635.1 uncultured Clostridia bacterium | reverse complement strand
TAGGGTCAGCAGTAGCAGCAGGAGCACTTTTGATGTTCTTCGGTGGTTAAAAATTGTATATATATATTTTATAGGCGCCCAATGGGCGCCTAAACTATTTTTTGAATAATAGTGATTTTATTCCTCAATTGATTTATTATATAGGTATAGAACGACACTTCTGTCGTTCTGAGTATTGTAAGGAACGACACCATCGTCGTTCTGCAAATGCAGGGAGGAGTGCCACATTGAAAGAAAAAATACTAAAACTACTAAAAGATAATAAAAATGAATTTTTATCTGGTCAGGAGATTAGTGAACAACTAAAAGTAAGCAGAACTGCTATTTGGAAGTATATTAATGGATTAAAAGAAGAAGGCTACGAGATAGAATCTGTATCTAGAAAAGGACATATGCTTTTGTCCACACCCGATATTCTTAATTATGAAGAAATATCTGAGTATCTAAATACGAAATATATAGGTAGAGAAATATTTTACTTTGAATCAATTGACTCAACTAATACAAAAGCTAAAGAGCTAGCTTATAATAATGAAACTGAAGGAACTGTAGTTATAGCTGAAGAACAGACCAGTGGAAGAGGCAGGTTAGGAAGAAACTGGTCATCTCCCAATAAAAGAGGTATATGGATGTCTATTATTCTTAAGCCACAAATAGAACCCCAGGATGCGGCGAAGATTACTCAAGTGGCGGCTGCATCAGTATGGAAGGCTATAAATCAAATGGGAGTAAAAACCCAAATAAAATGGCCTAATGATATAGTATTTAATGGCAAAAAAGTTTGTGGAATATTAACTGAAATGAGTGGAGAATTAAATAGACTAAGTTATTTAGTAGTAGGAATTGGAATCAATGCCAACACAGATATAGACGAATTTCCAGAAGAAATTAGACATATGGGTACATCACTAAAAATCGAGACAGGCAAGGAAATTAAAAGAAAAGAGCTAATAGCCTTGATACTAAATAGTTTTGAAGAATTGTATGATGATTTAGTTACCAATGGAACTATAGATAAATCTATAAAAGTCTGTAAAGAAAACTCGGCACTTATTGGGAAAAATGTTAGGCTGACTTTAAGAGGAGAAGAAAAAGAAGTTAAGGCTATAGATATAAATGAAGACGGTGAATTAATAGTCCAAGATAAGGAAGGAAATATATCTAAAGTTATTTCTGGAGAAGTATCAGTAAGAGGCCTATATGGATATGTTTAGGTGAAAAGTATCTTGACTTGTCATGCTGAACGAAGTAAAGCATCATTTTAGGGGTAAATAAACATCTATAACATATCTAAAATTAATAAATATGAAAATAAAGATATATTATTGCACATATAAGTGAAAATTGCTAAAATGAAATTGTAATATAGCTAATATCTACTAGGAATTAGACTATATTGCTGAAAATATATTAATAATAATTCGACTGGTATCCTTTTTAAGGAACTAGAGCGGGAGGCGATTTTAATGTCAAATGTTTATGCAAAGTCATCTTTAAATATTAGAAAGATGGCTATTGTTGGGGTGCTTGGAGCCATCTCAGCAGTACTGGGAATGACTCCAATAGGATTTATTCCAGTAGGACCTACAAATGCAACCATAATGCATATACCAGTAATCATAGGAGCAATAGTGGAAGGTCCAGTAGTAGGGATGCTTGTTGGGCTTATATTTGGTATCTTTAGCTTGATAAGAGCCATTACAACACCAACGGTTATATCACCAGTATTTTATAATCCTTTAGTATCTATACTACCAAGAGTATTGATAGGATTAGTTTCTTATTACACATATGTAGCTGTTAAAAAAATGAACAAAAAGACTTCCATTATTATTTTAGCCAGTATTTGGACAGCTGTATTAGCTTATTTGTCTTTTTCCTTTGTACAAAACATAGGCTTGCATACATTAGGTAACATAAGTCTGGCAAAGCTAATATTCAGTGGTGCCTTAGTACTTTTCACTTTAATTATTGGATGGCTATCTTATAAAAAACTAAATCATAATGCATTAGATGTAATGGTTAGTACTATATTAGGAACTCTTACTAATACTATAGGCGTCTTAGGTATGATTTATGTATTTTACGGCAGATGGTTTGTAGAAATGATGGGAGGAGATCCTGATTTAGCAGGAAAGGTAATCCTAGGAATAGGAATAGCCAACGGCATACCTGAGGTAATAATTGCTGTTATTATAGTTACAAGTGTAATACTAGGCATGAAAAAACAATAATAATGATAAATTACTTTTATAAAGAGTAGGTGGAACAATGATTTTAGTTTGTGATGTAGGAAATACTAATACAGTACTAGGAGTTTTTCAAGGTGAAAAATTACTTAAGGACTGGAGAATATCAACTAATAAAGATAAGACTTCAGATGAATATGGAATTGTTATAGAACAGCTATTTAAATACAATGGATTGAGAACAGAAGACATTGAAGGAGTAATAATATCATCTGTTGTTCCCAATCTAATGCATACACTTCAAGCTATGAGTATAAAATATTTAAACAAAGAAGCTTTAATAGTAGGCCCAGGGATCAAGACAGGAATGAATATTAAATATGACAATCCTAAAGAAGTAGGCGCTGACAGGATAGTAAATGCAATTGCTGCATATGAAAAGTATGGCGGGCCATTAATTATAGTAGACTTTGGAACAGCTACGACCTTCTGTGCCATATCAAAAGAAGGAGAATATGAAGGAGGAATCATATCTCCAGGCGTAATAATATCAAGTGAGGCATTGTTCCAAAGAACAGCAAAGCTTCCTAAAGTAGAATTAGTAAAACCAGAAAAGGTAATAAACAAGAATACAGTCAGTAGCTTGCAGTCAGGGATAATATATGGTTACGTAGGATTAGTAGACTATATTATAAAAAGAATGAAAGAGGAAATGGGTGGAGAAGTAAAAGAAGTAATAGCCACAGGAGGTCTTTCAACTTTAATTGCCAGCGAGTCAGAAACAATAACAAAGATTGATAAATTGCTTACACTTGAAGGATTAAGAATGATATATGAAAAAAACAAGTAGCCAAAAGCTACTTGTTTTTTATGATCTAACCCGATTTTCTGAATGCTCTTATCAGAAAAACGATGGTAGGTCAAATGCAACGAGCACCAAATTTATGTGAGCGACAGCGAGCAAATAAATTTGAGTTGCGAGACTGCTTTATGAATATATATATTATTATGGAGATAATAAAGAATAAATGGAGAGTGATAAGTTGAAAATTGGCAATATAGATATAAAGAACAGAGTATTTCTTGCCCCTATGGCAGGAGTTACAGACATGGTTTTTAGAGTTATTTGCAGGCAAATGGGAGCAGGACTTGTATATAGCGAGATGGTAAGTGCAAAAGGACTTTATTATAAAGATAAAAAAACAGAAGAATTAATGATAGTTGACGAAAGAGAAAGACCTGTATCACTGCAAATATTTGGCTCTGATGTAGATGTAATGAAAAAAGTTACATACGATTGTTTAAATAAAAGAGATGATATAGACATAATTGATATCAACATGGGATGCCCAACTCCTAAAATAGTGAAAAATGGAGACGGAAGTGCATTAATGAAAGAGCCTAGATTAATAGGTGAGATTGTAAAAGGAGTAGTAAGTGTTTCTAACAAGCCTGTTACTATAAAAATAAGAGCAGGTTGGGATGATTCATGTATAAATGCAGTAGAGATTGCTAAAATTATAGAAGATAATGGGGCTAGCGCAATAGCTGTTCATGGCAGAACTAGAGAACAGTTTTATTCAGGGACAGCTGATTGGAATATTATAAGGAAAGTAAAAGAAAACACAACAATACCCATTATAGGAAATGGAGACATATGTTCTCCTGAAGATAGTATAAACATGATAGAGCAAACTGGATGTGATGCAGTGATGATAGGCAGGGGCAGTAGGGGAAATCCTTGGTTATTTAAAAGAACTGTAGCTCTATTAGAAAATGGAGTTCACCTTCCTCCACCATCAGAAGAAGAACGAATTGATACTTGTCTAGAGCACTTGAGGTTACTGTGCAATTTAAAGGGTGATAGAATAGGTGTCAAAGAAATGAGAAAACATATTGCATGGTATATTAAAGGCATGAGAGATTCAGCAGAAATAAGAAATAAAATTAACACAATAGCAGATAAAGAACAAATGGAGAATGAACTTTTAACCTATAAGGAACTAATAATGCGAAATTAATATAAATTACTGTTCAGGAGGTTATTGAGATGAAGAGGGTAGTGAGCATTAGTATAGGCTCATCTAAGAGAAACCATAAAGTAGAGACAAATATGTTAGGAGAAGACATTCTAATTGAAAGAATAGGGACAGATGGGGACAAGGAGAAAGCGATACAGCTCATAAGGAATTTAGACGGGAAAGTAGATGCCTTTGGGCTAGGCGGAATAGATATATATTTAAGGTGTAAGGACAAAAGGTACATAATTAAGGATTCTATTCCTTTGAAACAAGCTGCTGTTAAAACACCTATTTTGGATGGTACTTTTTTAAAAGATACATTAGAAAGAAGAATAATAAAACTCGTTAATGCAGAAGGTATTGTAAGCTTAAAAGATAAAAATGTTTTAATTACATCTGCCTTAGATAGGTATGGCATGGCCGCGGCTTTTGAAGAACAAGGCAGCAATATTGTGTATGGAGACCTAATATTTGCACTAGGAATACCTTTAAGAATTAAGTCATATAATACCTTATACAATATAGCAAGAGTTGTAGCACCATTACTACTAAAACTGCCTTTTCATATACTTTATCCTACTGGAAAGAGCCAGGACGCCACTTCTAGCAATAAGTTTAATAGTTTCTTTCAAGAAGCCGATATCATAGCTGGAGATTACCTATATATTAAAAAATATATGCCAGAGAAAATGGAAGGTAAAACAATCATAACAAATACAATTACACCAAATGATATTGGAGACTTAACAACAAGAGGCGTGAAGCTTTTAGTTACAACTACACCCGAGTTTAATGGAAGATCTTTTGGGACAAATGTAATGGAAGCAGTAATAGTAGCTTTG
>CAYYDM010000122.1:0-5126 GCA_964470635.1 uncultured Clostridia bacterium | reverse complement strand
TAGAAAGTATACAGCCCACTACCATTTGCCGACAAATTATCCCAGAAAAGTGGAGAATTTGCACTCCAGTTATTGTTGCTATATGTATAATCGGCACTCACCCCACCTTTTACTGAGCCATTCCAAAGGGTAAGTGCTCCTGAATAAGGAGTACTTTCGGTGGCACGTGTTAAAACGGCATGTTCTACGGTTGCTTTGAAACTCACGGCACCCTCAGCACCGGCGTTCAACGTATCGTCGTTATTGCATGCAGCACAGAGGCCTATCACCGCAACGGCTGCAAGTAGTCTTTTAATTGTTTTCATCCTTTATATCCTATATTTTATTTATTCTTATTTTATTAATCATCTATGCCAAGATCTGAACTTTCAAGTAGAATAGTACTCCAATCGGTTAATGTTACATCCAGTCCGGTAGCACTCTTAACAAGGTTCAGTGTTAGTGCATTGGTATTGCCGGCTTTCAGATCTAAGTATTTTCTAAATGTATAAGTCTTTGCACCAAGGGTAATAACTACGGATGTAATAGTTTGTGGAGCTATCATGCCCCTGAATTTTATTAGCGAAGCATCATTAAGCGGTAATGTAACTGTGCGCACCGGCATTGAAGCAACAAAAGACAAACTTCCTTTCTTGCTATCAAACTGGCTTTCGATGGATGAAACAAATGTTATGGTCGCTGCTTTTAATTCTTCATCTGTGAACAGATTGGAAGTTATAGCGTTTCCTTCAGTATTCTTTGAAGTCAGCATGATAGCAAAATCAGCCATAGCATGCTTCATTTCAAATTTTACCATTCCGCCAAAAGATACATTGGAAGCAGTAGCAGTGAGATAATCTTTTTCCAGGTTGGTTCCTGCAACAGCCGATACCTGCGGAACAAATGTAGCCCCGAATGTGTGTGCAGCTTCAGAGAGTTGTTCCCAATAGATTGGAGCAGTCGCTGCAAGTGTCGTTTTATTCCAGTTGTAAATGCCTGTATTATCTCCATCAGCAGTATATACATAGAATTGACCTTCTGTATCAGCAGGTAATACTACATTCCCTCCTGAGACTACATCCAGTGTTGATGTTCCACCTGTCTCTACACCTGTTTGCCATGGAGTAATAGTAGCTGTTATAGCAGCCGAATGACGATGAATAGTCATTGTATAGGTGTTCACCGTTCCTGCGGCAAGTGCCAGAGAAGGATCGAGCGTAGCAATAAAAGATTGTCCGCTTTTCGTTGTCAGTGTAACAGATACACCACTTCCGGCATCAGCAGGCAATACAATTGCTGTAGCTCCTGTACCGTCTGTATTCATTGGCAAGGCTATATCAGTAGCATCGCCATACTGTGTCAGTTCGGCAGTGGCAAGGTTCCAGGAAGCTTTTGCTTTTGTTCCTTTCAGCACGGCTGTAGCATCAGATATATCAATATCTGCAGAAGTATCATCTTTCTGAACCTTCAACACCAATTTGCAAAGTTTATGACGAAATAATAGAGATGCGGTATTGTTTTGTGCAGTCAGTCCTGTAACTTTATCTGCCACCATCAGGTCAATTGCAGGCAAATTAGTCTGTGTAGTAACATCTACCGGTACAATAAGATTGGTTGGCGTAACAACAGATGTCTGTGGATAATATGCCAAAAGATCGGCAGCTTTATCAGCGGTAGGCAGATAAACTGTGTTGGCTTCGTCTTTCGCATTAAAAGTGCCGCTACCATCAGTGGTTACATAACAGTAATTAGCCTTGCCACCGCAAGGATTTGTTGTTCCTGCATCAAACATTACTAGACCAATAGCATCATTCTGCTGCCAGTCATTGTTGACAGCACGCGTACGAGGAATACTTGCCGTAATCGTTAACGGATTACGATTTTCAAACGCACCTGGTTCGTTTTCGGTGTTGGAACATGCGGTAAGAATTGCCGTGATTGCAAACACCGCAGTGATACTTCTACAATTTTTCATTGTTTCTAAATTTAAATGATATTAGTTATTACAGTATTAATTGCTTATTTGTAATTTCAGTGTAGTTACAAGCCGCAGAATAGATGATTGGCTGACAAATGAGGAAAAAGTTAAATACTTTAAATGCAGTTGAAATCGTATATGTTTTTATCATTGTTTGTGTTTGTGTATTTTATTGTATCAGAGATAAAGCAACACGGATTAATATTTTCGTTTTTTCTTTATTCTTGCTTATTAAAAGCTTTAAAGAACTTTGAGAAAGATCATCTAACAAATGTTTGTGTGCTGCAGCGTCAAAGGGTGCACTAAAAGCACGTAAATAAATTATCTTCTCGCCTGATGTTAAACCAGACCAGCTCTTACCAAAATCGGTCGACAAAACAATTTTCAACACTCCTTGTTCGTCTTCTGAAATATACACCCAATATAACATCCGTATGTGTCTATTTAAATTTATGCAGCAAACATACTTTCTTTATATAAAAGTGGCGTCTCACACATGATAAAGAATGTCTCACTGACGCAACTCTTTGATTTAAAACAAAATAGCCTTATAAGATATTACAAGAAATCTTTCAAAGATTGATAAACGAACAATAGCAATTACATGTATTTTTGATAATTCAAGAGGAGAAAATGTGACGATAGAAGGATGAAAAACGAACAATTTAAGTCCATATATATACTTACCCCAGTGGATAAAGTCATCCTTATACAACTACGGGGAACTATAAATTCAACAAGCTAATAAATTTAATTCTGCATATAAATTAAGAATTATGCAGTTCCTTAAAAACGGGATTAAAGAAGAAATAATATATATAACCTTACCAGTAACTTCTTTTAGATTTCTTTTAAGAAGTCACTGGTAAGGTTGAATTGCATTCTGCACTTTGCAGAATTATTTAATCAATAATGGTTACTTAATTTTTTTCTCTTTGGAGATAGCTCTGTATTCAGAAGGAGACATTCCGTAAAATTCGCGGAACAAGCGGTTAAATGTGCTACGAGAATTAAAGCCCGAATCATCACCGATCTCATTAATTGGCATGTCTTGATCTTCGCTAAGCAATGTAGCAGCATAACGCAGACGAAAACGATTCAAATATTCCATAAAAGTCAACCCATCCGTGCATTGCTTTATTGCATCTGCAAGATAAGTGCGATTGGTGCCAAGTTTTGCAGCCAAATCTTCTCTTTTTATCTGGGAGTCTTTGAAAAGTTCCTCATCTTGTATCAGTTTACATAGCTTACGGTAGAGTATTTCTTCATTACTCAGCTGATCTTCGGAAAGTTGTTCATGAGAAGTGTAAAGATCATCCTGCATTTTTTGTGATTGTACAATTGTGTCATACAATACCCTGTTTTTTCGACGCAACCTACGGGTATAGGTAAAATATATCACAATAGAAATAGATAGCAATACAATACACCCAATAGCAGCATAAAGTCGGTTCGCTGATAACTTATTCTCCAATGTTAGCTCATCTACTTTATATAAGGTATTCAGTTCATTGAGTTGTTCAGCCGTTTGTGCTGTTAAAAGCGAATCTCGTTCCGGCATAATCTTCTGATAAAGAAGAGCCGCTTCTGCCATTCTGCCTGCCGACATCAGAAAACGAGCGCGTTGTTGCCTGGCATCCAGCAGACCGAGATCATTTTTCATAGAAAGATCCAGCCTAATCCGTTCATCATTACATGCCAGTGCCTTATCGTATTCCTTTCTCAGTTCATAGTACCTGCCCTTTTCGCGTAATAATGTAACTCGGGCAATAGGAGGACATCCTTCTGTTAGCTTTTCAGCTTCTTGCAGTAGTTGCCCGGCACTGTCCAAATGCCCTGTTTCCATTGCTCCAGTAGACATTGCCAAATAACAATACCTATAGATTGAATTTAGTGAAGAAATATCCTTTCCTTCTTTTTGGTATTTACGTTTATATCTGTCAATTACACTTTTCCAGTCTGCAGTAATAGTATTAAGACGTTTATAATTGCCCACACCATTAAGCACTTCACTATAACCAGAATATGCATATAGCAAATCCGTGGCATCCTCTTCTTTCGATAAGTATAAAATTGCATTCTCATACGATTTGGAAGATTCATCTGTATTCTGCAAATGTTGATACACGGTACCCATACCATAAGAAGCTATACCCAATCCGTAACGATTTCCCCGCTCGCGTGCATCTGCGTAGACTTTTTTCACTTCACGCAAAGCTGTTTGAAATTTATTGAGAAAAACGTACATATCAACCAGAAGACACCAACTTGAGTAATAGTCATTCCATAACTGATGTTTTTCAAAGAATTTCAGTTCACCGGGCAAGGCACCTTCTAATACATTACACATATCGTAATTATAATAGCACACCAGCTTGCTCTTCCTCGCAAAAGATTCTTCTTTAACATTTTGTTGTCTTCTGGCTTCGGCTATGTATTCGTCCCAGCATCTCAATTCGTAAATGGAGTCATCCTTATTGAGAGCCATTTCACCCAGATTACTCAACGCATCAAGTTTTTGTTGTCCACTTAGGTGAGGCAATAGCCTGCGAATAGAATCGGATGGGCTTATTCTTCCTTTACCTGCATAAAGTAATAAGATTGACAAAAAAAACAGGGAAACAGTCAGATATATTCGTCTACAATGCATCATTTATTGATTTCCATATTCTAAAGTTATTAATAAAGACTGTTGTAAAGTTCTCCATATATCATTTTATTATTAACCATATTCCCCATTTAGTCCACCTTCCTGAAAAATTTCCCGAAACGTTATTTAATATTCTTTTCTTTTGATATAGCCTTATATTCAGAAGGAGACATACCGTAAAATTCACGAAATAAGCGGTTAAACGTGCTACGCGAATTAAAGCCCGAAACATCGCCTATTTCATTAATTGGCATGTTCTGATCTTCGCTAAGCAATGTAGCCGCATGGCGTAAACGAAAACGGTTCAGACATTCCATAAAAGTCAATCCATCTGTGCATTGCTTTATTGCATCTGCAAGATAAGTACGATTGGTACCTAGTTTTGCAGCCAAATCCTCTCTTTTTATCTGTGAGTCTTTAAAAAGTTCCTCTTCTTGTATCAGTTTACATAGCTTACGGTAAAGTATCTCTTCATTACTCAGCTGATCTTCGGAAATTTGTTCATGAGAAGTATAAAGA
>CAYYDM010000121.1:0-5173 GCA_964470635.1 uncultured Clostridia bacterium | reverse complement strand
AGCAAAAGTATGCTCCTTTACTGGAAAATGAAATTATCTAAAACATATAAATGGCTAAAAATAAGGATTGCAATAGTTAGGTGCGGAAATTCAACGGAACTTTGGTAGAGTGAAAAAATATTAACAAAATAATTACAGTCATCAGAGAGATAATTTATCTCTCTTTTTTTATAACATAATTTTTATATAGAAAAATAAGTAATTTAATCAAAATATTTACAAATATAAGTATATGTTCTATAATTTAAGACAAATGTAAGAAAAGAGGAACCTTAATGATATCTTTACTAAAACTAGACTTCAAAAACTGTATTAGCAATTTCAAGTTTAAAATATGTTTCTTATCAGTTTGGTTAATTTCAATTATTTCCTATATTGGCGTTTGTACTAATTATTTCAATGCTAATTCACTAAAGTTAGTAAGTACAAATAAATTAAGTTTAATAATGAGTTCAGAAGTAAGGGAAGTATATTTCATATTGCTTTTTGCTCTACCACTTATATCTACTTTTATTTATTCAGACTCATTTATTTATGAAAGGGAAAATAACATTTGTCCTTATTATTTTGTAAGACAGAGTAAAGTTTTATATTTTATTTCAAAAATTATAATTAATTTTACAGTGGTCTTTTTTACAATATTTATTGGTTTAGGAATAAATGAAGTGTTTACGCAAATAACAATACCTAACATTGGGGTGCTTAGCGGAAGTGCTACACCTGCTTATGAGTTGGTTATAAATAACCCTAATATTTCAGGAGTGTTTTGTAATGACTTATATATAAATCATCCTTATCTATATAATTATTTTATAATACTAATTACATCATTATTTTGTGCTTTAATATCTGTTATTTCATTTAACATATCTCTTTTATTTAGAATAAAAAGGTTAACTTTATTAATTGTTACTTTCTTATCTGTTAATATTTCTGCATTTATATTACCAATGAAATATCAATTTCAAATGTATATTCAAGCATGGACAGGGAATTTAAAAGGCTTTTATATTACCTTATTTGGTTGGATAGCTATAGTTATTATTACCGCTGTATTAGGAATATGGAGGAAAAGCAGGGAGTATGAATAGCTTTTTACTTGAAGATGCAAAATTATTTGAAATAATAAATATGTTTAAAATAATGATAATTATTTATATTATTTCAATAATATTTTCTATTTATAATAAAAATAAGGCAGTTGAGTTTTATGATGAGAAAATATAGGGTGTTCAAATATTTACTTATGGAAATATGCGCTATGCTTTGTATTTCCTATATATTATCCTGTGATTTATTTGGTGTTAGTAATGATATAAAAGATATGTATTTGTATTATTTTTCTTATGAATTTATTGGACAAAATATAAGTGTTTTTCAAATTAGTATATCTTTAATTCCTATTTCTATAATGATCTCTATGTTTGCAGATTCATTATCTTATGAGTTATATAAAAATGCAGCATACATTTTTACTAGAAGTAAAAATAGAACAAAATGGCTTATTAATAAATTGACACAGATTTTAATTGAAATTACATTAGCAGATATTTTACTATTTATAGTAGCGTTTATATTTTTTTATTTTTTAGGATACAAAATAGTTAATTTTAAAGAATTCATTAGTATAACTTTAGAAATATTCATATTACTACTTTTAACTCAATACTTATTAATTATTATTGCAAATCTAATTAGTATAAAACTGGATCCTACTTATGGTTACATTATTAGTAATTTAATTTACATAATAAGTATATTAAATTTTTATTATTTATCTTTAAAAAAGATTACTCTATTAAAATATATACCTTTTACGCAGCAGCTTATTTCAGTGCAAGATAATGATTATATTAATAGAAGCATAAGCTACTTTTCTAAGTATATTGTTGGATATGGCATTAGAGACGCTATAATATTTGATTTAATTATTTTAATTATCGTTATACTAGTTGGAATAAGGCAAATTAAAAAAGCGGAGTTTTATTAGGAGGAGTATTTATGAGTTATATAGATATAAATGGATTTACTAAGATAATTAAAGGAAATACAGTTCTGGATAATATAAATTTAAAATTGGACAGGGGAAAGATCTATGGTTTTATAGGGCCAAATGGATCAGGTAAAACCATGTTATTTAGAGCTATATGTGGACTAATTAGGCCAACACGAGGAGAGGTAGTTATAGATGGAAAAACAATAAACAAGGATATAGATTTTCCAGAGTCATGTGGTGTGATTATAGAGACACCAGGTTTTTGGGAAGATTTAACCGGTTTACAATGTCTAAAAAATATAGCAAGTATTAAATCAAAAATTACGGAAGAAACCATATGCAATTGGATGGTTAAGTTAGGTCTAAATCCAAAGGATAAAAGGCAATTTAGAAAGTATTCCTTAGGGATGAAACAAAAGGTAGCACTGGTACAAGCCTTAATGGAGTCTCCAGATTTGATAATTCTTGATGAACCAACAAATTCATTGGATGAAGAAAGTATTAAAAGGCTTATAGACATTTTAAAGGAGTTAAGAGAAAAGGGGACTACAATATTAATTGCTAGTCATAATAAGAGTGACATAGAATTACTTAGTGATAAGATTTTTAAAATCGATTTAGGTAAGATTAAAGAGGTATAAATATGAATATAAAAAATAAAACTTTTTATACAATTATAGGAGCAGGTACTTTATTATGTCTTATTCTAGGACTAGTTATAAGGAGATCAATTACTGAGTTTAAATTTGAGAATATTAGCACTACATATATTTCATCGCAATATTACCCTTATAATTCAGTGGAATATAGTAATGGGACTTATATAGATATAGATGAAATTAAAGATATAGATTCATTATACAAGGTCATAGTTAAGGGGAAATGTGTAGGAGATAGGAAAGTTCTTGAAGGTGCAGTTTTAACAGAAGTTCAAGTGGATAAAGTATTAAAAGGTGATATTATTGGTGACAAAATAAATATTTATGAGCCAATAGGATTGCAAGGAAATATAGTAACTACTTTTGAAGGGTATAATTTTTTAAAAGAAAATAAGGAGTATATTTTCTGCTTAACAGATTTAAAAGAAGGTATGAAAAATTATGATGAGAATAATATAAAGATATATAATTATGTAACACCATTCTATGGGAAGTTTCCTATTGAATATAAAGAAAGTGACTTTAAAGTTTATGTTAAGAATGAAGATGAAAAAGCTAAGGAATATAATGAGTTCCAAAGTCTTGAGCAGGTATTTTCATCAGAAGATAGAAAAAAATTATATTTGCAAGAGTACAATAGATTAATGAAATTGTTAAAGTAATTGTTTATGTGGAGTGCTTATAAAGAAAGTTATTATAGAAATAGATAAATATATTAATGTATATGGTAATTCCCTTAAAATTACTATACAATCTTTATATAGACAAATAAATTTGATGACTATTATATATTAATAATATTATAAACTATTTCTTCTCCATAGTGATTGTTGCACAGTGGAGAATTTTTTCAAATGGGGGTATGTACATTGGAAACTATTAGATATAAAGAATTAAAAAAGGATGAAATAGATAAGAGAATATGTCCACTTTGTGGAAAAGATAATAACTGTCAACATGGTCAAGGTGGATGTTGGTGCGATACAGTTAAATTTCCTAAGTATATTTTAGACTTAGTGCCTAGTGATAAAAAGGGAAAAGCTTGTATATGTAAGTCTTGTTTAGAAAAGTATCAGAAATAATAAACAATATTTAAAACTGCAATAGTTATGCAGCAAATTATATTTTTGAGAGGATTACATAATGGAAAAAGTATTAATTAACGGTAAGGAGTATTCCTTCATTAAAAACTATAAAGAAAATACTATGTTTAGAAAAAGATATAATGAATTAACTAAAAAAACTTATGGATTTGATTTTGAACAGTGGTATCAGGATGGGTATTGGGGAGATTGGTATGTGCCCTATTCACTTTTGGATGGAGAAAATATTGTTGCCAATGTTTCCATTAGTATTATTGATTTTTTGGTTTTAGGAGAAAGTAAAAGGTATGTACAATTAGGAACAGTAATGACAGATTCTTCATATAGAAATCATGCATTGTCTAGATATATTATGGAAAAGGTTATAGAGGAATGGAAGGATAAATGCCATATGCTATATTTGTTTGCCAATGATAGTGTGTTGAATTTATATCCTCGTTTTGAATTTACAGCTGCTAAAGAATATCAGTATTCTAAAATAGTTACCAATGATAATGAAAACATAGCAGCAGAAAAATTAGATATGTCTTTAGTGAGCAATAGAGAATTAGTTGTGGAAAAAATTAATTGCTCAGTGCCAATTGCAAAGCTAAGCATGCTTAAAAATCCGGGACTTATAATGTTTTATTGTACTTCTTTTATGATGGATAATGTTTACTATTTGAGAGAAAAAGATGTAATTGTAATTGCTGAGCTTGATGGTGATACATTATATTTACAGGATATATTTTCTTCATCAGAAGCTAACATAGACGATATTATTAAATCACTCACCAATAAGGAAGTAAAAAAAGTAGTTTTAGGATTTACACCTAATGACTCAGGCAGTTATTGTGTGAATTTATTGAAAGAAGAGGGTACAACTTTATTTGTTATGAAGGATAAAGAGGACTTATTTCAAAATAATAAATTAATATTTCCTATGTTGTCTCATGCATAGGGGCATTAATTGAAGTAACTTTATATATCATATACTATTAGAGAGTGATTTTAAAGAAAACTAATGATTTCAAAATTAACAGTTAGAGGAGAATTTTTAACATGGATTATAAAATTATTTGGCTTATTTTTGGAATGGGAGCAATATTAAGTTTATCAAGCGTTATTAGCCAGTTAAGAAACGATGTGGCTCGAATAAATATAACCTTAGATAAAATTGCTAAACAAGTTGGAGTCACTGACACTGCGATACAAAATATAGATGGTGAATTAAAAGATCTTATTTCCCAAGGGAAAAAAGTTAAAGCAATAAAAAAATACAGAATGGTTACTGGAATTGGATTAAAGGAAGCTAAGGAATATATTGATTTACTAAGTGAAGGGGAACTAAAGTAATAATATATTTATGGGGGGAATTATTATGTGGCTTTTAATAGTTATAATACCTTTATTAGTATGGCTTGATTTGCGTTTAT
>CAYYDM010000120.1:0-5305 GCA_964470635.1 uncultured Clostridia bacterium | reverse complement strand
TAAACGAGGTATATTATCTCAGCCAGATTAAATCTCCCACCTGAGGAACATACTCACTCGGTTCCAATATTGATTCCTATTTGCGTTAAATTTTTATCAAAGTTGGAGCTCATATTATAATTACTTTGCTTCATAATCTTTTCTGCAATTTTCGTTACCGTACAAATCTATTTTGTACTAATCCGGCGGCGTATTATCTATCTGCTAAAATAAGAAAATATCCCAAATTAGATCTGAATTACTAATAAGTAGAGTTTAAAGGACTAAATATATCCTATTTTTGTAATGCTTATCTTTAGCACCTAGTGCCAGATTCGTTTAAAATCTATTTAAATCCAATAACATGAGTTTTCTTATGAGTAAGCTTAAAGTAATTAACAGTTTAGTAATCTTTTTTTTGTTTAGTTCAAATCTATTTGCAGATAATTACCAGCTAAAATCTTCATCATTAAATTTTCAAATTGATATCAACACAGGAGGAGTTCAATCTATCATTAATAGACAAGATAAATACCAAATGAACTGGATTATCAAATCTGACAGCATTGAATATCCGTGGCAAACATCCAAACTGGCCTGGGGACTTGGATTTGGTATAATAAAAGGGGATACCGTACGCTGGAACAAGCCAACTTCACACTTATTAGGTAATAATCAATGCTCATTTCATTACCACACTAAATATTATGATCTGATCGTTGATCGAAAGTTAGACAAGAATGGTTTTTATACTGAAAGCTTTCGATTTGTCAACATTACAACAAAACCGATTACAATTTCCGATATAGGATTATACACACCGTTTAATGACAACTATCCCGATGCCAAAACCTGCGTTGAAAGTCGTTGTAATACACACATCTGGGCAGGAGGAAATGCATCATATATCTTTGCCGAACGTATGGGAGGTGAAGCTCCACATTTGGGACTGGTATTGACTGAAGGAGCTTTGAAAAGCTACGAGATTCTAAACAGAAGCCGCAATATATACGACTGGGCCAAAAGTGGTTCTAATGTAAGAGGCACCATTGTACTTAATCCATCTAGTATAACGATTCGACCGAAACAGTCTTATACTTTAAAATGGGTAATTTTCCAAGCTGCAAATTGGGATGACTTTTATGCGAAAGCAAAAATATATGGTTTTGTAAAAGCATCAGTTAAAAGTTATGTGATGGAAAAAAACGAGCCATTGCAAACTACTTTTGAATCAGCTCAAAAACTAAAAAATGTAAAATGCTTTCTGAATGGAAAAAAAGTTCCATTTACTCAGACAAGCAATACAGTATCTGTTAATATTACACCTAAAAAAGAAGGTACACAAGTTTTGAAAATGGTGTATAATAATAACCTTTCCACTTTCATCGAAGCTTATCGTATACAGAATATTGACAGTCTTCTGAAAAAACGAGCTTTATTCATTGTCAACAATCAACAAATGAATGATCCGTCAGATTCACGTTATGGCGCTTATATGGTATATGATAACGAGACACACAAGATTTATCTTAATAACGATAAACGTAAAAGCGAAGATGTGAACGAAGGCCGGGAACGAGTGGGCATGGGCGTATTTCTGGCAATGTATTTACAGAAAAACCCGAATAAGATAATACAAACTTCATTGGAACGTTATTGTGATTTTGTACGTAACAAACTTCAAAAAGACGATTATTCTGTGCTTGATGGTATAAATAGTAAAAGAAAACGAATGTACAACTATCCATGGGTAGCTCATCTGTATCTCGAAATGTACAAACTTACGCAGAAAAAGAAATATCTTGTTGATTCATATCACACACTGGATAGATATTTCACCGATTCAAAACATCGTTTTTATGCAATCGGAGTACCAGCTCAAGATGAACTTAATGAATTACATAAAGCCGGATTGTTGGCCGAACATGATTCTTTGTTGAATCATTTCCGACAGACAGCAGATTGGTTTATACAGACAAGTCTCTTTTATCCTAAGAGCGAAGTGAATTATGAGCAAAGCATTGTAGCTCCTGCAGTAATATTTTTGTTCGAAATGTACCAAATTACAAAAGAAGAAAAATATCTCAAAGAGGGCGAAAGACAACTCGCTGCATTAGAATCATTTTGCGGTATGCAACCAGACTATCATCTCCACGAAATAGCTATTCGTCATTGGGATGGTTATTGGTTCGGTAAGAGAGAGTTTTGGGGAGATATTATGCCACATTATTGGAGTTGTACTACCTCTGAAGCATTTATGCGATATGCCCAGATTACTGGTAAGAATGAATATCTAAATCGTGCCAAAACTATTGTTAGAAACAATCTTTGTCTATTCTTCAATGATGGCAGTGCATCATGTGCATACGTTTATCCATCGAAAGTTAATGGACATGAAGCGGCTTTCTTTGACCCATTTGCCAATGATCAGGATTGGGCTTTGGTTTATTATTTAAAATTGAAAAACAAAGTGTCTGATAATTTCTAACTTTAATATAAATAAGGGTTAGGATTTCAAAAGTTTGATTTGTTTTTGTCTACAAAAAGTAAATCTGATATCTGACTATAAAAATATTGCCGTGTAACTTCAAAACAAAAGTTACACGGCAATATTAATCTATGTACCAATATTTAAAACAAGGGGTATATTATCTCAGCCAGATTAAATCTCCCACCTGAGGAACATACTCACTCGGTTCCAATATTGATTCCTATTTGCGTTAAATTTTTATCAAAGTTGGAGCTCATATTATAATTACTTTGCTTCATAATCTTTTCTGCAATTTTCGTTACCGTACAAATCTATTTTGTACTAATCCGGCGGCGTATTATCTATCTGCTAAAATAAGAAAATATCCCAAATTAGATCTGAATTACTAATAAGTAGAGTTTAAAGGACTAAATATATCCTATTTTTGTAATGCTTATCTTTAGCACCTAGTGCCAGATTCGTTTAAAATCTATTTAAATCCAATAACATGAGTTTTCTTATGAGTAAGCTTAAAGTAATTAACAGTTTAGTAATCTTTTTTTTGTTTAGTTCAAATCTATTTGCAGATAATTACCAGCTAAAATCTTCATCATTAAATTTTCAAATTGATATCAACACAGGAGGAGTTCAATCTATCATTAATAGACAAGATAAATACCAAATGAACTGGATTATCAAATCTGACAGCATTGAATATCCGTGGCAAACATCCAAACTGGCCTGGGGACTTGGATTTGGTATAATAAAAGGGGATACCGTACGCTGGAACAAGCCAACTTCACACTTATTAGGTAATAATCAATGCTCATTTCATTACCACACTAAATATTATGATCTGATCGTTGATCGAAAGTTAGACAAGAATGGTTTTTATACTGAAAGCTTTCGATTTGTCAACATTACAACAAAACCGATTACAATTTCCGATATAGGATTATACACACCGTTTAATGACAACTATCCCGATGCCAAAACCTGCGTTGAAAGTCGTTGTAATACACACATCTGGGCAGGAGGAAATGCATCATATATCTTTGCCGAACGTATGGGAGGTGAAGCTCCACATTTGGGACTGGTATTGACTGAAGGAGCTTTGAAAAGCTACGAGATTCTAAACAGAAGCCGCAATATATACGACTGGGCCAAAAGTGGTTCTAATGTAAGAGGCACCATTGTACTTAATCCATCTAGTATAACGATTCGACCGAAACAGTCTTATACTTTAAAATGGGTAATTTTCCAAGCTGCAAATTGGGATGACTTTTATGCGAAAGCAAAAATATATGGTTTTGTAAAAGCATCAGTTAAAAGTTATGTGATGGAAAAAAACGAGCCATTGCAAACTACTTTTGAATCAGCTCAAAAACTAAAAAATGTAAAATGCTTTCTGAATGGAAAAAAAGTTCCATTTACTCAGACAAGCAATACAGTATCTGTTAATATTACACCTAAAAAAGAAGGTACACAAGTTTTGAAAATGGTGTATAATAATAACCTTTCCACTTTCATCGAAGCTTATCGTATACAGAATATTGACAGTCTTCTGAAAAAACGAGCTTTATTCATTGTCAACAATCAACAAATGAATGATCCGTCAGATTCACGTTATGGCGCTTATATGGTATATGATAACGAGACACACAAGATTTATCTTAATAACGATAAACGTAAAAGCGAAGATGTGAACGAAGGCCGGGAACGAGTGGGCATGGGCGTATTTCTGGCAATGTATTTACAGAAAAACCCGAATAAGATAATACAAACTTCATTGGAACGTTATTGTGATTTTGTACGTAACAAACTTCAAAAAGACGATTATTCTGTGCTTGATGGTATAAATAGTAAAAGAAAACGAATGTACAACTATCCATGGGTAGCTCATCTGTATCTCGAAATGTACAAACTTACGCAGAAAAAGAAATATCTTGTTGATTCATATCACACACTGGATAGATATTTCACCGATTCAAAACATCGTTTTTATGCAATCGGAGTACCAGCTCAAGATGAACTTAATGAATTACATAAAGCCGGATTGTTGGCCGAACATGATTCTTTGTTGAATCATTTCCGACAGACAGCAGATTGGTTTATACAGACAAGTCTCTTTTATCCTAAGAGCGAAGTGAATTATGAGCAAAGCATTGTAGCTCCTGCAGTAATATTTTTGTTCGAAATGTACCAAATTACAAAAGAAGAAAAATATCTCAAAGAGGGCGAAAGACAACTCGCTGCATTAGAATCATTTTGCGGTATGCAACCAGACTATCATCTCCACGAAATAGCTATTCGTCATTGGGATGGTTATTGGTTCGGTAAGAGAGAGTTTTGGGGAGATATTATGCCACATTATTGGAGTTGTACTACCTCTGAAGCATTTATGCGATATGCCCAGATTACTGGTAAGAATGAATATCTAAATCGTGCCAAAACTATTGTTAGAAACAATCTTTGTCTATTCTTCAATGATGGCAGTGCATCATGTGCATACGTTTATCCATCGAAAGTTAATGGACATGAAGCGGCTTTCTTTGACCCATTTGCCAATGATCAGGATTGGGCTTTGGTTTATTATTTAAAATTGAAAAACAAAGTGTCTGATAATTTCTAACTTTAATATAAATAAGGGTTAGGATTTCAAAAGTTTGATTTGTTTTTGTCTACAAAAAGTAAATCTGATATCTGACTATAAAAATATTGCCGTGTAACTTCAAAACAAAAGTTACACGGCAATATTAATCTATGTACCAATATTTAAAACAAGGGGTATATTATCTCAACCAGATTAAATCTCCCACCTGAGGAACATACTCGCCCGATTTCTTATTCAGTTTG
>CAYYDM010000119.1:0-5523 GCA_964470635.1 uncultured Clostridia bacterium | reverse complement strand
GTGATGGGCTAATATTTAAAAGTTCAGAAAGCTTATTTTGATTAAGTCCTAATTCGTACATACGAAGTTTAATTACTTCCATTAAAGAAGGCTTCTTAATCGGATAGTGTTCATCATCATAATCAGCTACAAGATTAGAAAGAAGCTCTAATTCTATTAGATTTTTATCATCTAACGGAGTATTATCATCTACAAGGGGAAGAAGTTCTTCTATTCTTTCCATTGTCGCTTTATAAGCTATTTCAGTTGTTATCTTTGCCATAATCTTATATATTTGTACTATCTATTTTATCATACTCGCTATGTGTACCAACAAAACGGATATAGACCATTTTAATTTTGAACTTTATCACAGCTACTAACCTGTAATCATTACCCTTTATATTGAAAACATAATGCTGATTGCCTACGCTATCAACAGTATTAAATGTTTCTTTAACATCAGCAGCACAATCCCAATCCGCTCTATTCGTTTTATCAAACCATTCTTCAAGTGCTGTTTCTGCATCAGCATGCTTTCTGTAAAATATTACTAAAGTTCTATGTGCGATAATCCTCATTGCTATTAATATTTAATGCAAATATAATACTTTATTTTTGCATTTCAAAAATATATTCTATTTTTTAGAAATAAGTAATGTTAATATTTAATTACTAGATAGTTAATAGCAATAATTAGACCTAAAAACGATTTAAAATAAATGCAGGTTATCAGTGAACCAATCAGGGAGTGATCTTTCAGCACTTTCGCGATTCTCACCAAACCATTTTGTAAAGTTTTTCGGCATTGGAGGTTGTGCATACTTTGATTTCTCTCCGTTCTTAGGCTTCTCAGTGAGTTTATCAAAGTGGGTAACAGAGACAATAACAGGTGTACAAATACATCTGCAGGAAATATGCCATCCGGTGAACTTAAACTCTTTCGGATACCTTCCTGCTAATAAGCCACAAAGAGGACAAACACCTTTTGAGCGTGTTGTAGTGATATCAAAGCCTACCACAAAGTCGAGCTGGCGCCATCTGATCCAGTCCGCTTCACGATAGGCTTTGTTTATCTCATGGCCAGCTAAACGTAAGGCATTCTTATACGAAGAACGGTAAACTCCTTGCCCAGGATGATACGACAAAGCCTTCTGTGATGTTACCAGATTCCCATTTCTGCGTATTCGTCTGTAAAGAGAATCTGGATTATTAAGTAATCCTCTAATTTCCCGAGATAAAGTTTGAGCACTCATGCCCTCCGTTATAGCTGTCTGAATTGCTTGTTCTAATTGAGTCTTAAATGCCCCCTGAATGTTCCAGACACGATCTGAAACTCTTAATCCTTTTACTTTTCTAGTCTGGAAAGCTTTTAAAGCTTCCAAATTTCGTTGAGTATATGCTTTAGGAGGGTTCTTGATCAATCCGGCTACAAGTTCATCATTCTTTCTGTTTGAGATATCCCATGAATCCCTAATGCCGTTTTGAATAGTGATGATAATCTTCTTCCCGCCATCACTGAGCCTTTTTTCCACTCGCTTTCTAAGTGATGGGAAACGATCAAAGGAGAATGCCCCCGATATATAAACACCTGTTGCCATGGCTGCAATATCAGCAATCATGGCATCATATAGATTATTAATCTCGTTCATGTAATAATCTATACTTGACAGGTGTTGTTTATCGTAAGTATTCAATTATCTGACATTTTGTTTTATACATGCTAGGAAGAAGTTGCATTTTTGCTATCAAAAACTATCATTATGCAACCTCAGCCATAGGAAATGCACTCTCCTGAGTTTTATTCTTTTGTTCTTCCTCAATCTTCTTGACCTCTTCATCAATAACAGATTCATCAACTATTCCGGCAAGTACTACTCCGGTTCTTAAAGAAGCTATTGGCTGACCTGTAGCATCCAGAGCTGCTTTTATCTTTGAATCCATATCATCAATCATATATGGCACAATTTCCGGCTCTATATCGAGAGTTTCAGAAGCTTTTAGATACTGTGAATTAAGAGATCCGACAGCACTGATAAGGAAATTATATCTTCTCTGCAGGTATTCACCTAAAGACTCTGCATGATTCTCCACAGCCATGTGCATACCCATGAAAACATATCTGAAACTGACCCCTGATAATGCACTTCCGGTACCCTTAAGATTTTCAAAGCTTATTCGTGGGGTATTAGTCAGCGAATATGCTTTTTCCATGAGATTTTCAAGTTCTAGTTTTACGCTTTCAGGTGTTTGATTCCATGTAAGGTAATAAACCTTTTGTCCGCCTGAACCGTCTGAGTCAATCTTGATCATCTGGCCATTCTCTTTTGTCGGATTACCAGTAACCTCACCTTCCATCACTAAGCGGGGAAAGAAATTATAATCTATACAGTCTGCATAATTAGATAGAAGCGTCTCTATGCGTTCGCGGATCCTTTTAATTTTATAGCAGAGTGTTTCTTTTCTATCTGTGAATATTACGGGAATCTTTGAGAATCCATGGCTAAATTCATCAATGCGTTGCCAGTCTGCATCTAGTTTCCATTTATATACTTTAGTGTCTGTTACAGCCATGAAATAGGTTATCTCGGTAGTCGAGTCTACTTTAACCTTATATTCACGTGAGAAAGCAATTAAATTACCAAATTCATCCTTTAGCGGATAGAGTTTATCTCCTCTGAATGGTGACCAGATAGCCACTTTTAATTTATACTGAGCTTTTCCCTTAAGCCCTATAGCATTCTTGATCTTGGCAAGAGCTTTTTTCCAGAAAGAATCATCCTTAACCACATACCAATACTCAGCTACTTCTTTTTCACTGAGCCAAGCCCTTACAACTCGTTTGTTGTGGTATTTAAGCTTATTCTTCTTGCCAATAGTCTGAATGACCGAGAAAAGCTCTTTTTCTTCATCATTAGACGGAGCACAGTTTAGTTTAGGCTCTGTACCAACGGTAAAAGCAGTATGGATGTTCACGATATCCTGTTCAAGTGGTAAGGGTATTCTGTTTACCGGATCCGGTTCTGTCTCTGCCGGATGCTCCACTCCTTTTTCATCTGTCCACTTGTCTTTTTTGATCCGTACATTATCATGACGCTTCTCTTTATCCATAACGTCGTGCTTATCTGGATCCCAATCTGCAATAAGCTTATCATAACTTGGTAGCGGGGTGGCTCTTTTCTTTAACTGTGCAATAATTAAAGATTCTTCTCCCAGATTAAAAATTTCCTCGATACTCATATCATCAATATTTAGCGAAAAACACCTTTATAATCATTAATAATCTCTTTTCTTCCCATTAATTCCATTAAACATACATAGCGAATTCCATCGATGATGTGATTGTAATCATCCACAGGTTCATTAAGCCATTTACCGTTTTTATCTTGTTGCCATGTGTAATTATCCAGCTCTTTCTTTGCATTGATCGAGTTTTCTGTGATAAATAACTTCTTCCCCTGCATAAAGTCGATACCTGCCTTTACCGAGCCTTGGAACTTCTTTACCGGATGGATATTAAAACCTGCGTTATAGATCTCTTTCAGTAAACGAGGATCAGCCGATTCACTCCAGATCTTTCTTTTAGGGAATAGCTTTAAATCGTTTATGATATCAGTAGAGAGCATGTTTGTTTTATAGAACTCTTCATCAATATAGATTCCATTATCAAGGAACCCGACTTCTGAACAGGCTGTAGGGTCATTTGTGTACCCAAAATCAAGACCTTGCCAACGTCTCTTAACCCATATAGGAACCTCTTTGATGATAGTGTAATTCTCAAAGATAAGCCCTTCAATCTTCGCTCTTTTGCCTAATCCATAAATCAGCCATTTACGTTTATCTGCCGTACCATGAGCATAGTTGTATTCAGTAGGCTCATAAGAGAGAATCTTACGCTTCATGTTCTCCGGTATAAATGGATTATCAAGCATGGTCGAGTGATCAAAGTAACAATCCTCACGTTTACATACATTGTCGTATATCCAGTGTTCTTCTGCAGACGGATTATAATCCAGTATAGAAAATCGGGTACATCTCTGTTCCAATTGGTCAAAGTCGTCTTTTGAAGCTTCCATTGCTTCATTAATCCAAAAGACATCGGTTGTCAATCCGTGAAGTCTTTGTACATCATCAAGGCCGATAAACTCGAATGTGGTTGAATAAAGACGGATAATCTTTACGGAGTTATTTATCTTGCAGTCGTTAAAGAGTCCGTGAGAAAGAAGGATCTCTTTGAAGTCATTCCAGACTGTAGAGGCAAGCCAAGTTCCTTTCTTTCTGGCAATCACTACACGATTGGTTCTATGCCTGTTGTTGATTGCATAGAGAATGAAGAACTGAATAAGGGAGTAAGTCTTTGAACTACGCGATCCCCCTTCAAAGACCATCACATTGAACCTTCCAGAATTAAGAGCCTTAAAAGCTCTGGCAAGTACAGGTGTTCCTTTTATGTTCAATTCTCCTTGCATTCCTCTAAGTCAACTGATTTACTTTGAAGATCAATATCTTCTTTCTTGTTATAGACTATATTCAGGTTTACACTCATTGGAGTTATGTCATTACCGTTTGTGGTTACGTCCTGTTTGATTGGTGCATCAAACCCTAACATTCTATTGATACAATCAAGGCTTTTCTGCTTATCATATAGCTCTATCTTCACGAACTCTACATCAACAATCTCAGGGCTGTCTGCTGTTCCGATATTCTTCTTTAGCACCTTTGTAGATATGTTCTTTATGCAAGCCTTCTGATCATCAGTCAGCTTGTTAAAGTCGGTTCTTTCTATCCAGCTGTTATGCATATTGGCTATTGAAGAGAATGCAATCTTCTCATGCTCCTTAAGAACCCGTAATGCGCTTATTCCTGCTGTCTGGGCAAGGTTATCCTGCATTTCTTTAATTCTGCTTTGAATTTGAGGTTTTCTCAGGTTTTCGGATGCTATTGAATATGCTGTTTTTACGTTGTAACCTGCTCTTATAGCTGCCTGAGTAGCATTAAAATCTATGCAGTACTCATAACAAAAACGTTCTTGTTTTGGGGTTAATTGAATGTCGGTGCTATCTTGCATTACTTTGTCTGTTTTCACTTAAACCCAAAGGTACAAAAATCAAAGAGAGCGATTAAATATAATCACCCTCCATTCACGACAATAGGCTTGTTGTCGTTAGCTTTCAAGAAAGTACTCAAACTTTTCATATTTGTACATAATAACCATAAATTGTAATGGATTAATATTTTTTACTACTTTTGTGACATTAAAATAGGTAAACCTTGCAAAAATGCTATTTGCATTATTATCAATGGAGAATTAGAACGAAAATTAAAACAAAATGGAACTATTAAAGAAAATATGGAAAGACACTGTTTGGAGCGCATTTAAAGAAATAATAATAACTTTTATATTCTTTATATCAGCAGTAATTTACTCACAAATAACAAATAAATCTTTAGAAGATATATTTCTTTCTATTCTTAATTATCAATTAAAGATATGGGTGATTTTGTTAATTACATTTTTAGTATGTTTATTAAGATATGCATATA
>CAYYDM010000118.1:0-5547 GCA_964470635.1 uncultured Clostridia bacterium | reverse complement strand
AAATTTACATTTTGGATGTTTGTTTTCTTCTCACTGTTCAATTTTCAAAGACCAAACTTTTGTGTCTTTCAACAACTTTTCTGTTGTTTTTAGCGACTTTATTAGGTTAACATTTTTGTTCTTTCTTGTCAACACTTTTTGTTAACTTTTTTTGTTGCGTTTTTCTTGTCACTCACTAGCGACTTTTTTAATATATCAAATTTTTTAAAATAAGTCAATAGGTTTTTTCTATCCAATTAATTCCTATATAGCTCTTTTTATTTATAGTCTATCCAAATAATATACAAAATATTGAGTTTTTATTATTCATGATTAATTTAAAGTATTTCCCATGCTCATTTTTTCTTGATATTAAAACAGTAGAGCTAAGTAAATTCTTAGCTCTACTGTTTTAATTTATTTAACTAACATCTTTCCTATATTAAAGGCTTGAATATTTATATCTACAAACTTATCTTTTACTTCTTCCTTAATAACACTTTCCCAATCTATTTCGTCGATGCCCATAGCCTTAATAAGAGCTCCTAGCATTATAATATTTAATGTTTTAATATTACCTAGTTTTTTTGCCTCTTGTGCTGCATCTATACTTATTGTATTGACTTTGCCTTCTAAGTCTTCAATAATTCCTTTAGGGTATTCCACCTTCCCAGATAAAACTGGTGCTGGAGAGATTGCATAATTATTTACAACCATTTTTCCGCTAGGTTTTAAATATTCTATCCATCTCATGGCTTCCATTTTTTCAAAGGATACTATAATATCAGCCTGACCTATACCTATTATTGGAGAGTAAACTTTTTTTCCATATCTTATTTGAGTGGTTACACTACCTCCACGTTGTGCCATTCCGTGTACTTCAGACATCTTTACATCATATCCAGCATCAATAAGACCCTTAGATAAGACTTTACTAGCAAGTATTATTCCTTGACCCCCTACACCTACAAACAAAATATTTTTCACGTCAGACATACTACTCACCCGCCTTTACTATTGCTTTAAATGGACATATTTGTAAACATACGTCACAGCCTACACACATAGATTCATCTATTATTGAACCTATATTGGCGTCAAATGATATTGCTGGACAACCAGCCTTTAAGCACATCTTACATTTTCTACATCTTTCTCTGTCTACCGTACACTTAACTCTCTCATTTAATTTGTACTCATCTACTTCCTCTTTAGGAGATTTCTTTAAAACACAAGGCATTTTAGTTATTATCACCATTGACTCTTTTGTATTAAGAGCTTTATTAATAGCATCTTCTGTTTCTTTTAAGTCTAATGGATTTACTACAGCTATATTTTTAACACCTATAGCCTCACATATTTTTTCTATATCAATATATTGAGTTGCATCACCAGACAAAGTATATCCAGTTCCAGGGTTATTTTGATGTCCAGTCATTCCTGTTATTCTATTATCTAGAATAATAGTTGCTACATTTCCTTTATTATATATTACATTTATCAAACCTGTTATACCCGAATGGAAAAATGTAGAGTCTCCAATAACTCCGAACACCTTAGTATCTTTTCCGCTCTTTTCAAAAGCTTTAGTTAGTCCATGGCCAGCACTAATGCTAGCACCCATGCATATGCATGTATCCATGCTCTCTAATGGAGGTGCTGAGCCTAATGTATAACACCCAATGTCGCCGGTAATGGCTACGTTTTTCTTTTTACTTAATACATAAAATAATCCTCTATGAGGACAACCTGCACACATAGTAGGTGGTCTTCCCACAACCTTTTCAGGACTAATGTCTACCTTATCAGCTTTAATTCCTAATAATACTTCTGCTAATATATCTGGATTTAGTTCTCCTATTGCTGGAATAATCTCTTTACCAACTACTTCTATTCCCATACTTCTAATTTCATCTTCTAAATAAGGCTCTAATTCCTCTACTACATATAGTTTTTCTACTTGCTCAGCAAATTCTTTTATCTTTTCTTTTGGTAAAGGGAAGGTGAAGCCTAGTTTTAAGAATGAAACTTTATCTCCAAAAACTTCTTTCGCATATTGATATGCTACTCCTGAAGTTATAACCCCTATTTTTTTATCATTCCATTCTATTTTATTTAAGTCAGATTTATTACTTAGTTCTTCTAGCTTTGCAAGTCTTTCTTCCAATATTACTCTGCGTTTTCTTGCATTTGCAGGAGTTGCTACATATTTTGCAATATCCTTTTTATATTCCTTAAACTCAGCTTCCTTTCTCTCTCCTATTTCTACCAAGCCTTTACCATGACATACTCTTGTAGTAAGTCTTAGAAGAACTGGCGCGTCATATTCTTCACTTATTTCATAGGCAATCTTAACAAAATCCTTTGCCTCTTGGCTATCGCTAGGTTCTAGCATAGGAATCTTAGCAAACTTAGCATAGTATCTATTGTCCTGTTCGTTTTGAGAACTATGCATTCCAGGATCATCTGCTGAAACAAGTACACATCCTCCATTAACACCAGTATAAGCAAAAGTAAATAATGGATCTGCAGCCACATTAACGCCTACATGCTTCATTGCTGCAATAGATCTTGCCCCTCCTATAGAAGCTCCAATAGCCACCTCTAAAGCAACCTTCTCGTTTGGTGCCCACTCAGAATAGATTTCCTTATACATAGATATGTTTTCTAATATTTCAGTACTTGGAGTTCCTGGATAGGCAGAAGCAACAGTAACTCCAGCTTCATATGCGCCAAGAGCTACTGCTTCATTTCCAGTCAATAATCTTTTCATCTCTTTTACACCCCTTTATATGTTTTAAAATCAAAAATTATTGCCTATTTAACTCAGAAATCATACTGCCAAGTGCAATAGAGTATAGCTTGGCTTCATGTGAATCAGCTCTGGACACTAAAACTATAGGAACCTTTGCGCCCATTATTATACCTGCTGATTGGCTATTTGCAAAATATGTTAAGCTCTTTCCAATTCCATTTCCCGTTTCAATATTAGGAACAAGAAGAATATCTGCATCTCCTGCTACTTCACTGCTGTATCCTTTAACCTTGGCTGCTTCTTTAGAAACTGCTAAGTCAAGTGCTAAAGGTCCATCTATAATAACTCCATCTTCAAATAATCCATCCTTATGCATATTCTTTAATTCGTCTGCGTGAACCGTTGCAATCATCTTTGGGTCTACCTTTTCTTTTGCTGCAATGACTGCTACTTTTACTTTAGAGTATCCCAACGATTTACAAACCTTTGCTGCATTTCTAACTATTTTCACCTTGTCTTCTAAGCTTGGCTCTAAGTTCATACCACCATCAGTCAAAAACAAAAACTTGTGGTATGAAGGTACTTCATATATCATTATATGGCTAAGGAGACTTTCTGTCCTTAAACCATACTCTTTATTAAGGACTTCTTTCAATAATATAGATGTATCTATTAATCCTTTCATAATAAAATCTGCCCTGCCACTACTCACATATTTTACTGCTATTTCTGCTGCTTCAACTAAGTCTTTAGTCTCAATCTTTTCATATTCCTCCACAGAAAACCCTAATTCTTTTGCTATTTTTTCAGTTTTCTCAATATCTCCAATTAAAATTGGCCTAACAATCCCGTTTTGAGCCGCATCGTGGACAGCTCTTAATACTTCCCCATCTTGACAGGCAGCTACTGCTAACCCCTTCTTCGCTTGACCTTTAGCATTCTCAACTAAATCCGTTAAGTATTTAAGCAAAGTATTCCCCCCTTTAATATTATTTTGTTGAAATGAAAACGTTTCCAAACTTATTTTATCATAATAATATGCGTTTGTTCAAAGTGTTTACAAAACCTTAAATTTTCTCTCAAAAAAAGGATATGACCTAAGCCATATCCTTTATTCTTTCAAGTTCTTTTTTACATGAAATAGTTATCTCATCTATACTGCACATTTTATATGCAGCATTGATGTCTTTTTCTGCATTATCAATATCTCCAATTTGTAAATAAGTCATTCCTCTATTACATCTTATTTCATAATCATTAGGCCTTAATTCTATTGCTTTTGTAAACTTAGAAATTGCTTCATCATAATCTCCAATAAAAGCCAGGCAAAGTCCAAGTTCATTCAATGCATCTACCTGTTCTGGAACAAAATCAAGAACAGTTTCAAATTCAGCAATAGCTTCTTCATACATACCTATCTGCCTATAACCTAATCCAATCATGAAAAATAAATTCCACCAATCTACATACTTTTCTTTCAGAGGTAAAAGTCTCTCTAATCCAGCACTTGGATTGCCAGATAGTATTTCATTATATCCTTTCTCATATATTATATCATCCTTTATTTCCTCTAGGTTTTCTCTTACTTCATCTAGCATCTCATCATCTTTTCCTAGTTGAAGATATTTCTCCCACATTAAGCTGCCTTTTACATATTGCTGACTATTTTTATAATGATATCCTAGCTTATAATAAGCTAAGTCAAAGCTTGAATCATCATTGATAATTTCTTCAAAAATATTTGTAGAGCTATTTAAAAAGATATTTCCCATCTTTTTATCATTTATTGAAAATAGTCTCCTTGCTTTTTCCTCCAAGGCAAGAGCGTAATTATATTTTCCCATTAGATTATTATTATTTATATTATATAAAGCTCTAAGCCATACAAGGCCATCTTCAAAAGAATTTTCATTAATCTTTTTTAGCCCAATATATAGTATATATTCTTCAATTTTTTCGTCATAGTTATAAAGTATTTCTTTATATTGCTCACAAAACTTAAACTCTGGATCTGCTCCAATAAGATATATCATTCCATTAATAATAGAAGAAACTTTCACTTCATCTTTAGCTGTTCCCTCTTTAATTTCACTTATAAGCTCGTCAATAATCAAAGGTAATGGTGTATCTGATCCTATTTTCCAATTATTTATATAGACGAACGAATCAGGTTTTATCTCAATAAAAGAAATATTCTCAGTCTTACGAGTAAAATATTCATTTAGTCCTTTCAAAATTTTCACCTGTCCTTTTCTACAATAGCTGTAATATAATTACTTATACAAATGTTGCATAAATGCTCTTTTTCTTCTGGTGCTTGTACTTAAAATATCAAATAAAATTCCTCTATATATCATAATAAACGAAAACATTATCTGACCTAATACATAAAGTAACACACCAGTTATAGAAAAGCTATAGAAAAAACCTGAACTTATTGCAAAAACATCTCTTATAACATTGCCTGTAACTAGATAAAATAGTCCTAGCATTATTACATTTGGTACAAACCATTCAATCCAATTTTCTTTGACAAAGTCGAATGCATAAGTCACAGTTTCCCAAGAAGAATAATGTTTTTGATATATAGATTCAGGCAATGCATTCATTAATATTAGCACTAAAAAGCTTATAATAAAACTTATAGTTCCCGCTAATGATAAATTGATTGAATAAATGACAGGAGCTATAATCCTATCAAATAAAAATCCTGCAGCCCAACCAATAAATAAAACTCCATATACTTTCCACAAATATACTCTAAAGCCTTCTTTAAAGTCTTGTAGAGTAACTCTACCATATCTAATAATTTG
>CAYYDM010000117.1:0-5550 GCA_964470635.1 uncultured Clostridia bacterium | reverse complement strand
ACAACAAGACAAAAATCTGTAGAATAAATATAAATGATCTCATTTGATTATACCCTAATTTCTGAAAATAGAAAAAGGTAATAAAAATTATTAGGGCAAAGGGGGAATTGTCTTGAAGGAGGAAATAAGGAATATCCTAACTAGTCTTGAAAATGAGGAAATAAGCTGTAAGAAAGCTGTAAAGCTTATAAAAAACATAAATGAAAATAGTATAGACAAAATAAAGCCTGCAAATAGAATCAAAATTTTAATAATTAACGGAGATGACGGAACAAGAATTAGGTTACCAGCTATACCCTTTTGGGTAGTTACGTCTTTAGGCAGGTTTGTAATGCTATTAACTCCTTTAGTAGCTAAGTATAGTAACCACATGGATCAGCATTCTAAAACAGCACTAGAATTAATAAATAAGGTAGACATTAAAGAGCTTATTAATACAATAAGGGCCTATGGTTCCTTTGATTTTATTGATGTATGTAGTGATAAGGATGTAGTAAAAATATCAGTTTTGTAGAGGAAGGTGAGATGAAATGAACAAAGAAGCATTAGGAAGATGTCCTGTATGCGACCATGAAATGGACGTGACAAGGCTTCATTGTAATTATTGCGATACAACTATAGAAGGTAAGTTTACTTTATGCAAGTTTTGTAGATTAACTGAAGATCAGAAAAACTTTGTAGAAGTATTTATTAAAAACAGAGGTAATATTAAAGAAATTGAAAAAGAAATGGGTATTTCTTATCCTACGGTAAGGAGTAAACTAGAAAATGTAGTTGAAGCTTTAGGATATAGTGCTAAATACGGTCCTAAGGTAGATAAAAAAGAGATTCTAGCAAAACTTAGTGCAGGTGAAATAACTGCTGAGGAAGCAGTAAAGCTTTTAAAAGAGGAATAGCATTAGGAGGGGAAAGTGGTGAGTGAGGAAAGATTAATGGTACTTACAATGCTTCAGGAAGGTAAAATCTCTAGCGATGAAGCATCAAAACTGCTTCAAGCATTAGATGAACTTGAGATGGAAGAAGAACTGCAAAATTACAATGAAGCTGAATCAGATTATGACGAAGATAATGACATGGATGAACAGATACCTAACAGTGAAGAAAAATATACTGGTTTTATACATGATAAAGATGAATACGCTGATAGTTCTATAAAAAAGGTTACAACTAATAAAATAGAAAATCTAGAAAAAAAGGCAGAAAAAATGGAGCGTCTAAGTGAGAGTCTCGATAAGAAAATGGATAACTTCGGGCAAAAGATGGATGACTGGGGAGAAAACTTTGGTGAAGACTTCGGTGAAAAAATGGGGGCCTGGGGTGAAAGCTTCGGTGAAAAAATGGGGAACTGGGGCGAAAACTTTGGTGAAAAAATGGGAAAGGTTGGAGAAGAGTTAGCTGAGAGCGCCACGTCAATTACAGAGAAGGTACTTAAAATGGTAGATGGATTTGTTGGTGATGGTTCCTTTAATATATTTCCAGGCAGCTATGAAACCATAAGTGAAACCATAGATAGAAACATCAGAGTCATGGATTCTCCTACTCTTGAGATACATGGAACAAACGGTAAAATAATACTTCGCTCTGGCGAAGGCGATAATATCCGTATTAAAGCCAAATGCTCCGTTAAAAAATCGGTATACGATAAAAGCCAACCAGTATATGAAGTAATTGAGCAAGATAACAAGTTAGTATTTAAACCTAGATATAACACCGGTATAGGCACAAGCCTTGAAGTATATATTCCTTCTTTTAGTTACAACAAGATTTTTCTATTGACCTCTAATGGAAGAATTGAGTCCAGTGATGTGAATACTAATGAACTTATACTAGATACAACTAATGGCTCTATCAAAATACAGGATATAAACTCTAATAGAATAATAGCATGCACTAACAATGGATCAATAAATATTGAAGCCACATGTTCAAAAAGAATAGAATTAGAAACATCTAATGCCACTATAAACGTGCAGGATATCAGTTGTGAAGAAATAGTTGCTACTACAAAAAACGGCAGAGTATCAATAATGGATGCACAATCCAAAGAAATGATACTTACTAGCTCAAATGCTTCATTAAGAGTTGAAGACTCAATTGCATCGTCTATTACGGCTAAAACTTCTAATGGAAGCATCAGAGTAGTTGATGTTGAAACATCGACTTTATACAAAATTGAAACATACACTTCAAACAGTTCAATTGAAATAAATATTGATGACCATAGCAAGGCTTATACAATAGATGCTCAAACTTCTATGGGTCGTTTGGATGTAGCAATACCTAATCTCATATATGACTTGAATAAGCAAAATAGTCCTGGTAAGCAGAAGATACTAGCTCATAGTGCATACAATACTGAATTTGAAAATCAGATTAATTTAATTGCTTCAACATCAAATGGTTCAATAAAAATTATATAAGGTTAAAGGGGGGCTCAGTATGACCTATTTAAAAGAAGAAAAAATGCAAATACTTAAGATGATTGAAGATGGGAAAATAACATCAAAAGACGGATTAGAACTTTTAGGTGCATTGGAAGAAAAAGAAAGTATGCCGGTAGCAAAACCTTCTAAGTGGCTAAGAATAAAAGTTCATGATCCAGATGACAATACAAAAGTAAACGTAAATATTCCACTGGCTCTAGTAGATGTAGGCCTAAAAATGGCAACAAAGTTTTCTCCTGAATTAAAAAATTCAGACATAAAAGATATCGACTTTAATGAAATAGCTGAATTAATTAAGAATGGAGCAGAAGGAAAAATAGTTGATGTTGAAAGTGGAGACGGTGAAAGAGTGGAGATAATAGTTGAGTAAGAGAATACGGTGTATATACACCGTATTTTTTACTCAACTGAAAAGAATTACAGCATTACATTCTTTAAGTACTTTAATAATATATTGTTATCATATAAATAATATCCTAGCCCAGAGCCAAATACTCCCTCCGCTAAAAAGCCACTAGGTGATACTGATATGATAGGAGTAAGTATAGCAAATATCACCAAGATTATCAAAAGTCCTTTAATAAGGCCAAAGCCAAGACCTAATAACTTATTAAATTGCTTTAGCATAGGAAGTTCTGAAAATACGCTTAAAAGCCTTACAATGAAAATCATTGCTATTCTCGCAATTATAAAAGCAATAATTAAGCTTATTACATCTATGAATATGCGAGTCAAGGCCTCAGTCATAATATTTAAAGCAGCTTCTGATAGTCCAGAAGTGTATGAACCTACTTTTGGGCTTTTTATCATAATGTCTATTAAGGGCTTTGGTAAGTTCAATTTATCTAACAAAGGTCCATAACTAAAAATATCCGCCTTATCCTCAAACATTGAATATAGTCTTTTATCAACAAAACCTCTTATTTTATCATAGATTCCCTGATTATTTAATATAAATTGAGCTATTATTGGATAATATAGCCTAGCAAGAAAATAGGATATTATAAGTCCAAGTAAACTAAAGACTGAAATGATAAAACCTTGATTAAAACCAATTAATGAATTTATTGCTAAGATAGCGAAAATGCATACATCAACCCAGTTCATCTAAACACCTGCCTTTTTATGTGAATATTAATTGCTCATCTCTTCTTTTTTATTCGATAATTTTCCTATTAACAAATTTTTTTCAGTAAATAAAAGAATATTACTTTTTTCAAATACTAAGTTTTCTATTTTGTTTTTACATTTATAATTTAAAAAAACTTTGTTGTTATCTATCCCTATAAGTCTATCTTCTCCAGTTAAGAAGATGTTACTTTTGTTTATATAAATATTGTTGTAATAGTTATCTAATGAAAGCTTACTTTTTGTCTTTCCATTTGGCTCTAATACCTCTATGTAATCCTTGCTTTCTCCATAAAGCAGGTATATTTCTTTTTGCTTTTGATTTACATCGATATCCTTTAACATGCCCTCAAGTTCCTTACTCCATAGCAATTCATTTTCTATATTTAAACTTACTATTTTAGTATCACTTATCATAAGTACAGTATGGTTGTCTATAAATGCTGCATCAAGAATAACCCAATTTGAGAAATCTTTTTTCCACAGAAGCTCTCCCTCTATGGTGTATAATAAAAGACTACTTTGCAGTTTATTATCGGAAAAGTCTAATGTAACAAGTGCAAACTTTTTTCTATCATTAGAAATGTTGCTAGATAAAAGCCTTCCTTTGTCTACAACAGTATTAGCCAAAAGGGAACCTTTCTCATCCAAAATATTTATTTGATCAATTTGTTCACCTGCTTTTGTATATATTATTAAGAGACCATTTCTCTCAACAATTTTGTTTATTGCTTGTCTAGCATCATAAGTCCACAATTTTTCTCCCTGGGTATTAAAGGCAACTATCTGGCCTTTATCCTTATCTGCTGCATAAATGGTATTTTCCCCGAAGTGAGTTAAAGATGAATCAAAATCTATACTCTTTGACCATATCTGGTTTCCTAATAGATTGTATGAAGTAATGTTTTTATTATTAGAATTTACTATGACCCCATCATAGTCCTTTACCTCTCCATCTTTAAACCAGGGAATATCTGTACTTTGTATAAGCTCCAATGACTTTTCTGTTTGTTTAAATAAGCCTTGTACCTTGTCCCTTAATGATCCGCTAAAAAACATTAAACTAATTATTATAATCGTTAGAATTATCCACATTAGTTTCTTACCTTTACTTTTCTCTTCCTTTGCAAACATAGTACTTCCCTCCCATCTTAATATGTATAATTCACTTTTGTCTATATAAATTCCTTCTACGCATACTTACAATACTCAAAAATTGATTAACAATAATATATATAAGCATGAAAAGCCCTAAATATCCAAATAGGGGATAAAGTATTGATACTAAGTTAGAAAAACCTATTTTAGCAAAAGGAATAGCAATTATACAAAAAACTGCTGAAATAAATAGTTGATTTCCTTTAAACAGAGAAGAAATCCTGTTTACGCAACCAAAACCACTAGCAATGGCAGTAGTAAACATAGCAAGCCATAATATAATAGAATACATGTATCCTCCCCAATTGCCTAAACGTTGTGCAGCCTTTGCCATAGGTATCTCTATGCTATATACATCAGTATACAATATAAGAGTAGATAATAGAATAAATATGGCCATGATTCCAAGTCCCAATCCTCCTAATATTCCTCCTTTTATTGCTTGTTTCTCATTAGTTATGATAGGAAGAAGAGATGTCATTATTACCACTGCCGATATACTATTATAACTTACATAAAGAATAGCTGATGTTATCCAGTTTCCCGTTTTAGTTACATTTGCTCCATGAAAATTGCTGAAAACAAACCCTTCCCTTGCTATTACAGTCGACCCCACTAATATGATCCCTATAATCAAAAAAGGAACAGCTAAATTATTTACGAAAGTTATTCCTTTTACACTAAATGCTAAGGTGAGAAAGCATAAAAATGCCATGAGATAAATCCCAATATTAGCAGACAAATTAAGCTGCTCAACAAATACTGCACCACTTCCAGCAATCATTATACAAAATCCTATAAAAAGATAAGAAATTATTAT
>CAYYDM010000116.1:0-5572 GCA_964470635.1 uncultured Clostridia bacterium | reverse complement strand
GCCTGTAATGAGTGCGCGCTTCATGGTCTCCTCGGGAAATCTCAAGAGCAGGACACATACGCTGCGATTATACCCTCGAGACGGATGTCACTCGAACTCGACGCACATCATTAGCATCGGGTAGTACTCCCACCTACCAAGAAACTCGCCGCCAATAGACACATCCGCCACCGATCGACCGTCCGACGTCTCCAGTGGCGAGGTCTCGGCGTTGTCGAACACTTCGAAATCATAGCCGGCCTCCAGTATGCGAGATTCAAGGGAATCCTCGGTTCCGTACGTGACGCCGTCGCTCGGATAGATGGCCGCACGCACCGGAACTCTATCGGACAACGCCTGAAGAGTCGCCTTGCGCGCCACATACTGGTTTCGATAATCCTGAAGCTGAACATATCCGATCATCGAACAATCGAGTATCAGCACAATCAGCGTGAATGCTGCAAAAGCACGTCCAATACGAGACCAGGAGCACAGCCCTCTATACCCGATAAATACTGGGATAAAGAAGAAGAAGGGTGCGAGTCGAGCCCACCAGGACTCCACCATCAGCAGTGTCAAACACAGCACGACCAGACAGATGCCTGCGATCTGGGACGGGCACAGTCCGCGTGGGTGCTTCCGAAAGACGAGTGAGTTGATCCCCAGCGAAACTCCCGCAGCAATTAAGGCAAGAAAGAACAATGGGCCAAACCCTCCGCGACGCGGATCTATAAGGAGGGCAGCCCCCTCATCCCTCGTAACGATGAGAGGGTTTTTAACCCTGAAAGGAGCGTCCATCGAACGAGACGTCTTCTCGAGTAGTGACATTCCGAAGGCAGCGGGGGCAGACACGCTTAGGTATGGATCCGGACGCTGCTGATCGGGGGCATCGCCGATTGAGCCAAGGTCTGACGAAAACATGGGATAGACCGGATCATGATGATCCATCAAGTTGGTGAGATACGGGCTGAACCCGACAACCAGCGTGCCGCATAGGAGTACAGCGGCAAATAACATGAAGCCTCTCGTGCTAAGAATGTCTCGACGTCTACCGAGCAGTGTCCAGACGATTAGAAGCACGAATGCCCCAACGACAAAAACCAATCCTGTGTACTTCAGGTTGATCATCAGGATCGAGCACATTATCGCAAGTGACAGGCGTTCCCTGCTCGCCGAACGTTCCGGATACACCGTGACGGCGAGAAACAGCACAATCAACGTGATTCCGAGGCTCGACATCTGACCGTCGACATAATGCGATGAGAGTTGATACAGGGTGACAGGGTTGAAGGTAAGCAATAACGCCACTGCGATTCGCCAGGTGGTCGCGACAGTCCCAAATAAAAGTGTCGCCCATGCGCAGACCCCCATACAGCAGAGGAGTGCGAGAACGTTCACTACGCGCGCGGTCTCGATGCTGCCCGTAAGGGCGAACACGCCTGCAGAATATATCCAAGATGCTTTCGGGTAATGGTCAGACCAGAATACAGTGAGGTCGCGGAACGCGGGGTCAGCACCGGCCGCAAGCTGACGGATGGCCGGCTCATGGTAATCAAGTGAGTCATAGGAGTTGTCCCATGTTTGGGAGAAGGCGACCAGCGAAATGACCGAGGCCACAGCTACAGCAAGGTATGCGGCGGTGAGATTCCCATTGCGCTTGCATACGAACAGGGGTACGCAAATTCCTACGAATAAACCAAGCAGGAACGACAGCGACGTTAACGAAATACCGATTAGGTAAAGTGCCGACTGGACAAGTACGGGGAAGAACAGAACCGACGCGGCGACAACCGCGATGTCGATAAATACCTCGCTGTTCTTGAGACCTACCATGCTTCTGTGCAACATTCGCGAAATCCAGCCCGCAACCATTCCGATCTCCATCAGTTCATTCACGGAGACTCACGCCGACATATTACTCCAAGAATTGTAATTAAAAAGGGAAAACGACCCTGAGCGCAGTCCGCGCTTCCCTTTCAACAGAAACCGACTGATAGAGCTTCGGGTTGCTCTACAGCGTCTCAATCACATACATAGTTGCGTGCACCTCGAGTCGAGGCAGATAGACCGAGAATTCCCGCTTAGCAGTGTGACATGGCTTAAGGCCAAGGACTTCATCGTCCCTCGTGCTCTCCGAGAACACGAGCACCGCCTGGCGATCCGAAGGGTCGACCGAGCCGACATCAAGCACCGAATATCCAACGAACCGAACATCGACATCGTCAAGTCGGGCTAGTAACGGGTAGAGGTATAGGTTGGTGTTTTCGAACGACTGGATTCCGAGGCGTTGAACACGGTTCTGCTCAACATACTCTGCGACCTGGTCAACGAAGCCGTTGTATTCGGGAACATGCAGCGTGCTCATCAACTCCTGTTTCGGAGTATTCCAAAATCCATTGACCTCTCGAGAGTGCCTGCCGGGGAGAATTGAATTCGGTAGCAGGGGGTTCGTCGAGCTGAATGCGACCCCTCCGCCCGCCAGTAGGATTCCCGCCGTAATCAAGAACAGGAAGACGAACCTGGGCAAACGGATACCGCTGCGCTCACCATTTCCGACAAGGGCGTCGTAGCCGAGGCCAATCAGCGGGACCAACACCAAAGTTGCAGGCATGAGTACTCGGGAAATGTAGATATTCCACGTGATTAACGCTGCGGGAACTACTAGGGCGAAGATCCCGCATGTCAAGTACGGTAGTGCGATTCCCCGAGTGCGTCGATCGGCAATAGCGAGCGCGGCCCCGAACATGATCAGAAGGAAGGTGAAGGGAGAGGGTGCGATGTCGTGGATTCGCCCCGCGACGGGTATTACATAAGGTTGATCGGGATTTTCCTTGTTGACCGCGCTGTCGATGTCCTCGCCATACGATGCAACCAGAGCCTTGTTCGCTGACTCGATTAAGCCGTTCACCCGCGCAACAGGCGTTCCAACACACTGCGATAGGTTGCGAATAACCGAAGTACACAGCGCCCCGACGCTGCGATCGACATTGAGGATATGGGCGTTCCCCGGCTGGGACGAACCCATTATGTCCCCCTGCAAGAGAAACGCATTCCTCCCCCACCAGCCCGAAACTACGATGAGCATCACGAGTAGAGACGTCGCGACAACCCTTGCGAACTGCTTCAAATCCGCTTTCTTTGACAATGCATAAATTGTCCAGATTACAAATGGCAACACCGCTATCAGGCCCGTCGGTTTTGAGAGTGCGGTTAAGCCGATCGAAGCCCCGATCCAGCACGCGGCTAGATTCTTTGAGATCCGCTCGCGGCCCGAATCTCCGACGTTCAGTCGGAGCATCACGTAAATCGAAATCAACACGTGTATGGCTGTGACCATGTCGTATTGCGTCGACGACGACTGAAGGGCGGCCATCGGAACACTCAGTGCGCAGATGAACGCCACCCTTTGCCCGCGCTGGCCCGACCCCAACAGTCCGGTGATCGCATATATGGCGAGCGCACTGACGGCGTATGACAACCACTGGACCAGATTCACGAATGTATCCGCTCCGGTGAGAATCTTCACATTGGCAATCGCCCATGCGGCAAAGGGGCTGGTGAAGTTCTGGGTGCTCACAGGACTTGGATAGAGTGCGGTGGTGCCGTTCTGAATCCAGAAGAACACGCGCGTCATATGACACGTCATGCTGTCCCAGTTGGTTGAAGGGTACAGAACGGCGGCGAGGAAGGTTCCCACGAGGAACAGCGCGGAAATCAACGCGAATACAAACTCCGACTTTGAGCGAAAGCACGAGGGCCTTGAGGTGAGAATCCCGACTCCCGCCTGCAAATCCTTTCGCCATCTAACGGAGGTCCCCACAAGAACAAGCGCCCATAGCGAGAAGACGTACCCCGAGGTAAACGCAGTGACCGCACTCGATAGTTGGGTTATCAATACGATGAATACGCCGAAAATGGTCGTGGCGACCAGAACGGACTCCAGCAGTTCATGACCGCGCCCCACGGCGATGACGAAGAAGGCAGTCCACACCGCGGGAAGCACCACTACTCCCAACAGATCCCCCATGGTTAACGAAGCTCATAATGTTAACTATGAGTATCATGGAAGCGTGATTTATAAGCAACGTTACAACTCAACAGCCGTCGAGGTTGAGAAATCAGCCGGGGAGCCGCTTGTGAGGTCGTTTCGATTCTCCAACATGAGCGATCAAAAGGCGATGCGAATCGTTGCGGGCGCCACGGTCGCGATTGTTCTCCTGCGTATCCTGCTCGCGTTTATGACCCCAGCGCCCGGGCTTGAATTCGATGCGCTCGGGTACGACGACGCCGCACGCAGGATAGTCGATTCAGGTTATATCGCCTTCGTTTGCCACGACACGCCGTCGGAAGTAGTCGATAAGTACCCTCCTCCCAACGCTTACGTGCTTCCCGGCTACCCGCTGTTCCTTGCGACACTCCACGTGATTCAAGGACCGGGGAACGATATCCAGCCGATTGTCTCAGTGGTTCAAGCGGTGCTCTCAGGTCTCACCCTGTGGGCAGTGTTCCTCATCGGCAAAAAGGTCGTTTCCGCCCCGGTCGGTCTGACCGCAGCGATCCTCTGCGCCCTTTACCCGCCGTTCTGGTGGTCGTACCGATTCGCGCTTACTGAGGAGCTGTTCATGATGCTTTGCGTTTGGGCAATGTACGCGCTCCTCACCTCGATGGAACCGCGTGATAAGAGAAACGCTATGCGATACATCACGACCGGTCTGCTCGTGGCAGCGGCCATGTACGTACGCGCTGCTGCTGCGCCATGGATACTCCTGGCCGGATTGCTCGTTGTCGTATTTGGAGGGAAAGATCGAGTCCGATTTGTTCGCGCAGGACTGACGGTGATGCTGGTCGTCCTCGTCTGCTTTACTCCATGGTGGTACCGCAACGCCCTCATCTACGGGGAGTTCGTACCATTCAGCTCATCGAGCGCCGCAGGCAGCTTCATCGCGACGTTCGATGACTGGCACGATCTCAGCGGGCCGACAGAGTACTGGGAAGGCGGCTACCATGAGTCGCTGGACGAGCGTGACGCGAACCGTGCGGTCGCAGCTTTGGCCCGATCGCGCACCCTCGAACAGATTCGAAGCGATCCTTGGCACTACTTCTCTCGCAGAGCGAAGGCGATTGCGGCGTCGACCCTGACCTACCATCCGAACCCATTCGGAGGGTTCTCCGGGGTGAGCGCCGGAGTCGAGGCGCTCCATCTCGCCATCGTCGCTCTTGCGCTGAGAGGAGTCTGGCTAGGACGCAGGTGTTTGAAGATCTGGGTAGTCGCTTCCCTGCCGCTTGCCCTCGTCGCCGTCTATGCGACGACTCTCATCTTCGCTCGATATCTGTTCCCTGCAATGCCGGCGGTTATCGTGCTTGCAGCAATCGGTCTCTACCCCAGGTCCTCCGGCAAGCCTATGTGTCCCAGCACTGCGCTCGCTGCCGCCACGGCCGGGCTCGAGAGGTAGACCTCGCTCTCGGGGTGTCCCATGCGACCGACGAAGTTGCGGTTGGTGGTCGCGAGCGCACGCTCGCCTTTCGCGAGGATGCCCATATAGCCACCCAGACAAGGACCGCAAGTGGGAGTCGACACGGCGCAGTTCGCATC
>CAYYDM010000115.1:0-5638 GCA_964470635.1 uncultured Clostridia bacterium | reverse complement strand
CAAATATTGGAGAGTTTTTAGATGCTGTTCAAGTTGCCAAGGGAGATGTTTATGACTATAGCGGGGCTATTTGCATAGTAGATGGAATGAATTTTCTTGAGCAAATTGAAGATATAGAAACCGTAGAAAGGCAGCTTAAATTCTGTCATCTAGTGATTATAAGCAAAGTTGATTTAATAAGTGAAGAAACGTTAGATAAGATCAAACAAAAAATAAGAAAAATTAATGATAAAGCAGAAATTCAAACGGCCATAAATGGAAAGTTAGACTATAACTTTTTAGAAAAGAACCTTATGGAGAATGATTGGGCAGGAACAGAAGATACTACAAACACTCCAGAAAATAAGCCAAAGACTTTAACTTTAACCTATGATGGCGAAATAACTAAAGAAAAGCTTACTCAATTTATAGATATTATAAAAAAAGACAGCTATAGAATTAAAGGCTTCTTTATGCTTGAGGATGGCTGGAATCAAGTTGATGTAGTTGGCAGTAGAATAGATTACAAAATAACTGATAAGGAAGAACCAAGCTCCCAATTAGTTATAATCTCAAAGATTGGACCACAAATTATTAAGCCAATATTTAATGTTTGGGAAGAAGTAGTTGGGAAGGAAATGAAACTAAGATAGGAAGTGATGATTTGGATAATCTAATAAACTTTTTTAAGGTTCTTTCAGATGATACAAGAATGAGAATCTTAGCTCTTTTGTATCACAAAAAGCTTTGTGTATGCCAAATATGTGGAATAATAGAAGAACCACAACCAAAAGTATCAAAGCATCTTGCAAGGCTTAGAGATATGGGATTTGTCAAAGATGAACGTCAAGAACAATTTGTATATTACAACATAAATATTCACAATGAAGTTCTGCAGAATATACTGAAAAGCATTGTAGATAATAAAGATAATTATCCAACTTTAAAGGCCGATATTGAAAAAATCAAAGGTGCAGAGAAATATCTTGAAACATGTAAAATCTAAGGAGGTAGATTTTATGATAATTAAAATCCTAGGTACTGGATGTTCAAAATGCGATAAATTAGAGAAAAACGCTAAAAAGGCAGTAAAAGAATTAGATATTGATGCCACTATAGAGAAAGTGGCAGACCTTAGAGAGATGGTGGCCTATGGTGTCATGGAAGTACCTGCTCTTGTAGTTGATGATGAAGTCAAGTCAGTTGGAAAAGTATTGTCCTCAGAGGAAATAAAGAAATACTTATAGAAGCTTTTAAAAAATACAAATTTATATTTTTATATGACTATTAGCTAACATCTACAATATTGTAGATGTTTTTTTATTTATAAATTATTTCTACCACATTACAGGCAACGAATAATGAACTTCTATTCTAAAACATCAAACAATATATTAATAACATAGAGGTAAAATTATTACTATTTGGACTTAATAGTAATTCTCTTGTCATTTTATATGAGCAATAAGAGAACTATATGGAGATGATGGGCCTATGTTAATGGATTTGATTACAGAGGATACAATTGAACTAAATGTAAGAGTGGAAAGCTGGGAAGAAGCTATTAAAAAGGGTGGAGAACTACTGGAAAAATGCGGAGCAATAGAAAATAGATATGTTGACGCAATGATTAACACAGTAAAAGAATTAGGTCCTTATATAGTAATAAACGAAGGCGTTGCAATTCCTCATGCCAGACCTGAGGATGGAGCTCTAAAACTAGGAATGAGCTTAATAACATTAGAAGATGAAATAGAATTTGGAAGCACCTATTATGATCCTGTAAAGCTAGTCATATCATTTTGCTCTATAGATTCTAAAACACATTTAAGAGCATTGTCTGAATTAATGGTTTTATTAGAAAATGAAAAATACATTAGTAGCATAATAAATGCTAAAAGCAAAAGTGAGGTGATAAGAATTATCAAAGAGTGTAGTGAATAACTAAAGGCTAAAGGAGGATTTTTGTGCTAAAGATTTATACAGTATGCGGAAACGGTATAGGAAGCAGTATAATGCTAAAGGCAAAAGTAGAAGAAATATGTGAAGAAAACGGAATCAACGCAAATGTGGAATCTACTGATTTCAATTCAGCCCAAGGAAAGGTATGCGACTTACTAGTAACAGTTAAAGAACTAGCCGATCAGTTTGAGGGAAAAGAGGTAGTTGTAGTAAGAAGCTATGTCAACAAGAAGAAAATACAAGAGGATATATTAGAAGCACTACTAGCAAAAGCTGGGCTAAGTCAGTTAGAGTGAAACATTAACTCAATATTAACAGTATAAGGGGGTAAAGGAATGGATGTTTTGAAGGTAATCTCTAATGATATCTTGACACAACCTGCGTTACTTATGGGACTAATTTCATTAATCGGATTATTAGCATTAAGAAGACCTTTTAATAAAATCATGACTGGTACCTTAAAGCCTATTCTAGGATTTTTAATGCTTGGGGCAGGTGCAGACTTTATCGTTGCTAATCTTGGACCTTTAGGGCAAATGATTGAGCATGGATTTAATATTACAGGGGTAGTACCAAACAATGAAGCAATAGTGGCAATAGCTCAAAATGTACTAGGTGTAGAAACCATGTTCATTCTCTTGTTTGGATTGATTTTCAACTTGGTAATTGCTAGATTTACAAAATATAAATATATATTTTTGAGTGGACATCATACTTTCTTTATGGCTTGTTTATTATCTGCTGTATTAAGTACAGGAGGATTAGATGGAGCATTACTAATAGGAATTGGTGGATTTATCCTGGGAGCTTGGAGTGCAATATCACCAGCAATAGGACAAAAATACACACTCAAAGTTACTGATGGTGACGACATAGCAATGGGTCACTTTGGAAGCCTTGGCTACTATATAGCAGGTTGGATTGGAAAACTTGTAGGAAAGCCTGAAGACAGCACAGAAAAAATTAATATTCCTGAAAAATTTGGTTTCTTAAGAGACACAACAATATCTACAGCAATTACCATGATTATATTTTATCTTATAGCTGCAATTGCAGCAGGTCCAGAATTTGTTGCCAGTATTTCAGGCGGAACAAACTTCATCGTTTTCTCATTGATGACTGCATTAAAATTTGCTGTGGGAGTAGCAATTGTTTATAATGGTGTTAGAATGATTCTAGGTGATTTAATACCTGCTTTCCAAGGAATATCCAAGAAGATTATACCAAATGCAATACCGGCAGTTGATTGTGCAGTTTTCTTTACTTATGCACCAACCGCAGTTATCATAGGCTTTCTTTTTAGCTTTATTGGTGGAATCGTCGGAATGCTTATTCTAGGAGCTATTGGAGGAGTACTAATTATTCCAGGATTGATTCCTCACTTCTTCTGCGGAGCTACAGCAGGAATATTCGGAAATGCAACAGGTGGTAAGAAAGGCGCTATGCTAGGAGCTTTTGTTAACGGATTGGCTATAAGTTTCCTTCCAGCTTTACTTCTACCTGTACTAGGTAACTTAGGCTTCCAAAATACAACATTTGGAGATTTTGACTTTGGCGTAATAGGAATTATATTTGGAAAGGCAGCAGATACTTTTGGTAAAGCAGGCATATTTGGTCTAGTTGCTGTATTTCTGTTGGTTTTAATTATACCAAGCTTTATTAAGACAAAATCACCTACACTAAATAACAAAACTAAAGCTTAAGAAAGAAAATAAATAAGCAATAATAATATTAAACTTAACCATAATCAAATGCCTTGTTGGGCATTTGATTATGTCTTTTATTAGAAGCAGATAAATAAATCTAACCAAGGAGGCAGGCTAATGATAGAGATATTATGTATCGGACATTCTGCATATGATATAACTATTCCACTTAGTGAGTACCCTGTGGAAAACATGAAATATTCAGTATCATCAATTGTAGAATGTGGAGGAGGGCCTGCTGGTAATGCTGCTTATCTCTTATCTAAATGGGGAATTAAAACTGGATATATTGGGTTATTAGGCAATGATATATATGGAAAGAAGATAATAAAAGAATTTGAGGATATGGGGACAGACATATCTCTAGCTTGTATTGAAAATAATTATCTAACACCTCTTTCAACAATTATTGTAAACATTAGTAATGGGAGCAGAACAATAATAAACAGAAAAGAACCTCATGAAAATATTATTGTAAATGATCATGAGTTGAGAAAAATAAATCCTAAAGTAATCTTAGTAGATGGACATGAATTAAAAGCCTCTTTAGAAGCCATTAGGTCGTTTCCATATGCTAAGACAATAATAGATGCCGGTTCTTTAAAGAAAGATACTATAGAGCTTGCAGCTATAGTTGATTATTTAATCTGTTCAGAGAGATTTGCTTTAGACTATTGTAAAATGGACTCTTTAGAAACAAAAAATGATTTTGAGAAGTGTATTTGTAAATTGAAGGAATTAAATAAGAATAATATAGTAATTACATTAGGAGAAAGAGGGCTTATTTATGAAGAGAGTAATACAGTAACAAGCCTGCCCGCCTTTAATGTAAAAGCCGTAGATACAACAGGAGCAGGAGATATTTTTCATGGTGCCTTTGCCTACGGTGTTTTAAAAGAGTTTGACTTACTATACAATTTAAGATTTTCTTCTATGACCTCAGCTCTGTCAGTTACCAAGTTTGGCGGCAGAACATCAATACCTAAATTGGAAGAAGTGAATACAAAGTTAAATCATAGAACAACTTAAGCTAAATAAGTGTTAAAATATACTTAAGATAACTAAAGGTGTGATAATATGATGTGGGGAGATAAAAGATATCGATCCTTTGATTATGAAATGAAAAGAATATTCCATTCAAAGATAATTAAGTTATCCTTAGACGGAGGCTTTACTTGTCCAAACAGGGATGGAACTTTAGGCAGTAAGGGATGTATTTTTTGTGGAGAAGAAGGTTCGGGAGAATTTGCGGCCTCTAGAACTTTAGACATAGCTAAGCAAATGGAAAGCCAAAAAAGGCTTCTGTCTAAAAAATGGAGTAATGGCAAATATATTGCTTATTTTCAGAACTTTACTAATACTTATTCCACCTATGAAGACCTAAAACAAAAATATAATTCGGCTATATCCCAAAATGGAATAGTAGGTCTTGCTATAGCTACAAGACCAGATTGTTTATCTGAAGAGATATTGGATTTACTAGAAGAGATTAATAAAAAGACTTTTCTTTGGGTTGAACTGGGACTTCAATCAATACATGAAGGAACTGCTAAATTCATAAGAAGAGGTTACCCTCTAGACTGTTATAATGAAGCTATAAAACAGCTGAAAAAGAGAAATATCAAAGTAGTTACTCATCTAATATTTGGACTGCCTAATGAGTCAAGAGAGGACATATTGTCATCTGTAAAATATGTAGCTAATACAGGCACTTGGGGTGTAAAGCTTCATTTGTTGTATATACAAAAAGGAATAGATCTACATGAATACTATAAAAAGTCACCTTTTCACATACTATCTCAGGAAGAGTATATTTCTTTAATAGTAGACAGTATAGAACATCTACCACCAGATATGGTTATTCATAGACTAACTGGAGATGGCAAGAGAGCATTATTAGTAGAGCCATTATGGAGTTTAGATAAACTTAGAGTATTATCAGGTATTGATATAGAACTAAAAAGAAGAAACAGCTATCAGGGCATTAAGTA
>CAYYDM010000114.1:0-5692 GCA_964470635.1 uncultured Clostridia bacterium | reverse complement strand
ATGTTTCTGGTTTTATTAATGCTGCTTCCCTGCTATCAACAGGGTTTATACAGTAATTTTTAATCTTTATAATTTCATCATCTGTAATATTTCCCTTAAGCATTATTATTTTTGCAGTATTTATTATGGGCCTTTCTTTTTCAGTAAGAATCTCTACACATTGAGCAGCAGAATCAGCTCTCTGGTCATATTGTCCTGGGAGATATTCCACTCCAAAAACTCTGTAATCCTTGTCCATAGACAATTTTTCCTCATATACTAGGTCTACATTAGGCTCAGAAAAAATATTTTTTAAGGCCCTTTCATATGCCTCTTTTGACAATCCCTGAATATCATATCGTCCCAAAATTCTGACTTCTTTCAGAGCTTTTATGCCTAGGTTTTGGCTTAAATCATTAAATAGCTCCTCTGCCTCAATATCGAATCCTTTTTTCTTTTCAATAAAAATTCTTCTTACCCGCTTATCCATAATACCACTCCTTTCAAACAAAAATGCCCGGGCAGAGTAAGTTTCACTATACGTGAAACCTACCCGCCCGGGCTTTTATCCCCAAGGTGTAATATTACTCTAAAATAAGCATAAGTAATATCTGTACCGCTCGGACCAGACAAATGCTAACAAGCACCTCGGAACCCTAGGTACACTTTCATCCATAGTCAAGTGATTTACGGTCACTTGGTAGAAACTTCTCAGCCGTATTCTGAGATTTATATGGGCACTTATTTAATTTATCTTACAAGTCAATGGTAACAGCAAAAGTTAAATTAGTCAATGGGTTTTTTGTTAATATTTTTTTGCAAATTTTACTATCCTTCATAAACAGGCACTTGATATGCTCGTTTTATAGGATCTTTTTTCTTCTTTTCCTCAACCTTTTTATTAATTCTTACCTTTTCTCGTTTAATTAGAATATATGATGTAGTGGCTGATATTATATCTGATATAGGATATGAAATCCAAGCACCAATGGCTCCAAGCTTTAATACTCCAACCATTAATACTGAAAGAGGAATAAATAATATCATCTGCTTGTATATAGAAAGTAAAAAGGATGACTTAGCTTTTCCTATAGCTTGGAAATAGTATATAGATACATAATATAGACTTATTACAGGAAATACGGATATCATTATTCTAAAAGCTTTAACTGATTCGGCTATAATGTGTTGATCTTTTACGAAAATAGATATAATCTGTTTAGCAAATATTAGTGCTCCTGCCCACAGTATAGTTGAAGTTGCCATTGCTACTATAATAGATTCTCTAACTACTTTTCTTAGTCTATCATATTGTCCAGCACCAGCATTATATGCTGCTATTGGCTGCATAGCAGAACTTATTCCAATTATTGTAATAAACATGAACATAAAAACCTTAGATATTACACCAGATACTATAACACCTATATCTCCTACATTATTAAGAAGTAGATTGTTTAATACTGCCAATGCAAAGCCATCTTCTGCTTCTATTATAAATGCGGCAAAGCCTATCATAATTATTGATTTAGCTATTTCCCTATTAATGCTAAATTCAGCCTTTATCTTAAGAACTTTATTAGCCTTAGCAAAATTATATATCATATAAGTAAAAGCTAATATTTGAGATGCTACTGTAGCTATTGCTGCACCTTTCACTCCAAAATTAAATGATACTACCAGAATGTAATCTAATATTATATTTGTTATTGCTCCAATGAAATTGCTTGTAAGTAATACTTTTCTATTTCCTAAAGACATTAAAATATATCCTATTACCACCGTAAAGCATTGAAAAATAGAACCTATAAGTATTATAGAAAGATAATCATTGGCATATGGAAGAACTATATTACTTGCTCCCAAAAACACTAGTATCTTTTCTTTAAAAATAAAGATTAATGTTATAAGTATAAAATTAGATACCATAACTAAGCTTAGTGCATTTTTTATAAATAACTTTAAGCTATCATAATCTTTTTCACCATTGCTTCTTGCCACAGAAGTAGAAGTACCTATGGCTATTAACATACCTACTGCAGCTATTATACGTTGAATCGGGAATACTACCACAAGGGCAGCTATAGCATTTGCTCCTATTTCCCTACCTACATATATTGTATCTACCATATTGTAAAGCTCAGCTACTAGTAAAGATATTATAGCTGGTATTGAAAATTTAAATAGTAATTTACTAACTTTTTCTTTTGAAAAAGCACTGTCATTTGAACCCATAAATATTACCTCCTTATGACCTAACCCGATTTTCTGAATGCTTTTATCAGAAAATCGATGGTAGGTCAAACGCAATGAGAACCAAATTTGCATGACCGAATGGGAGTGAACAAATTTGTGTTTCGAAACTGCAAATTTAAAAAAGCCCTATAGTATTATGTTAATCTTAATAGGACTTTTTTTCATTCACTTGGATACCTACTTTAAGGTACTAATTTATGGTCTTTGCAATTGTGTTTTTATGGAAAATTCATAGAATTGTACGTTAGTTACATTATTAATGTACTTTTTTGAGTTCTAGAAAAACTGCTCCACTCTCATTTACTGAAATAACTTTATTAGAAAAGGTACTTTTCTTTATAGTACTAAAGGTTGTTTCGGGAAATGATATTCTTTTTAATAGCTCTATTTCCTCATTATTTACTCTCTCAGGTTTTCCCATTGCAAGCCAATATCCATAAGAAGAACCTTTAGTTTCGCTAATTTCATATTTCACTATACTATAGTCATTGGGTATATTCATCAAGTTAATGGAAAATTTTCTCTTGATAGTACTCTTATCATCATTCAAGTTATACAATAGAATCTGTATGTTTTCATTTTCTTCTGTTATTATGAAACCTTCTCCTTGTTTTATTAATTTCTTTCCTAATTTTGATAGAAAATAATATCCATAATAAGCAGGTTTTCTTATTCCATTTGCAGTAACTATTCCTGCTCCACCATAAAACAGTTCATTATCTTGTTTAATGTCTTTATGCGAAGTATCAAAAGCCTTTAGCACTGTTTGATTACTATCAGAAATACAGCTCTGAATAATATATGGTGCCATGTGACAAGTATCATATACAATATCAGGCTCAAATGCTTGTTTAGATTTTATGTCAAAGTTTATTATTTGTTCTTCAAGTAGTATTTCATCTGTAACTTGACAGGTATCTATAGATTCATTAAAAGCATATCTCCACTCAGTTATATTATTGCCATATTTACTGTAGAAGTAGCCTGTAAACTTTAATAAAAGACTCCTTAAAATATTCAGCTCTTCTATATCTGGGATTAAAATTATTGGCACTAGTTCTGCCTTATGAAGATATTCTAATACTTTCTCTGTATTTCTCCAGTTAATAAAGTCTGAATTGTTATCTATATATACACCCATTTCCTCACTAATTAAATTGCTAATAATGCCATATTTAAAACCTATATTCTTCTGTATATCAGCTACTATTAACATATTATCTTCTATCAAAAGATTTATTGCATCACCTAAGTCTATAGTATCTATAGGATTAAGCTCTATATCACCTGCTGTGGTAGATAAATCTACATCTATTGTCTCTATTCTGTCTTCAAAGTTAAAACGGCTATAACCCTCCAGATATTGAGAGACCATGTCAAGTCCTTCTCTAAGGTCAAAATAGGTAAGTTGCTTCATTTTCTCTAGCTTATCATCATCAACTTTATATTTTTTCCTATATTGCATAGGAGTAGCTTTATAATGTTTTTTAAAGTGTTTATTATAATATCTAACGTGAGAAAATCCAACTTCCTCAGAAATTTCTGATATGTTCATCTCTGTATCTAGTAATAGCTTAGTAGATTCCACTACTCTATTAAAATTTAAAAAGTCGTTAAATGTATATCCAAATGTGTTTTTAATTTTATAAGATAAATACTGCGTACTCAAAAATTCTTTTTTAGCTATGTCTTGTAAACTAACCTTATCCATGTAGTTATTACTAATATATTTTGCTATACGATGATATCTTTCAAGCTGTACATCATCACCTTTTAAGCTTTCTTCATCATAAAACAAATAATGAAAATTGTTTAACAAATGATATAGAAGATCTAGAAGAGACTCTCTTACTACGTCATCATAATCATCATGTTTTTCAGTTACTTCACATAATAGTTCTGAAAGATAATTCCTAAGAACATAGTATTCTTCCCTTTCTTGTATTCCTTCTTCCGAAGAATTGGTATAAAAAAATACATTGTCTATGTCGTTATAGTATTTTTTGAGAAATTTTGGATCAATCTCAAACATTAAAACTCTGTTGTCCTTGTCTCTACTCTTTATACTATGGACCTCGTTAATGTTTATTATCTCTATTTCCTTTTCTTCTACTATATATGTTTCATTTTCAATAGTTACGGCGATGCTTCCTTTAAGTACGAAAAGGATTTCTATTGAATCATGCCAATGTAATGGGTATCCTAATATATTTACCAAGGATACATTTATAGGAATGTTAGGCATATATTCTATAAATTCTTTTCTCATTTTATTTTCCTCACTCTTTTTGTAGTTGTACTATTAGTATTATAGCATAAAATAAAACTAAAGTTCAGATAGAGTATTTATCCCAACTGAACCTAAGCTACTACATGAAGGAATAGCAAAAGTTTTTGAATTTTATCCAAATATTTTAAAAAGGTTTGCTTTTTATATTTTACATAGCTTATTTTTCCAAACCCTACCAATGTTAGATACAAAATAGAAAATAAAGTAGTATATAATATATAGCAGTATTATATATAGTAGCATTATATATAGAAAACCTTGTCTATTTATGTTATTATGCTATACATAATAATAAAAAATATGTAGTATTGATTGAAACTATAGTTCTGTTCAGAATATTTAAAATGGAGAGGGGCTAATAAATGATCAGCAAAGTGATTACCAATCAGAAATTATTAAATTGGGTAAATGAAATGGCAGATATGTGCAATCCCGATGAAATTTATTGGTGTAATGGTTCACAGGAAGAAAATCATCGGTTTTTAAATGAAATGATAGAAAAAGGTCTAGCTATAAAATTAAATCCAGAGAAAAAACCAGGCTGTTATCTGTTCCGTAGTGACCCATCAGACGTCGCACGGGTTGAAAATAGAACCTTCATAGCTTCTAAAAGGCAGGAAGATGCTGGCCCTACAAATAATTGGATTGACCCTATTGAATTAAAAGATAAAATGAAGAAACTTTATAAAGGCTGCATGAAAGGTAGAACTATGTATGTTATCCCGTTTTCTATGGGACCTATAGGTTCTCCAGCTTCTAAAATTGGTGTTGAATTAACTGATAGCCCATATGTCGTGGTTAATATGCGTATAATGACTCGTATGGGTAGAGAGGTGCTTGATGCCCTTGGAGATGAAGAATTTGTAGCTTGTCTACATTCCATAGGTGCTCCGCTTACCGACGGTGAAAAGGATTCTACCTGGCCTTGTGCGCCTATTGAAGAAAAATATATTAGCCACTTCCCGGAAGAAAGAACAATCTGGTCCTATGGCTCTGGTTATGGGGGAAATGCTCTTTTAGGCAAAAAATGTTTTGCACTGCGTGTTGCATCTGTACAAGCTAGGGATGAAGGCTGGTTGGCTGAACATATGCTAATTTTACGAATTACAGATCCTAAAGGCAACAAAAAATATAGTAATCGGTGCGAATGAAAGAACACTCGTTATC
>CAYYDM010000113.1:3139-5707 GCA_964470635.1 uncultured Clostridia bacterium | reverse complement strand
CGTGAGGAAATTAATAGATTCATAAATGGCGAAAAATCAGCAGAGGAAGTAGCAGAACAGCTGCAAAATAAGGCAGAAATATATTTGCACGAATAGAACGAAGCATAACTAGAGAGATCCTTCACTACGTTCAGGATGACAGGGATCTTGTCAGGATGACAGAGAGCCTGTCATTGGGTGAAGAAACTAAGCGATGAACACAAAGCCAAAAGCGTGGCTTTGGTTCCCTGCTTATCTGAGGCGTAGCTGAAGAATCTCGCTTTTCAATAGTGAATTGCAGTAGAAAGGGGGAATATACCGTGCTTTCTAGATTTAGCATTAAAGATAAGATTGTAGCTTTGCTACTTATTGCACCAAGTATAATTGGCATATTGGTGTTTTATGTGGCACCATTCACATGGATGGTAGTATTTTCTTTCTTTGACAAGCCTGTAAATGGAAGTTTTGTAGCGTTCAAAAATTATATTGATTTAATCAATAATGGAGTATATAGGAAAGCACTGTCCAATACTGCCTTATTTACAGGAATCAGTGTTCCATTGATTATAATATTATCTTTAATATTAGCAATCTTATTAAATCAAAAGATACATTTTAAATCTACACTAAGAACTTCTTTTATTGTACCATTAGTTGTACCAGTGGCTTCAGTTATTTTATTCTTTGAGTACATATTCGATTATCACGGACTCATAAACAAAATTTTTTCCATATTCAATTTAAACACTACTGATTGGCTAAATTCATCTTTTGCCATGGTTGTAGTGGTTATAATATATGTATGGAAAAATCTTGGATATAACATGATATTATTTTTAGCGGGACTTCAAGGTATACCTAAAGAATACTATGAAGCCGCAGATATAGATGGAGCTGGAACTCTAACTAAGTTTTTTAATATAACAGCAGTTTACCTAATGCCTACTACTTTTTTCGTAATAATCATATCTATAATCAACTCTTTCAAGGTATTTAAGGAAGTATATCTTTTATCAGGCAGTTATCCACATGAAAGCATATATATGCTCCAGCATTATCTCAACAATATGTTCAGTAAGCTTGATTACCATAAGCTGGTCACATCAGCAGTATTGATGGCTGTCATATTGTATTTAATCATATTTATATTATTCAAGATTCAAAAAAAAGTAGAAAGATATATTGAAGGCTAGGGTGATAAGTATGAGGAAAAACAAAAAACTAGCAATTACTATATTTTTAATTATGCTTGCTTTATTAGTACTTTTACCCCTTGTAGTGACAGTTACTAATTCCTTTATGAGAAGCTCTGAGATTAATGAAAGCTATGGAGCTTTTACAGGTAGCACTACCGAGGATGGAAAAGAAAAATTTCGGAGTGTTAAATTAATTCCAGATAATATTGTGCTTGAACAGTATTATGAAGTTTTAATAGGAAAATCAAAGTTCTTAAGAATGTTTTGGAATTCCGTTTTTCTAGTACTTCCTATAGTGCTCTTCCAGACAATAATATCCTCAGCAGCTGCATTTGTATTTGCTAAAATAAAGTTTAAAGGAAGAGATACGCTTTTTTTCATATATATAATAATTATGATGATGCCATTTCAGGTTACTCTCGTACCAAATTATTTAGTATTAGATAAGCTAGGTATTTTAAACAATTACCTGTCTATAATACTTCCTGGAATCTTTGGGGCATTTGGAGTCTTTCTTTTGAGACAGTTTATGATTTCAATTCCAAATGAATATATTGAGGCTGCAATGGTTGATGGATGCTCATTGGGACAGATTTTCTTTAAGGTTATTCTTCCACAGTCAAAGGGAGGAGTAGCTTCACTGGCCATATTATCATTTATAGACAATTGGAATATGGTTGAACAGCCATTGATATTTTTAAAGGATACAAATAAACACCCATTGTCCATATATCTTTCTGTAATAAATAATTCTGAACTAGGTATTGCCTTTGCAGCCAGTGTTATATATATGATACCTGCTCTTTTGGTATTCTTATATGGACAGAATTACCTAATCGAGGGCATATCTAATTCTACAATTAAAAAATAAGGGGGGCTAATTATAGTGGAGGATACTAAAAAAACCGATATAAGAAAGAAAAAAATAATTAAAGCAGGTCAAATATTTCTTGTAATAATTGTAATACTCACATTTACTTCAAAAAGCATTCGCAATTTAACCCTTCCAAAGGTTAGCACCATGGATGCAAAATCAGGAAGCTTAATTGCAGAAATAGCCATAGATGGTATAGTAAATGCTGTAAAAAGGGTAGAGCATTATATTGATTTTTCTGCAACGGTTAAAGAATTAAAAGTTTCTTTGGGTGATGTGATAGCTACAGGAGATACTATATTAGTTTTAGATAAAGAACCTTTAGAGCTTGACCTAGTAAAAAAAGAAATTGCCCTTAAAAGGTTAAAACTTCAATATGACAAGGCTATTGCAGGAAATGCAGAAGACGTACTATATACATATGAACAAAAAATAAAAGAAGCAGAAATTGAACTTTCAAAAATAGAAGAAGAAGTTAAAGTAAAAGAACAATTATATAATGAAGGGGCTATCGCTAAA
>CAYYDM010000113.1:0-3129 GCA_964470635.1 uncultured Clostridia bacterium | reverse complement strand
AAAGAACTAGATAACGCCATTAGCCAACTTGACCTAGCAAAACTTAAGTTTGAAAATGCTAACAATGACTTAGAAAAACAATTAGAGAAATCAGACAGAGAAAAAGAAAATAGGGAAAGAGAAATAGAGCTTATGAAGCTTGATATATCAAGTGCTGAAATAGAAATTGAAGAGCTTAAAAAGATGATTAAAAACTGTACTGTAATTGCCACAAGTGATGGAATAATTAAAGAAATCAACTTTAAAGAAGGAATGGTTTCAAATAATTCAAAACCATTATATGTTTTAGACAGCCCAGACAAAGGATTTGAAGCCACCGTCGCAGTAAACAATGAGGAAAGTCAATATTTAGAGACTGGAGATAGTGTTCAGGTATTTTTGAAAAGTGGAAATAGCGGTGCATTAAAGGGGGAAATAAAATCTATAAAAGATGCTGAAAATACGGACAAAAAACTAGTGACAGTAGGACTTGAAGACGACAAACTCAAGGGCGGAGAAATAGTTGAGGTTTATATGAAAAAACCTATAGGCTCATATAAATACCTTGTGCCTAGACAGGCTTTAAGAACAGATGAACAAGGGAAATTTGTTTTTATTCTTGAAGAAAGGCAAGGACCATTAGGAAAAGAGTATTATGTTGTTAGAAATGGTGTCACAGAGGGTGATTCTGACAATAACAATGTAGGTATTTTTTCAGGACTAATGGGTGGTGAACGTATAATTGTGAGAAGCAGCAAACCTATATCTGAGGGCAGTTTAGTTACATTAGAATAATATAGGGAGGAAGGTGATATGAGATTTAGATTTGAGAAAAGGCATATATTTATATTTTTATTCATCTTTTTATTATTTTTAAGCCAATCAATATTCTTATATATACAAGATTTAAATAGCAGTGTAGGCTATGAAAAGCTGGCAATCAGATTAAAAGAGAAGCTACCTGCTGAAAGGGGATTTAATACCCACCAAATAAGTAAGTTAAATAGAATTGTATCACCAGACATGGCTACATACTATTCATTCAGGGATTCAGCAGTGTCTTCAGCTCAAGGGTTTAAACAGACTCAAATATATGGAGTATTAGGAAATTACAATGAGTTTAACAGAATTAAGCTAGTAGAAGGCTCTTTTATAGACGAAAATGACAATAGACTAAAAAGAAATGTTGTAGTAATGGAAGATACAGTAGCAGAAAGCTTATTTGGCAGTAAAGCGGTCTTAGGATTAGAGATTGAAGTATATAATAGAAAATTTGAGATAATTGGAATAATCTCTACGGAGAGAGCAGCAATAGAAAAACTGATTGATATAGGAAGCTCACGTATTTATATACCTTTAAATACTATGGATGACTTAACTGAAGCCTACATAGGGATTATTGAGTATAAGAATGAAAGAAGTAACCTAGACATTGACGTTATAAAAGACAAAATAGCTTTGATAGGGAAGGCTAATAATGACTTTTTAATTGAAGATTTAAATAAGGTAGGCAGTCAGCAAAGGCAGAAGTATGATATTTTATTATTTGTATTAGGAGTATATTGCTTATATGTGCTTATTAGATTGATTGTAGATATTATTAAGTACATTGTGTCTTATTCTAAGGACAGCTTAGAGGATCACTACTTTTTTGATATGATAAAGAGTGGGAAAAGAGTGTATATAAAAGGGATTTTAGCTATAGCTGGAATAATAGTTTTAGGTTTTTTTATCTGGAAAAAGGTCTCATTTAAGCTTTATGTAGTACCAGAAAAGATTCCTGACAATCCTGCCAGCATCACACAAGCTTTAAGTATAGTGACAAAGTATATAACTGAATTTGTTAATTATAATTATACTCATCCGATTTATGAAATTAAAGTATATGGTTTTTTACAGAAGCTTAATACTATAGTATTTTGGGTAGGTTTAATATTTGAAATATTATGCTTAGCATCTATAAAAGGAAAGAAATCAGGCAAAATCAAAGAGAGCATAAATGTCTCTCTCAGTACGGGAATTTGTGTAATAGCTTCAGTTTGGCTGTCTGTTATGATTATATACTTACTGGGATTACCAGTTATGATTTCAATGATAGATGTATTGCTTATATGGATTAGCTTTATCATTGTATATTTATATCATCAAGGAGAGTATTTAAGGTGGCTCTTTGGCGAGATGGAAAAAGTACAGGAAGTATAGATAACTAAGGGGGGAAGGATTTGGCATCTATTACATTAAAAAACATATGTAAAGTATATGACAAAGAAGTAGTTGCAGTAAATGACTTCAATCTAGAAGTACAGGATAAAGAATTTATAGTTTTAGTAGGTCCTTCTGGATGTGGCAAAACCACTACCTTGAGGATGGTAGCAGGATTAGAGGAAATAACCTCGGGAGAACTTTACATTGATAATAAGCTGGTTAACGATGTTTTGTCAAAGGACAGAGATATTGCAATGGTGTTTCAAAACTATGCACTATATCCTCATATGACGGTCTATGACAATATGGCATTTGGACTGAAAATAAGAAAGATGAAAAAAACTGAAATCAAAGAAAGAGTAATAAATGCAGCAAAAATATTAGATATAGAAGAGCTTCTACAAAGAAAGCCTCGTGCATTATCAGGGGGACAGAAGCAAAGAGTTGCTATAGGTAGAGCAATAGTGAGAAATCCTAAAGTGTTCCTAATGGATGAGCCACTTTCAAATCTAGATGCTAAGCTTAGAAATGGAATGAGGACAGAAATAATCAAGCTACATAAAAGATTACAGACAACATTCATATATGTAACCCACGATCAGACTGAAGCTATGACATTAGGAGATAGAATAGTGATCATGAAGGACGGATTTGTCCAACAAATAGCTTCACCTCAAGAAGTATACAATAATCCAGCTAATGAATTTGTTGCAACATTCATAGGTACACCGCCAATGAATCTATTTGATGCGGAGCTAATTATGGAAGAGGATGAATATATGCTTGCCTTAAATGGGCGTAAAATAAATATATCCGATGAACATAAGGAAATACTGAAGCTTAAAGATATAAAGCCTCAACCTGTCAGGGTGGGAATTAGACCTGAAAATATAATGATATCAGAAAAGACACCAGAAAGCTTTGAAATAAATGTGGATGTGTCTG
>CAYYDM010000112.1:0-5716 GCA_964470635.1 uncultured Clostridia bacterium | reverse complement strand
TTTTCTGCTCTAACTTTTTCAGGCTTTCTTAAGATATTTAATCCCCAGAATGTAAAGAACATAGTGACTTTTCTACCCATGGCAGCAGCACCATTTGCTATGATGAAGGCTGCTATGGCTTTATCTAGATCTCCACTAAACACTACCATTGATTTATCTTCTTTTGATAACTGTATGCTGGTATTTTTAGTCTTTTCAGAAGCATTGACTATAACATTTGTTGAACCTTTCTGAATAGTTACAACAAACTCATTCTTCTCTTTTTCACCTTTTAGAAAAGTATTTCCAGTTCTTTTACACCACATTTTTATATCATTAAAAAATCCTGAATCTGTTGCTCTTATTTCAAGTATATCTCCTGCTTCCATCTCCTGCATTCTTTGATAGACCTGAGTAATAGGTCCAGGACAAGACAATCCGCAAACATTAAGCTTTACCACATCTTTATTAACATCTTTTACTATCTCTTGTCTTCCTGATTCATCAAAGGTGGCGTCTACCCCACATGAGCCTCCTGAACATTTGTCAGTATTTTCATCCTGACAGAATCCACAACTATAGGTAGTATATCCTCCACTTAGGTTTTTAACTTTATTAAATCCATGTTGTTTAAGAATTCTAGAAGCTATATATCCCCTTAAACCTACTGCGCAATAGATGATAATTTCCTTTTCTTTATCTAATTCTGAAAATCTATCTCTAAGCTGATTTACAGGTATATTTATGGAGCCTTCTATATATCCTAACTCCCTTTCAACTTCATCTCTAACATCTAATATTATTGAATTATTTTTATCTAATTTATCTAGTTCATTCCATTGAATAACATCTACATCGCCATTTAAAATATTCTCCGCTGTAAATCCAACCATATTTACTGGGTCCTTTGCAGATGAATATGGTGGTGCATATGCTAATTCAAGTTCTTTTAGATCATATATAGTTCCATTAAATCTAATGGCTGTTGCTATGACATCTATTCTCTTGTCTACGCCTTCATAACCAACAATCTGTGCTCCGAGAACTTTGCCATCTAAACCAAATATAAGCTTTATAGACATTGTAAATGCACCAGGATAATATCCAGCATGAGATTTTGAATGGATTATAGAAACTTTATAATCTTTATCGTATTCTAATCCATTTCTTTTTAATGTTTTTTCATTGTGTCCTGTAGAAGCAACTGTAATATCATATACTTTTGCAATAGAAGTTCCTTGAGTTCCTTTATATCCTTCACTTCTACCTGCAATATTATTAGCTGCTATCCTTCCTTGTTTATTAGCAGGTCCTGCAAGAGGTATCATAGTTTTATTTCCATTCATAAAATCTATAACTTCTATAGCATCTCCTAGGGCATATATACTTTCGTCTGAAGTTCTAAGGTGTTGGTCTACTACAATTCCACCTCTTTGATTTACTTCAAGTCCTGCATCTATAGCAAGTTTACTTTGAGGTTTTATACCTATGGATAATATGACCATATCTGTATCTATTGTTTTGCCACTTTGTAGTACAATAGTAGTAATACCATTGTTATATTGAAACTCCTTTACTCCGTCCTTTAGATAAAGCTTTACATCCTTTGATTTAATATGTTGATGAACTATTTGAGCCATTTCAAAGTCTAGTGGTGCCATTACCTGATCAGCCATCTCTACTATAGTAACATCAAGTCCTCTTTCATAGAGATTTTCAGCCATTTCTATACCTATAAATCCACCACCTATGACAACTGCTCTCTTTGGTCCTTTATTATCTACATATTCCTTTATTTTATCTGTATCAGGAATATTCCATAGTGAAAAAATATTTGGAGAATCGATACCTGGTATAGGTGGCTTTAATGGTGTAGAACCAGGTGATAATACTAAATAATCATATGATTCATTATATACTTCTCCTGTAAGCGAGTTTTTAACTTCAACTTCTTTTTTGTCTCTGTTAATCTTAAGTACTTCATTATTTACTCTTACGTCAATGTTAAATCTTGCATTCATAGCCTCTGGAGTTTGGAGTAATAGTTCTCCTCTTTCCTTTATTGTCTCTCCAATATAATACGGAAGCCCACAGTTAGCAAATGAAATATACTGTCCCTTTTCAAACATGATAATCTCTAAATCTTCATCCAGTCTTCTAAGACGAGCTGCAGTGCTGGCTCCACCTGCTACTCCTCCTACTATTAACACTTTCTTAGACATGAAAATCCTCCTTATATCCCATTATTTATATATTATGTTTATTGAATATATTTGCTAAAAAAAATGTATTAAGGCTTATTGACAAAACAAAGCCCTAATAACGTTTTTTACATCTTCATTAACTAGATAGTAATATATCTCAACGCCATTTCTTTTTCCCTCTACTATTCCCGCTGCCTTAAGTCTTGTCAAATGCTGTGAAACAGTAGATTGAGGCACATCTAAACATTGCTGCATATCAGTAACCTTACATTCTCCGGTTTCTAGTAGCCCTCTTACTATGCAGAGTCTAACGGGATGTGCTATAGCCTTTAATATATCAGCTTTCCTAATCATTTCATCGTTCATATTCATGTGCTCAGTAATATGTCATCACTCCCAACTTAATCCTTATATTATAATATTATGATATAAGGATGAATAAGTCAATTTTATTTTTGTTAAAAATTTGTGTTTCTTTTTTTGATAAATCTATGATAAAATATAAAAAATTTAGCATCTATTAATATTTATAGCAAATGATAACTATACACTAAAGAAATTGGAAAAGATGATTGGAGGTATTTATGGCAAAAGAAAAATTAAGTGATTACAGACAAGTAAGCGAAAGAACTAAATTTTTAATAATATCAATATTCCCAGTAGCTTCATTAGTTTTATCATTTATTGTAAGCGATATTAATGAAATAATAAATGGACTCTATAAGATAATTGTTCAGCCAGATGTTCTTATTACAGATTATATAAAAATAGGAGGACTTGGTGCTGCCCTTATGAACTCAGCCCTACTTGTCTTAATTAATATGTTCTTTTTGTGGAAACTAAGATTTCACATGGGTGGCTTTCCTATTTCTGCAATCTTCATAATAGCTGGATTTGCTTTTTTTGGAAAGAACATTTTTAATGTTTGGCCTATATACATAGGTGGATATCTATATGCGAAACATCAAAAAAAGAGATTCAGAAGCGTCATTGTAATATCTATGTTCGGTACTGCCCTTTCTCCTATGATTTTTGAAGTTGCTCGAGCTATAAGTCCTTCTAATTACTGGGGTTTGGTATTTGCAATATTTGCAGGGATAGTTGTTGGGTTTTTCCTACCTCCTATTGCCATACATCTATTGAGAGCCCATGACGGATATAATTTATATAATGTTGGATTTGCCGCTGGATTTATTGGTACTGTTGTAATGTCCTTTATGAAAAGTTATGGTTTTACTAATGAACCAAGGATGATATTATCTTATGAATATGATTCCTTTTTAAAGATTTTTCTCTTTTCGTTTTTTGTTTTACTTATAATCATTGGATATTTTTTAAATGATAAAAGTTTATTTAAAGGATATTCAAAGATTCTCAATTCCTCTGGAAAGCTAGTTACTGACTTTACTTTCATAGCAGGCTTTGGCATAACTTTGATTAATATGGGAATTATGGGTATAATAGGACTGATTTATGTATATATATCAAAGGGAGTATTGAGTGGACCTATAATCGGTGGTTTACTTACAATGGTAGGATTTGCTGCCTTTGGAAAGCATCCAAAAAACTGTATTCCTGTAATGTTGGGTGTATTTATAGCTAGTTTTTTCAAGGTATGGGATACTAGTTCTACTACTGTAATAATGGCTGCTCTTTTTAGCACTAGTTTAGGGCCTATTGCTGGAGAATATGGTCCTATTGCTGGTATGCTTGCAGGCTTTCTGCATCTTTCCGTTACTATGAGTGTAGGAGTACTCCATGGTGGAATAAACCTATATAATAATGGTTTTTCCACTGGTATCATTGCTACTATATTGGTGCCAATGTTAGATGTTTTTAAGAGGAGGAATGAATAATGAATATAGAAGTTAAGAAAATAACTAAGATTTTAAGTGAAATGGTTACTTTTGCTATGCTTGGAGAAGCAGAAAAAGTAGATGTTTCTATAGAAAACAATAAAGATATGTATAAGGTATCGATTAATGCCAGCAATGTTAATCGTACTAATGAAAGTATAGAAAATTTAAGAGAGCTTCTGAATGCCCCTCGCCAAAGAGCTGCTGAAGAATATTATTGGGAACTAGCAGGTGATAATGATACAACTACTGAGCTTGCTTTAGTTGGCATGATGGTAGATAAGGCAATAGTTAATTATGAAGACAAAAATCTTTTAATAGAGCTTCATAGACGTAAATAAAAACTTAATTGTTTCTCTTTATAAAGAGTCTATATTTAAACAAAAAATACAATAAAAATTAGTATCGCCTAAAGAACATCTATAACTGTTCTTTGGGCGTTTTTTTATCTAGTTTTTATCGTTACCATAATATCACACTTAATAGTCTGTTAGCGTAATATGGTATTGCAAAACACTATTTTCTAAGGAGGTTTTTCCATGAAAGAAAAAGACAAATGTATATTCTGTATTCCGCCTATGGAACCATATACAAGGCTTGCACATGCATATGTACCAGTTCAAACCATGGATAAAGTTTTCTGTGCTGCTGAGGCTTTGAAAAAAGGAACTCTATTCCCAGAGCTTCATGTGCCATATAAGTATGAAGTATATTGTAAATAAAATTTTTGGGGGTGCAATTTATGAAAAATAACCAAGCAGAATTGCTTGAGAAGCTTATGGAGGTAGGGTTTGTATTAATAGAAACTAGTCTGTATCTGGACACTCATCCAAATGATGAAAGAGCATTGAGACTTCATAATACCTATTCTCAAAAATACAAAGAGCTGGAATGTCTTTATGAATCTCAATATGGTCCGTTAAAATACACAAGTATGAGTATCTGTCCGTGGCAATATGTGGATGAACCTTGGCCATGGGATGTAGACTTTGGAAAATGTAATTGCTAATAAAGGAGGATAAGATATGTGGATTTATGAAAAGAAATTAGAATATCCTGTTAAGGTAAATACTACTAACCCAACACTGGCAGCTATGATTATAGAACAATTTGGTGGTCCAGATGGCGAACTCTCTGCAGGAATCAGATATCTTACTCAGAGATGGACTATGCCTACAGGAAAGGCAAAAGCTTTATTGACAGATATAGGCACGGAAGAACTAGCACACTGGGAAATGATAGGCACACTTGTTTATAAGTTAACTAAAGACGCTACCATTGATCAAATAAAAGGAACTCCATTTGAGGCTCATTACGTAAATCATGGCAAGAGTCCATTTCCACATAATGCTGGCGGGCAAGCTTGGACAGCTGGATATATTCAATCTAAAGCTGATCCAGTAGCTGATTTACATGAAGATATGGCAGCAGAACAAAAAGCAAGAGCAACTTATGAATATCTAATACGTGTAAGCGATGATCCTGGCGTTATAGATACATTAAGATTCTTAAGAGAAAGAGAAGTAGTACATTTCCAAAGATTTGGAGAGGCCCTTTGCATAGTAGAAGAACATTTGTGCAAGAAAAAGCATTATTAATAAAACATAGTGGCATATATTTTCCGCAGTCTCGCAACACAAATTTATTTGCTCGCTATCGCTCACATAAATTTGGTCC
>CAYYDM010000111.1:0-5807 GCA_964470635.1 uncultured Clostridia bacterium | reverse complement strand
TAAGAAAACAATAATTAATGGGTTAAAAAGCGGTATAAATACTACATGGGAACTAACTAAAATTATAGTACCCGTTTATTTTGCTGTAACGATTTTAAAGCATACATTTCTTTTAGATGCAATATCTAATATTTTTAAGCCCTTAATGAATTTTGTAGGTCTTCCAGGCGAAGCTGCAATCGTATTAGTGTTAGGAAACATGGTAAATTTGTTTGCTGCCCTTGGCGCTGTGGCAACTCTTACTTTAACCTCAAAGGAGATTACCATCATAGCAATAATGCTTTCATTTTCTCATAGCTTATTTATGGAAACAGCAGTAGCTAAAAAGACTGGCATAAATGTAGCAATTATCCTCATAATTAGATTTTCTCTTGCTATTGCATCAGGATTAGTATTAAATATACTTTTATAATTTGGAGGTAGAAAAATGGACTTTATAGAAATAATTAAAGAAGGGGCAACAGGAAGTATTAGTTCAGTTTTAAACATAGCAAAGATAGTAATTCCATTAATGGTGGTAATTCAGTTGTTAAAAGATCTTAACATATTAGACAGGCTATCCTATCTAATGAGACCACTAGCGAAATTCTTAGGCATTTCAGAGGAATCCACATTTCCTCTAGTTATTGGTTTAATATTAGGACTTGCGTATGGAGCAGGAGTAATAATAAATAGTGCTAAAGAAGGAAATTTGAAAAAAAAGGACCTTTATCTTGTAGTTATTTTTTTAGTTGCTTGTCATTCTGTATTTGAGGACACATTGCTATTTGCCGCAATAGGTGCTAATGGTTGGCTTTTATTAGGAACAAGAATTATAATAGCACTAGTCTTAACTTCATTGACATCAAGGTATATCGACAAAATATTTGTTAAAGGTCGTATATAGAAAAAAGAAGGATTATTCTGACATATATAGAATAATTAATATATAAATAGTCAGAAAAGGAGAGATTCATATGTCCCTCTTAGATATCAGTGAAGTAAAAATAGGTATGGTACTTAATAAAGATGTAGAAAATGTAAAAACAGGAGTAATATTATTAACAAGTGGAACTGTATTAAATAGGAATAATATTTTAACTTTGAAGAGTTTAGGAGTAAAGCAAGTAGACATATACGAAAGCAAAAGCAGTGCTGATAACTATTTAATTATAAATGATGATCAGTTTTCTGAAAAGTATGAGAAGTTTTCTAACAAGACTCGCTCAATTCTTTATGGTGCAAGATTTGGGAAAAAGCTAGCTATTAATGAAATTGGCGATCTTGCAAATGAAATGATAGAAGAGATTGTCAAGAGTAACAATATATTAGGTAGATTGAGACAATTAGAAGAAGAAAATGATTATACTTTTCAACACTCCCTTGATGTTAGTATGCTGGCTGTAATGATTGGGAAATGGCTAGGGTATTCAAGTATAGAACTTAAACAACTTTCTCTTGCAGGGTTATTTCATGATATTGGTAAAGTTAAGATTTCAGATAATATTATGTATAAGCCTAGTAAACTTACTGATAGTGAGTTTGAGCTAGTAAAAAAGCATACTATTTTTGGATACAGCATATTAAATGAGACTGTAGGTATAAGTAAAAACGTAGCTCTTGGAGCATTGCAGCATCATGAAAGAGAAGATGGCAGCGGATATCCATTAGGAGTCAAGTCAGAAAAAATCCATGAATTTGCTAAAATCATAGCTGTATGCGATATCTTTAATGCAATGACAACGAAAAGAGTTTATAAGGAAAAGCAATCACCTTTTTTAGTAGCAGAGCATATTGTTAATAATAGTTTTGGAGTTTTAGATGCTAGAATTGCCACGGTATTTATTAATAATATATCGAAATTTTATGTAGGTAATGTTGTTAAACTTAATAATGGAGACATAGGAGAGATTGTGTATGTCCATAAGCAAATGCCCACAAGACCAGTAGTTAAAGTTGAGGAACAATTCATTGACTTATTAACAGAAAAAGATTTCTACATATCAGATGTAATTAACTAATATAAAAAGCTCAAATCCACTAGGATTTGAGCTTTCATATATGTTACTGTATTATCCCTCTGCGTTTTCTGCTTCAGTTCTATCAGATGCACAGCGACGTGGTTTATTATTATCAATTTGTCTAGGAAATAGACTTGGGAAAGTACTACATATTGGAGATTCTTCAGCAGATAATACAGGGAATCCAGTAGATAGTACACAAAGCTGAACAGGTACTACAATTTTCTTTTCGCAAGTTATACATAGTGCTATGAGTAAACTAACTCTAACTACGCCAGTAGTAGGATTAACTACGATATCCCTCATGATACTGTTTGTTGCGAGTCTTGTTTCGCAAGAAATATTACAGAATTCTGTAAATCTTGGAAGGAAGGCACCTTCAAATACTGATGGTAAGCATAATTCAAAGAAATTTGTCAATAATAGTGGATGTTCTGCTGTTCCAACTGGAACATTTGCTGTTAAGGTTGCTGTACATTCTTTGTCACAATCATCAGTAAATAAAACATCAATTTCTATAACTACATTACCTGTAATTCTTATGTTCTGCGTTCCGAAAATAGGAGTTCCTCTACCAAGTTCATCGCAGTCCTGAGTATCAGTGAAAACTAGTCTTTCACTAGCAAATCCATCAGGTCCTATTGCAGTAACAGGGACTCCATTTGCTGTCTCGACAAATTCTGCACCTGAAAGAGTAGTATCTGGGTTTGCCATTAGGTTCTCAGGGTCATTGATATTTCTAGGATTGAAAAACTTTCTACATCTTATATCAAGTACTCTGATTATTCTTGCTCCTCTACCTAACGCCGGAGAAAATGTTTGATTAGCAACAGTTCTTATTGCTTGAAGATTAAATAATTTAGCATCATAAACCTTTTGCACATATATTGGTTCATTTACAATCTTTTTTAGATTACCATCAAATGGAGCACAGCCAGTTGTAGCAGTACAGCATTTATCAGGTAAGCTAAGGTTTATTGGTCCAGACTTATTTCCACAAGACATAACTAATCCTCCTTTTCTAAAAATATGAATACACTTCTCAATCTCAATATATTCCTCAATAAAAATTATGTTACATCCATGTATTATTCTGTCATATTTTTATTAGAGAAAAAATATTATTATATGAAGAGCTAATATATGCTCATACAATATAATATGAATACATGCTTCAACGGGTTACGGAATATTATTTTGATAGGAGGTACTGTAATGGGCTTTATGAATATTCATGATGTACTAATTACGGACAACGAAGAAAATATATATAGCTTTTATACGTATGAGAAAAAAATCAAGATGATATTTTATGATAGAAAAAGTGGAAGGGCAGACAAGAAGCTGATTGTTAACGATTGTTTAGATGAGTATGATGCTACCATATCTAAGGATGGAACAATTTATCTAGTAAGTCAAAAGATAGATGGAAGCATAGTATTAGTAACAATAGATGGAAGCAGACAGGAAGAAAATATACTGGCAGAAGAATTTGAATCCAAGCTCAAAAATTTAAACATTAGGGTAATAAAAGATCAAATACACATTATATATTGTCTAGAATCTAATGAAGGAAATAATAAGTACAGAATTTACCATCATAGTTTATTAGGGGATGAATGGGATACACATATAATTTCAGATATTTCAATAAGAGATATTTTAAATCCAATATCCGTTGTAGAGTTAGGAGATAAGTTAATCATTGGCTATTATGATATCTTAAATAACTGTGAACAGATTTATATTAGTAAATACGATTTAACTAATTTTAGTTGGTCAGATAAAATTCAACTTACGACCGATAACTCAATGAAATTGTATTTAGATATGATAAGTTATAATGAAAATGAAATAGATTTATGTTATAGCAAACTCGTAGAAGGAAACTTCGTAGTTGCGCATGAGAAGCATAATATATCTTATGAAAAAACTACTAGAATAGCTGAACATATATTATCAAATCCTTCAAATTGCACCTATCCTACGCTTATATATAGCGAAAAAACTCTATGGACTATATGGATGGAGTACAATGGTCTACTAAGCTGCTTTTCTGATGATGGAGGTTTAAGCTGGAGTTTACCTTATTATTGGGAGAACTCAAAAAAAGATGATTTTGCAAGATATAGATTCTCTACTAATAATGATTCCATAGTAAATGAATATATTTTCAACTTTGGATTTGGGACGTATGGAGATGAAATGTCTTTTATAGGATTTGGCGACATTGAAAAAGCAACGGAAGTTCCTTTAAAATCTCAGATAAAAAAAAAAGACATTGATGAAGATGTTGGAAATATAGAGGTAGAGGATTTAAGTGAAACTGACATTATATCAGGGAAGGAAGTGATTGGAATCAAAGATAATAACCAGATAGATAATGAGATAAAAGATTTGAAAGAAAGAATTTTATATTTAGAGGAAAATTTAAAAAATAACATAGAATCATTAGAAAACAAATTATCAGAAACTAACATTGAAACTCATAAACTACCCGATGAACTAGAAAAAATAGCAGACATAGATAAACGTTTAAGTGATGTAGAAAATTATTTAAATAGAAGGAGAAGAGGTTTTATTAGATGATAAATAAAAATTGGCTTGAACGATTCAAGCCAATTTTGCTATTTTTTCACATATATGTCCTTCTCAAATATTTCTCTTATGACATTAATATCATCAGTTATACTTAAAATAAGCATAAGTTTAATACGGGCTTTTTGACCAGGAAGATTATTACCAAAAATTGCTCCAATATTTCGAAGGTTTTTCCCACCACCAGGATAACCATATGTATCTAGTACTCTACCAGTAGGACATCTAGAGACAATAACTACAGGAATATTTTTATCTAAACTCCTTTTAATTCCTTCAAACATTTCAAGCGGGACATTTCCTCGTCCTAAAGCCTCTACTACAATACCTTTATATCCACAATCTACACAGTAATCAATTAAATCTGAATCCATGCCAGCAACACATTTAATCAATGCAACTTTAGATTCGATGTTTTCAGTTTCAATATGATGATGGTTAACAATGTCTCTATAAAAAATTACTTCATCATTATCTACTATACCTAAAGGGCCGAATTCAGGAGATTTGAAAGTATCTAAAGACAAGGTATTTGTTTTAGTCACTTCCGATGCAGCATTTACTTCATTATTCATAACAACTAGTACGCCTTTATTAATTGCTTCTTTAGATATTGCAGTACATATTGCTGCTGATAAATTACTTGGTCCATCATAACCTAGCTCCGAAGAATTTCTCATTGCACCGACAACAACAATTGGTTTTTTTGATTTAATAGTTAGATCTAGAAGATAAGCAGTTTCCTCAAGGGTGTCTGTACCATGAGTTAATACAACTCCAGTAATATCATTTCTTTCTACAGTCTTTTTTACAAGCTTAGATAATTCCATCATCATTTTAGGAGTTATATGAGGTCCTGGATAGTCACCATAGTTTATTGTTTCAATTTCTGTAAATCTTTCTATATTTGTAACCATACCAATTATTTCATCACTTGATAAAGCAGGAATAGCGGCATTTAAACTAGGATCTACCTTCATAGATATTGTACCACCAGTAAAAATTACAGCCACTTTATTATTCAAAATAAGCCCCCCTACAGAAATGAATTTAATTCAATATAATTCTAACATAAAAAAGAAGTATTTGAAAAGACACAAAAAGACCCCTTCGGGGTCTTTTTGTGCGTTCCTATACGTTTAGGAAGCAAAGTAAAACCGTTCAAAAGGGGTATTGGGAATAGAGATCTTATTTGAGGTTACCAGGGGG
>CAYYDM010000110.1:5251-6027 GCA_964470635.1 uncultured Clostridia bacterium | reverse complement strand
CTGCAAAGGATGGTCCGCCCTTAGCATCTACCATGTTAAATCCTTCTGGAGCATTAGCAGCTTCTTCTGCATTTGCTAAGAATGGTCTAATTACTGAGTGAGGACAAACATATGAACATTGGTTACATTGAATACATTTGTCTATTTGCCATTCTGGTACATGAACTGCAATACCACGTTTTTCATATGCAGCAGTTCCATGTGGGAATACTCCATCTTCAACACCTACAAACGTGCTTACTGGTAAAGAGTCTCCTTCTTGTCTATTCATTGGAACTAATACGTTCTTAATGAAATCTGGAACTTCTTTAGTAGCAGCTGCTTCTTCTTGAGCTTCTGCATTTTTCCAGCTTTCTGGAACATTTACTTTTACTAATGCATCTATTCCTCTCTCTATAGCAGCATAGTTCATATTAACTATCTTTTCGCCTTTCTTGCCATAGGATTTATAGGCAGCTTCTTTTAGATATTTTACAGCATCTTCAATATCAATTACATCTGCAAGCTTAAAGAAAGCTGATTGCATAATTGTGTTTGTTCTATTTCCTAATCCTATTTCTTCAGCTATTTCAGTAGCATCAATTATATATAATTCGATATTATTTTCTGCGATATATTTCTTCATGCTTGCTGGAAGCTTTTCATCTAATTCTTCAGGCGACCATATGCAGTTTAATAGGAATTTTCCGCCTTTTTTCAATCCCTTTAATAAATCATATTGATTTACATAAGCTTGAGTTGAGCAGGAAATAAAATCTGCTTCATCAATTAAATAA
>CAYYDM010000110.1:0-5241 GCA_964470635.1 uncultured Clostridia bacterium | reverse complement strand
TAGATTTTATTGGTTGTTTTCCAAACCTTAAGTGAGATATTGTAACTCCACCTGATTTTTTACTATCGTATGAGAAATATCCTTGTGCATATAAGTCTGTATTGTCACCGATAACTTTAATTGAGTTTTTATTTGCTCCTACTGTTCCGTCTGAGCCTAATCCCCAGAACTTACATCTAATAGTTCCTTTTGGAGCTGTTTTTATTTCTTCTTTTATTTCTAATGATTGATTTGTAACATCATCTATTATTCCTAAACTAAATCCGTCAACTGGTTTTGCAACCTTAAGATTGTCAAATACAGCTTTAATTTGTGAAGGTGTTGTATCTTTTGAACCTAAACCATATCTTCCACCAACTACTAGCGGTGCATTTTCCATGTTGTAGAATAATGTTCTAACATCTTGATATAATGGTTCTCCTAATGCTCCAGGTTCTTTTGTTCTATCTAACACAGCAATTCTTTTAACTGTCTTTGGTAATACGTTAAAGAAATATTTTGCTGAGAATGGTCTATATAGATGAACCTTTATTAAACCATATTTTTCTCCACCAGCATTTAAGTAGTCTATTGTTTCTTCAATAGTTTCACATACTGAACCCATAGCAACTATTATGTTTTCTGCATCTTCTGCACCATAGTAGTTAAATGGATAGTATTCTCTGCCTGTAATCTTAGTTATTTCTTTCATGTAATCAGCTACAACGTCAGGTACTGCATCATAGAATTTATTTGCAGCTTCCTTAGCTTGGAAGAAAATATCTGGATTTTGTGCAGTTCCTTTTGTATATGGATGTTCAGGGTTTAATGCTCTATTTCTAAATTCATTAATTGCATCATAATCTACTAATTTTGCTAAATCTTCATAATCTATAACTTCAATCTTTTGGATTTCATGAGACGTTCTAAATCCATCAAAGAAATGTAGGAATGGTACTCTTGATTTAATAGCAGCTAAATGTGCAACTCCTGCTAAATCCATTACTTCTTGAACGCTTCCAGATGCAAGTAGTGCAAATCCTGTTTGTCTAGTAGCCATTACATCTGAATGATCTCCAAATATTGAAAGAGCATGGCCTGCTAAAGCACGTGCAGTTACGTGGAATACTCCAGGTAAAAGCTCACCAGCTATTTTATACATATTAGGAATCATTAATAATAAACCTTGTGAAGCTGTAAAAGTAGTTGTTAAAGCACCAGCTGAAAGTGAGCCGTGCACAGTTCCAGCAGCACCTGCTTCTGATTGCATTTCAGCAACATGTACTGTTTGCCCGAATATATTTTTTCTACCATGGGCAGCCCATTCATCAACAAGTTCTGCCATAGTTGATGATGGAGTTATAGGATAAATACCTGCAACTTCTGTGAAAGCGTACGCCACATGTGATGCAGCAGTATTTCCATCCATTGATTTCATGACTTTTGCCATTTTGTTACCCCCTTATTAAAAATACTGTATACAATACACTCCTAATACTTAGTATATTAAATTATAAAGTTAAAGTCAACAAATCTGCACTACTTAAATATTACAAAAATGTTTTAATTAAAAGTAACTTTAAATTATTGGGGTTATAGCGCTAAATCTAGTTTTTCCTTTCAATTTTAAAAACTCTTTTAACCTCTCTGTAGAAAAGTTAATAATCAAATGCTCGGGCATATCGATAGATGTCAATACTTCCATTGCCTTATCAAATCTTCCAACATCAAAAGCAATATGAGAATCACTTCCTACAGTAATCATTACTTCATGTTCCTTACATAACTTAGCTATTTCAATACAATTGTTTAGACTTCCATGTCTGCTTGAAACAAAGGAACTGTTATTTATTTCTATAAGAGTTCCAGTTTCTTTAGCTTTCTTCACTACTTTTTCATAGTCTATAGGAAATACGGGATTCCCAGGGTGGGCAATAATGTCTACATTTTCATTTTCCATTGCTTTTATTATTGCATTAGTGTTATTATCCACTCCCCCTGATTCTATACAAGCCTCATGTAGTGATGCAATTACGATGTCAAGCCTTTTCAAATGTTCATTAGATATATCCAAAGTGCCATGGAAATCCATTATATTGGCCTCCACGCCTCTTAATATTTCCACACCATATATTGTTTCTGGAATAACCTTTTGATTTAGAATATGAAAAATATTTGATGCTCCTTGCATTGCAGGTCCGTGGTCTGTTATTGCTACCATTTCTAAGCCTTTGTTATTAGCTTCCCTAGCTATTTCTATTATAGTACTATATGCATGGCCACTTGCCAATGTATGACAATGTGTATCAATGACGAATTTCATTAATTCAACTCCCTTCTTGATATCAGCTTCATTTGTTGCCATTTTGTTTTTTCTTTTCATATTCTTGCTTAAATCTTTTATCTAGTTCTGAAGCCGCATTATATCCAAATTGTTTTTGTCTGGTATTTCTTGTAGCCACTTCTAGTATCATTGCTATATTTCTTCCTGGTCTTACAGGTATTGTTAGCTTCACTACCTTATTACCTAAAATGTCTACATATTCATCATCTAACCCCAATCTGTCGTACTCTTTCTCCGAATCCCATTCTTCTAATTCCACAACTAAATCTATTGCTTCCCATTTTTTTACTGCACCAATTCCATATAATCTTTCTATGTCTAATATTCCTAATCCTCTTATCTCAAGAAAATGCCTTATAAGCTCTGGAGCCTCTCCTATAAGCAAATCTTCTCCTACCTTCTTTATTTGAACAGCATCATCTGCAATAAGCCTATGTCCTCTTTTTACTAGTTCAAGTGCAGTTTCACTTTTTCCTACACCACTTGCCCCTGTTATTAATATTCCCATACCATAAACTTCAACTAATACACCATGCATAGTTATTTGAGGAGCAAGTACATCATCTAAATAATTAATTAGTCTATTAACAAATTTTGTAGTAGTCATATCTGTTCGCAATATAGTTCTATCATATTTTTCTGCCGCTGCAATAATCTCATCGAATATTTCTAAATTTCTCGTAACTATTACTGCTGGTATTGGATACTGAAATATGGCATCCAACCTGCTTGCTCTATCGTTTTTTTCAAGACTAGCTAAAAAGTGCCATTCTACGTTTCCAATTATCTGAAGCCTTTTATAGCCAAAATATTTAAAAAATCCAACAAGTTGAAGGCCCATTCTATTCAATTCGGCCTTAGTTATTTGAGCCGTTGGGTTATTAGGCCTATGAATGACCTCTAACTCTAAATCTTGTATTAATTTATCGATTGATACTGACCTCATAACTGCCTCCTTAGTTATCTATACTTATTATCTTTTATAAAAAAATCATATACTTGTTGAGCTGCTAGTCTGTTCATGCCTTCAACTTCTGCTAATTCTTCAACTGTTGCCTTTTTAATATTATCCACAGAACCAAAAGCTTTTAAAAGGGCTTTTTTTCTTTTATCACCAATTCCATTTATATCATCAAGTACTGATTTTATCATTTTCTTGTCCCTTAAACTTCTATGATATGTTATTGCAAATCTATGTGCTTCATCTTGAATTCTAGTTATTAGCTTAAAGCTATCACTGTTTGAAGGTAATTCTATTTCTTTATCTTCATAGGTTAAGGCCCTAGTTCTATGAAAATCATCTTTCACAAGGCCACAAACAGGTATATTGATACTTAGCTCTCTTAATACTCTCTTAGCCACATTAACCTGTCCTTTTCCACCGTCCATCATAATAAGGTCTGGAAAAACAGAAAAGCTTTCTACAGTTGCTATGTTTTGTTTAATCATATCTTTTTCTTTGATGCCTCGATTAAATCTTCTATATATGATTTCCTCCATACTACCATAATCATCTGGTCCAATAATTGTTTTTATTTTAAATCTTCTATAGTCGCTAGGCTTGGACTGTCCATTTTCGAAAACTACCATGGAGCCAACTGATTCCACACCTTGTATATTTGAAATATCAAAGGCTTCTATTCGTCTTGGTATATCATCAAGCTGCAAAACATCCTCTAATTCTTTTAGGGCTTTTTCATTGCCTTCCATTTTTCTTTTTATCTTATCACCATATTTATCTAGCATATCTAAAGCATTTTTTCTTACCATTTCAACAAGAAGATTCTTTTCTCCTCGTTTTGGAACTCTTATACTTACCTTTGAGCCTCTTTTCTCACTTAACCAGCTAGTTACCGCTTCCATATCTTCAAATTCTTCTTCTACTAATATTTCTTTTGGCACATATGAAGTTCCTATATAAAACTGTTTTATAAAGGTACTAATAACTTCTTCTCTCTGAAGATAATCTGTATCTGTAAGTATAAAATGTTCTCTCCCTGTAACCTTTCCTCCTCTTACGAAGAATATTTGAACACAGGCCTCATCTATTCCAGTAGCCATACCTATAATATCCTGATCTATCATAGTAGTTGATACTATTTTCTGCTTTTCTAACATTAAATTCAACGAGTTTATCTTGTCTCTATATTTTGCAGCATTTTCAAAATCCAAGTTTTTAGATGCTTCCTTCATTTTAGTTTCCATGACTTCTATAAGTTTTTCTTCTTTTCCGCTTAAAAACATAATAATCTCATCTATCATTTCCATATATTTTGCCTCATCTACGTCATTGTAACAAGGTCCTAGGCACTTACCAATATAATAGTTTAGACAAGGTCTCTGCCTTTTGTCATTTTTGTCAAAGTTCATTTTACATGTTCTGAGGGGATAAAGATTGCTGATAATTTCTAGTGTATCATTGACAGCTCCCACACTGGTATATGGTCCAAAATATTTTGCCCCATCTTTTATAATTCTCCTAGTCTTTATTACCCTTGGATATTTTTCATTTGTAGTTACCTTAATATATGGGTATTGTTTATCATCTCTAAGTAAAATATTATATTTAGGCTTATGCTTTTTTATTAAATTTGCCTCAAGTATTAATGCTTCTACTTCAGTATCTGTAATTATATATTCGAATTCCTCTATATTTTTAACCATTGCATTTACTTTAGGAGTATGATTTTTAGATGATTGAAAATACTGTCGGACTCTCTTTTTAAGTGATACTGCTTTGCCAACATATATTATCTGCTCATCTCTATCTTTCATTAAATATACTCCAGGTTTATCTGGAAGTTTTTTTAGTTCTTCTTCTATATTAAACAATGATTTCACCCTTTATCTCTTCATTAATATATAATTATAATACCATATTTAGTGTTGTTAAAATTGTAAAATTGTATATAATTTAG
>CAYYDM010000109.1:0-6247 GCA_964470635.1 uncultured Clostridia bacterium | reverse complement strand
GTCAAACGCAATGAGAACCAAATTTGCACGACCGAATGGGAGTGAACAAATTTGTATTTCGAAACTGCGAATATGACCTAACCCGATATATTAAGATACTTTAACAAAATGTAATTATCTACTATTTTTTAAGAAAATGAAGGAAAAAACTACAAAATGTAGAATAATGTACATATCTATTAATAATTGTCCGTTTGAGTACTACTATGAATGGAGGAGATAAAGTGAAAGAAAACAACTGAATTATTTGTTTTAAAGTGCTATATAAAAGGTTTGCTAGAAATGATTTTAAAATCTTTAGCAACCAGTTGCGTGATATAATATAATTATAAAATACTACATCAGAAAAGGAGAGAGGTCTATTGAACATAAATTCAAGACTAGTAGAAGAATTTAAATTAAAAAAGTTTCAGGTAGAAAACACAGTAAATCTTATAGATGAAGGTAATACAATACCATTTATCGCAAGATATAGAAAAGAGCAGACAGGAGAATTAAGTGATGTTGTATTAAGGGATTTATATGAAAGACTTATATATCTAAGAAATCTAGAAAATAGACAAAATGAAGTAATCAGACTAATTGAAGAACAGGGAAAGCTAACAGAGGAGCTAAAAGAAGAAATCTTATTAGCTGAAACTCTTCAAAGAGTGGAGGATTTATACAGACCATACAGGCCTAAGAGAAGAACAAGAGCTACTATAGCTAAAGAAAAAGGACTAGAACCATTGGCTGAGATTATTTTATCTCAAGAATCAAACGGTGGGACACTCGAAGACCTAGCGGCTCCATTTATTGATATTGAAAAAGAAGTCAATTCTATAGAAGAGGCTTATCAAGGTGCAATGGACATAATAGCAGAGATAATATCTGATAATGCTGAATTTAGAGAAATAATAAGAAAAATTGTATTTGATAAAGGAATAGTTGTTACTTCTGCATCGGACAACGAAGCTGACTCTGTGTATGAAATGTATTATGATTATAAAGAACCAGTTAAAGTAATTGCAAACCATAGAGTGCTAGCCATCAATAGAGGGGAAAAGGAAAAATTTCTAAAGGTAAAAATAGAGAATCCTGATGATGAAATAATAGAAATATTGAAGTCAAAGATATTGACCAATGATAAAGCAATAACCACTCCTTATTTGGTTTCCAGTATTGAAGATGGATACAAGAGACTAATTTCTCCTTCTATAGAGAGAGAAATTAGAAATACTCTTACAGAGAAGGCAGAGGAACAAGCTATAAAAGTATTTGGTAATAATCTAAAACCACTTCTTATGCAAGCACCAGTAAAAGGAAAGGCTGTTATGGGATTTGACCCTGCTTATAGAACTGGATGTAAAATTGCAGTAGTTGATGAAACAGGAAAACTTTTAGACTTTACAACTGTTTATCCTACAGAACCTCAGAACAAAGTTGAAGAAGCAAAACAAGAACTGATTAGTTTAATTAATAAACATAATGTAGATATTATCGCTATTGGGAATGGAACGGCTTCCAGAGAATCAGAGATGATAGTAGCAGAGATGCTGAGGGAGCTTGACAGAGAAGTATATTACACTATTGTAAGTGAAGCAGGAGCTTCTGTATATTCGGCTTCAAAAGTGGCAAACGAAGAGTATCCTGATATAAATGTTTCTATAAGAGGAGCTATTTCTATAGGAAAGAGACTTCAAGATCCTCTTGCAGAGTTAGTTAAGATAGATCCAAAGAGTGTTGGAGTTGGGCAGTACCAGCATGATATAAACCAAGGGAAATTAGATGAAACTCTTAAAGGTGTTGTAGAGGATTGTGTAAATAATGTAGGTGTTGACCTAAATACTGCTTCTGTATCTTTACTTAGCTATGTGTCAGGTATTTCAACAAGTGTAGCGAAGAATATAGTTAAATTTAGAGAAGAAACAGGAAAATTTAATTCTAGAAAAGATATTCTTAAAGTTAAAAGACTAGGAGAAGCGACATTTGTTCAGTGTGCAGGTTTTTTAAGAATATCTGACGGGAATAACCCTTTAGATAATACTGCTGTTCACCCAGAATCTTATGATGTAGCATTAAAACTTATTGAAAAACTAGGATTTTCTGAAGAAGATATTAGAGCGGGTAGATTAAAAGAAATTGATTCTATAGTAGATAAGAAAAATATTTTAGAGCTTGCTGAAGAGCTTCAGGTAGGAGTTCCTACATTAAGAGATATTATTAAAGAATTAAAAAAACCGGGTAGAGACCCTAGAGAGGAAATGCCAAAACCAGTCTTTAGGACTGATGTGCTAAAGATGGAAGATTTAAAGCCTGATATGATACTTACAGGGACAGTAAGAAATGTAGTTGACTTTGGTGCTTTTGTTGATATTGGAGTAAAACAAGACGGTTTAGTGCATATTTCTCATTTATCTAATAAATTTGTAAAAAATCCAATGGAGGTTGTATCCGTAGGGGATATAGTAAATGTGAAAATACTTGATGTGGATATTGAAAGAGGAAGAATATCACTTAGTATGAAAGAAGTATAAAAGATAATTAATGGGGGATTTTATTGAATAGGGGGTTAGGGAATGGGATAACTACACGAGAAAGGGTGAAGAAACTTAAATATACTCCCAAAAAGTTTTATGGGATACTTGCTTCTAATATGCACAGCCATAAATATAGTATATTTAAAGAGCTGTTGTTTGATTTATTAAAAAACGAAGGATGTTATATAATAGCCTACAATACCGATCGAAACTTAGAAGAGAAAAAAAGAAAGATAAAATCTTGGAATATTGATTATGACAAATACTTAGAAAAAGGACAAATAATAACTGTTTCAACTAATAAAGAATATTTTATAGACAATAGAATAGACATTGTACGTACTTATTCTTATTATTGTAATCTTATAGATAAATGTAGGGAAAGAGGATACAAAAAAGTAGTAATTTATGGCGTTAGAGATGGCTTTTATGTAGGTAAATTAGCATTAGAAGAATTTTATGAATATCATAAGGTTGTTAAAAAAATTGCAACAGATAAAAATGTAATGATATTGACCCACTTTTTCCTTGATAACTACGATGAAGAATATTTTTATGATTTAATAAAATTGTATGATGCTTTTATGCTATATGATTTTAATGCAGTGTACAGTTTTGGAACCAAGAAATTTACTGATATAGAAGTTCTTTTTAGATTCTTAAAAACTACTTTTTCGGACAAAAATCTTCTTCATAAAGAAAATAAAAGGCTAGAGTTTTTAAATGAACTGATATTAGATACATCATATAAACAAACTAATGATGATTTGTTAGATGCATCATTAAGAAAAATAGTTGGGATAACAGGTACGGATTTTGGATATATAGCTAAGTGTACAGGTAAAAATGTACCTGGAATAAGCATAGAAGGGAAGTACAATCTACCAGATAATTTTATTAAAGAGTTAGAAAATCATAAACTCAAGAATAGTGAAATTGTTGATGAAATGAAGAAAAGGGTAGTCATAATAGATGAGGAAGATTTTGAAACTTTCCAGGGAAAATACTTAGGTAAAAAGTATAATTATAAAACTTTAATAACGGTACCTCTAGGCATCAATAACAATTCTGCTAGCCATTTAATGTTCTTATTTTCTAGTAAAGAAAAAAAAGAACTATTAGAGTATGTACCACTTTTAGAAACTATAGGAAATACATTGTGGATACTTATACAGAAGCAGAAAATGTATGAAGACTATCAAAACAACATAATAAAAACAGAAAAACTTAGGGCTTTGGGAGAGCTAGCAGGAGGTATAGCTCATGATTTTAATAATTTGCTGACAACTATACTAGGATTTTCCCAAGTCGCTTTAACTCGTGAATTAAGTGAAGATATAAAAGAATATTTTGACATTATCTATAGATCAGCTATAGATGGGAAAAAAGTTGTGGAAAGGATACTGGGCTTTAGTCGCAAGCAATTCAATGACAAAAGAGATTTACATTATATAAATTGTATAATTGAAAGCAGTATAGAAATGGCAAGACCAAGGTGGAAGAACTATTATGAATCCCTAGGCAATAATTTGAAAATAATAAAAAGACTTCACTCTAACAGCAGAATTCTTTGTGTGGAACATGAAATAAGAGAAGTAATTATTAACTTATTATCAAATGCCATGGATGCTATGGAAAGTGGTGGGACTCTAACTATTAATACATATGATGTAGAAGGTAAGGTAGTTGTTGAAATAAGTGATACCGGCGGAGGAATACCAGAAGAAATAAGAGAAGAAATTTTTGAACCCTTCTATAGTACAAAGGGCACAAATGGTACTGGACTTGGGCTTAGTATTGTAAAAGAAATCGTAGAGGACCATAATGGTAGTGTCAAATTAGAAAGTAGTATAGGAGAGGGCTCGACATTTAAGCTATATTTTGATAGGTTTCCAGAAGAAACAGAAAATGATGAAAACATCAGACCTGTTTCTAGTATTAGCCTTAATAGGACCAAAGAGTTGGATATTCTCGTAATAGATGACATACAACAAGTTGGGGATACTTTAGTACATATGCTTGAAACTATAGGAATACATGCTGAACTAGAGGTTGATAGTAAAAAAGTAATGCATAGACTATCACAAAAAAAATATGATATAATTATATGTGATTTAGCTATGCCAAAATTAAACGGTGTTGAGCTAAGCAAGATAGTTAAAAAACAGTATCCTAACACCAAATACATAATAATAACTGGTTGGCTTGGGAGGTTTAAGGACCAAAACCATGAAAACATAGATTACGTTTTGGACAAGCCATGCACAATTGAGGATTTAACCAAAGCCATAAATAGTGTTTTATAACACTTCTTTAGAAGCCTTTTTTATAACTCAAATTAGACCATTGGCAAAATATAAGGGGGAATTAAAGTGATTCTAATTAAAAATGCAAAGATTTACACAATGAGTGGATCAGGAGCAATAGAAAATGGTAGTATTTTAATAGAAAACGGGAAAATAAAAGAGATTGGTAGAGATATAGTTGCTCCTCTTGATGCGGAAATTATTGATGCAGAAGGTAGATTGGTGACACCAGGATTTATTGATGCCCATTGTCACTTAGGAATGTGGGAAGATGGTATAGGCTTTGAAGGTAGTGATGGAAACGAAATGGTTGATCCTGTTACACCTCATTTAAGAGCAATAGACGCCATTAATCCAATGGATGTTACATTTAAAGAAGCATATGAAGGTGGAATTACTTGTGTGGCTACAGGTCCAGGAAGTGCAAATGTAGTTGGAGGACAATTTGTAGCTATTAAAACTTATGGTAATAGAATAGATGATATGATAGTAAAAGAGCCTTTAGCTATGAAAATTGCATTTGGAGAAAATCCAAAAAGAGTATATGAAAGCCAAAAAAAATCACCATCTACTAGAATGGCTACAGCTGCAATATTAAGAGATACATTGATGAAAGCTAAAAGATATGCAGAAAAGCTTGACAAATCAAAGGATGATCCTTCAAAGGCTCCTGAATATGATATGAAGATGGAAGCAATGGCTAAGGTCATAAGAAAAGAGATTCCTCTTAAAGCTCATGCGCACAGGGCTGACGACATTTTTACTGCTATAAGAATAGCAAAAGAATTTGATGTGGATATAACTCTTGAGCATTGTACTGAGGGGCATTTGATAGCAGACCAACTTGCCAAAGAAGGAAAATATGCTGTAGTAGGACCTACTCTTTCTGACAGGTCAAAATTTGAACTTAGAAATCTTACATTTGATACTCCTGCTGTATTACATAATGCTGGAGTAAAAATAGCTATAATGACAGATTCTCCTGTTATCCCACTACAATATCTTCCACTTTGCGCAGGTTTAGCGGTGAGAGCAGGGCTAGATGAGATGGAGGCATTCAAGGCTATTACCATTAATCCAGCTGAAATATTAGGCATACAAGACAGAGTGGGAAGTATTGAAGTAGGTAAAGATGCAGATATAGTAATTTTTGACGGTAATCCTTTAACAGATATAGGATGCAAGACTTATGCTACTATTATTGATGGAAAAAGAGTGAAGTAAATCAATTGATTGACAAAACAATTATCCTGTGAGATAATGAAGTTGTCAAAATTAACAATTAAATATAAAATCTTCAGGGCAGGGTGTGATTCCCGACCGGCGGTATAGTCCGCGAACTGCTAATGCAGTTGACTTGGTGAGATTCCAAGACCGACAGTAAAGTCTGGATGGAAGAAGGTTTTAGCTAGTATCCGTTTT
>CAYYDM010000108.1:0-6499 GCA_964470635.1 uncultured Clostridia bacterium | reverse complement strand
AGTCTCGACTGTAATAGCAGGATTGGAAGGATTATAAGAAGTATATTTATGACCTATTAGTTCGCCCTGGCTGTTATAGACCAAGATATGAATATCGTTTATCACATCTTCCTCTGCTGTAGTCAGTTCACCCGAACGTGTGTTTACATTGGAATTAGCAGTGCTTACCAGCAAACGGATTATAGCTAATTTTCCTTCCTCTGTTTGATTATTCGGTGTACAGGATACAAAAAATAGAAAGACAAATAACAGGCCTATATAATTATTCAATTTATTATGCAACATTTTATTAATTACAGACTTTACTAAAGGTTCTAACAACAATTAAGAAAATAGCAGATTAATTCTGCTACATGGAAATAGCTATATATAATTCTTTTGAATCATTGCATAAATAATTCAGTTTAAAATTCCACGTTTTGCTCAAAAATGCCCCAAGTGTGACTTTAAAATTAAACTAGGACGAACAAAAATCTATTAATATATTCACTTGTTTTCCAGTTACAGCCTTCAAAGGGATGCCATGCGATCTGTATTGGCTGTGAAGATTTCAGTTTCACCGCGATAAAGATCAACAGAAATCGGACTATTTTCACCGAAAGGAAAAACATGAAAAACGGGAGCAACAAAATTACAGCTATCATCAAAATAAGAAACTAGAGAATAACTGACATCAAAACCGGTTAACTCACCTAGAGAATTAAAACTATTTTTAGTTCCCCGGATTTCATAGCGATAAGATGGTGATTCACCAAAGTATTGCTCAAAATGCTTTGTTATTATTGTTAAAGAAGAAACCGTTCGCTGCAAAACCAAAGTAGCAGTATCTTCCTGAACACCAGAAGAACAAGTAGCCAGAAAATCTTTCCGGGCATAAAACAAATCGGAGCAGGAAAGATCAGAACCACCATCTTGTTTGAATTGAATTAAGGTATCTTCGATTTTGTTCCCCAATGATAGTTTTGGAATATTCAAGCTATCAGAATCTAGATTTTCCCAAGCTAGAAATGCCAAAGAAGCAATCTTATCATTACCCAATTGATAAGTCCTGCCTGAACCTGCTGAAAGTATTCCAACAAAAGCATTATCCTTAAACATGAAAACACTCCGGGAATGAAGATAATCGATATTTATATCCTCACCATCTGCACCTACAGTTTTTACTGTGAGTGCAAAATGACGACAACCTGCTATATCTTCATTTATGCAACTACTTAAAAGGCAGCACAAAAAACAAAAATAATATATATAACGGTATAATCTTAGTGAGGACATTTAGACTTAATTATTATTCTTCAAATATGAAAGTATATCTTTAGATTGAGAAACACCTGCTGCTGCAGCCATCTGAAAATACACCTCCGCTTTATCTTTATTACCTTCCAACAGATTTAATAATCCCATATTATTATAGGCTATTGGAAGCGTAGCAAATCGTTCCAGATATTTGCGAGCTAATTTTGTATCTTTCTTAGTTAATGCAACTGCAGCTGCATTAATATTTGCTTCAGGACTATCAGGAAAAAGACGTGCTGCAAGGTCAAAAACATCATTATACTCTTTTGAACCTTTAGGATAGCTATTTGCTACAGCAAAAAATTCTGAAAGATTCAATGAGCTCGGGCGGGTTTGCAAGAGAAGTCTGCCAGTAGAAGTATCAACAGTTTCCTGAGAATAATTTATATCATATTCAACACGGCAAACCTGTGGGAATATCTTTTCAGCAAGATATTTATATGGAGTACCTCCTGAAAGTCCCATCAAAACCTTCTCGCGTCCTTTAACAACATCTACTGAATTAACAATATCAAGAACTGCATCACGAAGAACCATATCAGAATTCTTCACCAAAGAAGTTATTGAATCCCAGTCCTCAGCAACCCAAGTCACTTCTAACGGAGATTTACCGCTTACACGATTCTGACGCAAATAATTTTTTAAAGACAAAGCACGTTTTGCACCTTGCTTTTCATTTTTCTTATAATCACCTTCAGGCGAAGTATATCCTTTTACGTCTACTCTTGTGATTGTTGTTCCTGATCCTTCAAGAACAGAACGAACAGCATCCCGTAAGCGATAGTAGATTTCAGCATTCTGCTTTTCCTCTGAAAGATTTTCAAGATTACTTGCTCCGTGGAAAGGTATACTTCCTTTTAAGCAAAGTGATTTATTCTTATCAACAACAGGAGTAACAATATTAACCCATAAAGGAAGATTATTATCAATTCTTGCAGAAGATTTTAAAATATCAACATTAGAAGCTACATCTGAAGAAACTTGTATTCCATCAAGGATCTTATCTTCATACATGTGCTTGTTTTTACCATTCTTATCAGATTCTTCAGTCTGAATATAAAGAGTACTACCTTCCATCCAATCTTCAAAAGGAATATTTACTTTATATGTAAAAGAGCGCAATTCTTTTTTGCTGTCTTTTACTAAAACAACCGGAATATTTATCCTATAGTTTTTTTTCTTATTTGTCTTTTTAGCATTCTGATATCTTACAGGACCATTAATTATCACTGAAGACATTGTTACGTTTCTACTTGTAGACTTCAGAACAGGAGTAACTGTCAAAGTTTGATTTGAACTAAGACCTATCCCAGCATAATCAACGTTCATATTTACATGCAACATTTCTCCCTGACGAGTAAACTGTTGTTTGGTAACAAATATTTGCCCTTTATAGGCTTCCTGTCCCAAAGTAGGAACTACTGTTAATACCAACAGAAAAAACAAAGAATAAAGTTCTTTTCTCATTTTTATTTATTATTACTAATTTATTTAAAATGTATATTTTATACTATTTAATCACTAAAAATCACACAGTGCTATTTTTACAAAACTTCAAGTAAAATAAACATAATGCATTTAAAAAAACAAAAAATACATTTCGTTGAATATTCTGCTATAAAACATAATATTCATAATGCAAAGATGAACATTTTTTCCTATCGTCACAAATAAAATAAACTCCCAATAAGAATTATATAAAAAATAATATATACTTCTATTCTTTTACACAACGAACAGACATACCCCAAGAACGGAAAGCACTATTCGAAAATGAGTTACTTGGATCATAATTCCAATAAGAATGAGTTGCACTACCATCAATTCCACCTTGCCATACAAGCCCTCTAAATCCTATATCAGAAATAGTTCCAGCATCAGCCAAACGTAGACCCGCAGCAGGATACCATCCTACAGTACTTGATCGAAAGCCTAAATAAGTAGTATCCCAAAAATAAGCTAATCCATTCCAGACAAAATTACTAGGGACTCGCCAACCAATTGGACATGGATCAAAAATGCTTTTCGTACCATTAGCATTACACCATAAATAGGCACTATGTTTATCAACAGTTGACGAATACCAGTCATGAGTTTCTGTTGCAACAGTCGAAGCAATTGATGAAGCTGTATAAAATGTTAAAGGGTTCAAAATAGTATTAGGCAAATTAGTCACAGCTGTAGTGGCAACTTTAACAACTCCTGCAACATCTTCAGCCAATTCCGTTCCACTTGAATTATAAATCTTTGCAGGAGTAGTAGAACCATAAACTGCAGAAGAAGATCCAGGAAAAGGGTCTTTTCTCCCATACTGATATAGAAGGCCAAAAGAACCGGCATCACCTATCGTTGTATTCTGAGCACCAAGATTACGATCCAGCCATGTATAACCATTGTATGTATATGTTGCACCTGTTAAAGGCAAATAATCTGTCACCCAGATATGCCAGGACCATAATATGGCTCCCGTTCCATTGGCACCACTATAAGCTGCAATAACGGCATTGCCTGAATTTGAAGATGCAGTAATATTAACCTTTCCATTATATACATTACTTATGCTAGTTATCAAGCCAACAGAGGTTTGCCATAATAATTTTACAGAAGCTGCTGAATGAGTTACATTACCGAGCGTAGTAATATCCGTAGGATCCTGCATCAAAGGCTTATTTGAATTACCTTTTATATTAACTGGAATCGTAATTGTACTACCAGGAGTCATCATATAGCTATTAGATGTAGCAATACGAACCCGTCCATCAACCCCATCCATAGATTCCTGAGCAACAGAATTCCCTTGTATCACTACATTCAGATTATAATCATAATTCCGAATAAGATTAAAATCGCTTGTACTATTTGAGCCTGGGTAAATATAATAATTGATAGTTCTTCCTGAACCATCAGCCATTAAAGCCTTTATATGAATATATGTGCAATAATACTGACTACTATTAGCGGTTGGAGTATGTAGAAAATCCTTGCTATAAGGAGTCTTTATTTCTGTATTACTGCCACGTTTATTCTCACCAACATACCAAATATAAGTACCACTAGTAACTATAGAAGGTTTTACATTTGCAGTCAATGCAGACTGATTAATATTACTAGTCGATGCCTCAGGGAATATACTTGTACTATAGCCGTATAAATAATACATATTCTTTGGAGCATTATACATTTCAACTGATTGAAGGGTATACCCTGTAACATTATAGTTAAGCGTTAAGGATACCTTGGCAGCTATTCGGTTTAAAGCTATTGTGGGAGATAAAGATGAACCAGAATTGAGCACACCATCACTTGATATAGTAACCCCATCTAATTTTCCAATATATGGAGCATCACCACTAATACTTTCTGAATAAATTAAAGAATTCTCTAAAGAATACTTGGTTGTTGATGTATCAAATGCATTTGAAGCACTCGGACCATTAGCTATAATATAAATTGTATATCCTGAACCTGAAATCAATGTTGGGTTTATATTTGTAGTAGAAACGGTTCCTAAATTAGTAGCCTTAAGACAAACATCATCTTTAAATTGAAGAATCCAGACATTGGAAAAAGTTGTTGAGGATTTTGTTTTTGGACTTGATGCAATATATGATACTGAAAAAGGAGATGATATTACAGACTTTGTAGTTGCAGAAGAAGATGGAACATCACCAGCCTGAATTGGATCAGATAACGCAAAAGACATATTAACAGGAGTCAAAGCCCCTTGTTTATTAGAATTAAATGAGCTTTCTCCTTCCTGACAAGAAATCAAAAAATAGACGAGAGTTGATAATAATAAAAATCTTATATTGATCATATTCTATTTCAAATCATTTATGCAAAACTTAAATAAATTATGCATATACTACCTATTACTCCTTAACACAACGTATTGAAAAAGCATGAGCACGATCGTAGTGCCCCACATCTGTTAAACTTCCGTTTACATAAGTAAAACCTCGAGCATATTTGCTTATATCAGAAGTTACAGATGCAGCCCAAAGATAGCCCGCCTTGCCTACATTATAAAATGAACCAGAAGGAGAATATCGACAACCCTGCGACGGATAATATCCAACATTATTCCATGTATATCCATAATTCCAAGTAACTCCTGTGGTTGTAAAACCATACCAAGCAGATGCAGATGCATCACCTGAAATTGGAACACGCCAACCAGCAGGACAAGGATCATAAACTGTTTTAGTATTTGAGTTGTTCCATAATGCATCATTTTGAGAAGCTCTAGAATTTGTTGATGTATACCAATCGCGTCCTATATTACTCTGATCTGACGAAAAATAGTAAACGCTAGGATGTTTTACTGAATTGGATAAATTGTTATCCACAGTAACTAATCCAGAATTTATGCCACTACCTCCTGTTGGATTTCCCTCGGTCAATGGCACCATACTAGATTCTCCATAAATTGGCAAACTAGAATAACTTCCATCAGATACATTTATTGAACTAGCACCGGGAAATGGATCTTTTCGGCCCCATTCATACAATAGTCCTAATGAAGTAATATCTGTACTACTAGCAACATTAACGCTAGTAGATCCTAAATTTCTATCCATCCAGACAAGACCATTATAATTTTTTGTTGTACCTAGGTTATCCGGATTATAATCAGTTATCCAAATATGCCATGACCATAGAATATTACCTGACGAAACATTTTTAACGACAACAACAGCATTACCACTGTTTGATCCATTAGTAGATACTTTAAAACAGCCGGAAGTTCTAGCAGAAATATCATTACTCACAGTTACTAAGCCTGGAGATGTTTGCCAAAGCAAAGATGCAGTCCATTCCGTACTACTGGTTATGTCACTAATTTGATTGCCCAAATCACTTTGATTGGCGCGAATTACCGGAATGTAAACTGTTCCTCCCGGAGCCACAATATAACAATTAGAAATTCCAGATGAACAAACAGAACTATTGATTTGTGAACTATTATTTGCAAGTGTAAATCCGTAGTGGGTTACACGAGTATCTGCATAACCAGGACCTAGTAACTGAATATCGTAAGTATAACTGTTGTTTCTTTTTATATTGTAATCGTTCACATTATCCGCTCCAAGATAAATCTTAAACAAACCATTAAATGTCGAGCTTTTTGCATGAATCTCTATGTAAGTTGAATTCGCAGGTGCATACAAAGCTTTACCGGTCTGATCTGTAGGAGTACCGG
>CAYYDM010000107.1:0-6643 GCA_964470635.1 uncultured Clostridia bacterium | reverse complement strand
AGTCCTCTTTGGATAGCTTCTTGATATACTTTTTTCATCAATGTAGTTTTTCCTGTGCCTAGCTCACCTTTTATGTAATAGTTTTTTTCTATGTCCTTTAGTAAAGTATCTGTATGCTCTGTCCATCCAGTTGGTGTATATGCACTACCAAACAAGTGTCTTTCTTTACCTGCTTTTTCAACCACTGGTAAACCATTAAGTATTTCTTTTATTAAATTATCTGTTAATACATTAAGCTTTCCAAAATCCATTACTTCTTCCATTTTCCAAATGGTATCTTCTTGGATTAGTCTTGCTGCTTCAAAATATTTATATGCACTTTTATAGAACTTACTGTTTTTATCTATTACTTTTATGATTTCCTCTCTATTTTCTTCTAAGCCCTTAGCATCCCAGTATTCTCCTAGGTTTATTATCATATCTATGGCACCAGGATATTTAGGATCTATAACATGTGGTGCTGTACCATCTACTATTGCAATCTTTAATTTAGGTATCATAACGCTATCAATGGATTCTCTATCTGAGGAACAGTGATGATACTCAACATCATATCCCTTCTCTTGCATTTGAATCCCAATACTACGCATCATTGATGATTTTCCTGTACCAGGTCCCCCTTTTAGAATAATTATTTTGTTTGCATCTTCTCTATTAATTATATAGTCATAATACGAGAAAAAACCCTTAGATGTGTTACCGCCTGGGAACATCCTTCTTTCTTTGCCTTTCATTTTAAATCTCCCTCCAGTTTTTTGCTACTAGCCTCTTGCCCTTATTTTATATTCTATTAGACTTATATATACTTAGTTACTACAACTAATAACTTTTTTATAACGAATAGGAAAGTTCTACTTTAGTTTTTTTGTTTAAAGAACTTTACGTCAATGAGTTTCAAGAAAAGCTTCCTTGATTTTAATGCTTCGATAGAAGCTTTTCTTATTAAACATTTAATATATGTAAGAGTTATCTATGTGGAACTGTAATCCAGTGTAATTTTTATTAATTTTAGAAATAGAGCATCTATATTGTTAATTTTATGTACAAACCATTGACAAATAAAAAGAATTTGATAAATTATAATTAGCACTCTCTTCAATAGAGTGCTAATAAACGCTATATTTTTTTGCGAAAGGAGAAAGTTTTATGATGAAAAAAGAATTTAAAGCAGAATCTAAACGTTTATTAGACCTGATGATTAACTCTATTTATACCCACAAAGAAATATTTTTAAGAGAGCTTATTTCCAACGCTAGTGATGCAATTGATAAAATGTACTATAAAGCCTTAACTGATGAAAATATTGTTTTTAATAAAGATGATTATTATATTAAAGTATCAGTAGATAAAGGCAATAGGACATTGACAGTTTTTGATACTGGAATTGGTATGACAAAGGAAGAGTTAGAGGAAAACCTAGGAACAATAGCTAAGAGTGGTTCTTTTGCATTTAAAAAGGAAAATGAATTGAAAGATGGATATGATATCATAGGACAGTTTGGAGTAGGCTTTTATTCTGCATTCATGGTTGCAGAATCAGTTACTGTCATCAGTAAATCCTTAGATAGCGATGAAGGGTACAAATGGGAATCAACAGGTGCAGATGGGTACACCATAGAGCCATGTGAAAAAGAAAATGTTGGAACGGAAATAGTATTAAAAATAAAAGAAAATACTGAAGATGAAAGATATGATGAATTCTTAGAAGAATACAGATTAAAATCTATAATAAAAAAATATTCAGATTTCATTAGATATCCAATTAAAATGGATATAAATACGAAAAAGCTTAAAGAAGGCACAGAAAATGAATATGAAGATATAGTAGAAGAAAAAGTAGTTAACAGTATGGTCCCTATATGGCGAAAAAATAAAAATGAGCTTACTGACGAAGATTATGAAAGTTTTTATTCTGAAAAACACTACGGCTTTGATAAACCTCTAAAGCACATACATATTAGTGCAGATGGAGCAGTAAGATACAACTCAATATTATTTATTCCTGAAAAAACTCCTTATGATTTTTATACTACTGAATATGAAAAAGGGTTAGAGCTATATTCCAGTGGTGTATTAATAATGAATAAATGTCCAGACTTAGTGCCAGATTATTTTAGCTTTGTAAAAGGTATGGTTGACTCAGAAGATTTATCCCTAAATATTTCAAGAGAAATGCTTCAGCATGATAGGCAGTTAAAAGTAATTGCTAAAAGAATTAAAGAAAGAATTAAAAGCGAATTGGAGTTACTTCTTAAAAATGAAAGAGAAAAATACGAAGTATTCTATGAAAGCTTTGGCAGACAGCTAAAATACGGAGTCTATAGTGATTTTGGACAAAATAAAGAAACCCTTCAAGATTTATTAATGTTCTACTCTTCTACAGAAAAGAAAATGGTTACTTTAGATGAGTATGTAGGTAGAATGAAGGAAGATCAGAAGTATATTTATTATGCATCTGGCGATTCTGTGGAAAGAATTGATAAAATGCCTCAGATTGATCTTTTATCAGAGCAAGGATATGAAATTTTATACTTTACTGATGATATAGATGAATTTGCTGTCCGTATGTTAATGAACTATAAGGAAAAAGAATTTAAATCTGTATCTAGCGGAGATTTAGGCATAGAAGAAAAAGACAAAGAAGAAAAGCAAACTTCTGAATCCGAAGAAAATAAAGATGTATTTGAGTTTATGAAAGAAGCTTTATCTGACAAGGTAAAGGATGTAAGGCCATCCAAAAGACTAAAAAGCCATCCTGTATGTCTTGCATCTGATGGAGACTTGACTATAGAAATGGAAAAGGTATTAAATGCAATTCCAAATAGTCATGAAATAAAAGCAGAAAAGATTTTAGAGATTAATACAAACCATGAAGTATTTAAATCTCTAAAAGAAGCTTTTCAACACGATAAAGAAAAGCTAAAATTATATACTAATGTACTATATAATCAAGCATTACTTATTGAAGGATTACCAATAAATGACCCTGTAGAATTTACAAATAATATATGTAAACTTATGGCATAAATAACACCATTCAGAGAGAATTTTTATTCTCTCTGAATGGTGCCCTGTTGTTTCTGGCATATTAATAATTCTTTTTTTTCCTTAGTTAATTGCTTTATGGCATACTCTCTTTTCGTGGCTTCACACTTGTCCTCAAGTTCTTCAAAGTAGACAAGCTCTACAGGTCTATTTGCTCTTGTGTACTTAGAGCCTATCCCCTTGTTGTGTTCTTTTATTCTACGTTCTAAATCTGTAGTCCAACCAGTGTATAGTGAATTATTTTTGCATCTTAGCATATATACATAAACCATGTTGTTATCAGTCCTAATCTTCTGTTCTATTTAATGTAAAATCAATTTAATCTAGCCAAATCTTAAGATTACAATTTTAACTGTACTCTATCTTTACCTTTGTCCCATGTACTCCTGCCACTGCTGGAGTAACTATTAATTTTACTGGTACTCTGTTTTTAAGCTCTTCTACGTGGCTGATTATACCTACGCTTAAGTTGTCACTATATAATCTTTCAAGTGAGGTCATTACCACATCTAAAAGATTATTATCTAGGGTACCGAAGCCTTCATCAAGAAAGAAGAATTCTAAGGAAGTATTGCCCTTTAGCTGAATTTTTGAAGATAAAGCTAGTGCAAGAGAAAGAGATGTAAGGAAAGTTTCTCCTCCCGATAGAGAATTGCACTCTCTTCTTGCCCCTCCATTGTAATTATCAACTATGGAAAAATTATTATTAGAATCATATTCTAGTTCATATCTTTCCCTAGTTATTTCTTTCAGCCTTTCTGAGGCTACTTTTGCTATATATGTCAAATGACTTCTTGATACGTATTCAACAAATTTCTTCCCTTTAGTCAATTCTAATATTTCAGTAAAAATATCTGCCTTCTTCTCTAATTTCTCTATTTCTTCCTTTAGCTTAATGACTTCTTTTAGATTATTGGTCATTTCATCTATCTTATTCTTTTTCTTCCCTATTTCTTCAATTAAATCATTATGTGTGTTATAGGCCTTATCTTTTCTGTCAATAATGGACATCCACTCTTCTTCTGTAATTGCTTGACCATCTAATTCCACGTTGATTCTGGCTATATTATTATCTGTATCCTTAACTTTATTAGTATATAGTTCAATTTCTTTTTCTAAGATTTCTATCTCTTTCTTTTCAAGCCTGCTATTGATTGCTTCTTCAATAGAGCTAAAGTTATTATGAGATAGTACATTTATTAAATTTTTTTCTAAAGCAGCTAATGATTCTTTTAGAGCTTCTATAGCTTTTTCTATTCCTGTTTTTTCTTCGCTTAGCTTATTAAGACTTGTATTTTGGTCATCTAAAACTTCTTTTAATTCTTTTTCTTTCTCTAGTAATTCTGATATATCTTTTTCTATTTGATTTTTTACAAATATAGGTTCTTCTTTTCCCACTACTTTTTCTATATTTTCAATTAGTCCATCAATTCTACTGCCTTTATCGCTCATCGACTGTTGTATAACTTTTATATCTTCATTGTTTTTATTTATTGTTCTTTCTAATTCAACTACTTCTAATTTTATCTTTTTGTTTTCTTCCCTCAGCTGTTTTAGTGCTTCTGAAAACTTCTCTACTTCCTCATCTATCTTATTAACTTCTGCTAACCTATTTGCAGCACTTGTAATTCCTAGCTCTTTTATTTGCTCTTCATACTTAGTTGATATACTGCTTATTTCTTTTTCTATTTCTGATAATTTAGTTTCAATATTTTTTAGGGCTTCATTATCTCTTTTGGTATTAGTCTCGTAGGCAGTATATTTCTTGTCTAGAATATTTCTTTCCTCAGTAGCCTTAGTAAGTCTATGGTACAAGTCTTTATATTCATAATCCCATTTGTTTCTATATTCCTGAGAACTCATTATTTTTTCCTCGAGGGTTATTTTTTCCTCACCTAAAGATATTATATTTATTGACTTCAATAATTCCATGTATTCTTTAAGTTCTTGTTGAATTCGGTCAAATTCATTTGATTTATTCTTTATTTCTTCTTCTAATCTAACCAAATTATTCTGAATAAACACTTTTTCTTCTTCTAGCTTTTTGCCTAATAATTGATTTACTGATATTTCTTCACTATCCATTGAAACAGCAGGACTAGGATGGTGTATAGAACCACATACTGGACATGGCTCTGAGTCTACTAGTTGCTCCCTTAAAATACTGGCTAAGTTTTTATACTCTAACTCTTTTGTTTTAAGTTTGTTTTCCTCTAGTTTTTCTTCTTTAGCTTTAAGCTCTATAGATAAATTATTATATCTATTATTTAGCTCCTCATTTGCAATAATAATCTCTTTTTGTTTTATCTTTAAGGTTTCCGCTTTTTCACTTATCTCCTTATATCTTTCAATTATTTTTGACAGTTCAAAAACTTTTTTCTGATATTCGGATACTTCATCCCCTTTCTCTGGTTTACTGGACTCTAATAGGGATTTTTTATTGTTTAGCTCTTTTAGTAAATCATCTACTATCTTTAGCTGTTCTGAAATCTGTTTTAGTTCTTTATTGTTATTATCTATGCTTTTTAGCAGTTTGTTTTTCTCAATAAGATTATTCTCTTTATCTTTTGCTAGCTGAAAATATCTTTTCTCATTATCTGATGCATCTATTAGCTTCTTTCTATATTCAGATGAAATAGATTTACTAGCAATTAATCTTTCCTTTTCTTCAATTTCTTTATTAACCTTATCATCTCTGTTTAATAAGACTTCATATTCTTTTGTATCATTTTTAATTTTATTTTCTAAACTACTATGCCTAGTTTTCAGTTCATGGATTTCTTTTTCCAAAGATTTTTTCTGCCCTAATAGTTCAATTGCTTGTTCTACCTTTGATTTTCTTTCCAGTAAAACCGGATATTCTTTTTCCTTTTTATGTAATACTATACTATATTCTGTTTTGTTTTTCTCTATAAGCGAATTTAGCTTGTCTATTTCTATACTATATTGACTTAACTTTTCACTGTTTTTTTCAATATCTCGTAATGTTTTTTGCCTGTTTTCAATATGAGGCAGTACATTTAATGAATTCTTTCCCTTGCTTAATTTGATTTTCTTATGCTCAAATTCTTCATGATTTTCTTTCAATTGTTCCTTTATGCTTAAATATTTAGTCAATTCATGTTGTAAATTCCATACTCTGTTGTATTCTTTATGTTTGTCATCTAGTTCTTTTATTTGAGCTTTTAACAATTTTTCATTTTGGGTAAGTTCTGTAAGCTCTTTATTTAATTCTTCTATTCCCTCTTTTGATACACCATCATACCTGCTGAGCTCTCCTTGAATTCTATTCAACTCTTGATTGATAATATCCCTTTTTTGTTTTGTTCTTCTGTTTAGCTTTTCTCCATAATTCTCAAGTCCTAAAATTCTTTCCAGCATTTCATTTCTTCCTGCACCTGTGAGAGTTAGAAATTCACTGAACTTTCCCTGTGGTAGTACTACTGTTCTTATGAAATCATTGAAATTTAGCCCTATTATATTAGATTGTAATTCGTTTTCTACAGAAGTCCTGCCTTCAATTATTTTTTCTTGGTTACCATCCACATCATAAACTATTAGCTTTACAAAGGTTGTATTGATCCCGCCACTGTTATTT
>CAYYDM010000106.1:258-6689 GCA_964470635.1 uncultured Clostridia bacterium | reverse complement strand
GGAATCAGAGCTCAATTAAACATTTCCACATGCCTGTAATGAAGCGACTTTTCGACATTGCATTTTCAATTCTTGCAATACTATGTCTCTCTCCGCTTCTTATTCTAACAGCTATTGCCATCCGCATAGAAAGTAAAGGTCCTGTAGTATATAAATCAAAACGAGTTGGAAGTAACTATCGGATATTCGATTTCCTAAAATTCCGCTCCATGTACACCAACGCAGATAAACGTCTGAAAGAATTCAATAACCTGAATCAATATAATTGTGAACAGGAAGTTGGTGATGAAGAAGTGATCCAGGCAAATGAATCAAGCTATATGGATGAGATCATCTTGGTATCCGATGATTATGTAATCCCCGAACAGGAATATATTGCACAAAAAAGCGTTGAAAAGAAAAATTCATTTGTAAAATTCGAAAACGACCCCCGAATAACCAAGGTTGGGCGTTTTATCCGCAAATACAGCATTGACGAACTTCCACAATTAATCAATATTTTAAAAGGAGATATGTCCATTGTTGGCAACCGTCCCCTCCCACTCTATGAAGCAGAACTGTTAACCAGCGACGAATATATAGACCGCTTCATGGCTCCGGCAGGACTCACCGGGTTATGGCAGGTAGAAAAACGAGGTGATTCAGGAAAAATGTCTGCTGAAGAGAGAAAGCAATTAGATATTCAATATGCTAAAAATTACTCTTTCGCCTTGGATATGAAAATCATTTTTAAAACACTGACAGCTTTTATTCAAAAAGAAAACGTATAATTTTGACTAAAAAGTATATAATATGATAAGAAAAATATGTTCCCTTCTTGTTTTTAGTACATTTTTTCTAGTGCCGGTTCTGGCTCAGGAAAGTATAGCAGATATGGCTCCGGAGGATTACGTTAATCTTAAGTTACCTCCTTTAGATTCGTTATTTGAGAATGCTAAGAAAAATCCACTTATACAAATTCATAATACAAAGAAAGAAGAAGAACTAGGATTGCTAAGTAAAGAAAAGAAAAGCTGGCTAAAGTATTTTTCAATTAATTCATCATATCACTACGGTATACAGGCATATACATCAGGGTATTCAGATTCTGCAACTCCTATTTACTATCAATACAATAATAATGCAATGAATTATTACAATGTAGGTGGAAGCATATCTATACCATTGGATGACTTATTTGATCGTAAGAGAAGAATAAAAAATCAAAAGCTATTGATTAAAGAGAGCGAATATACGAAAGAGCAAAAGATGGATGAATTGAAACAACAAATAATAGAACTTTACACAGATGTTTTATCAAACCTATCTATCCTGAAACTAAAAGCTGAATACATGGCATTTGCTAAAGCACAATATATGGTAGTTGAAAATGAATTTATAAATGGCAAAGTTGATGCAAGCTTATTGAGTGATAGAAAAAGAATACAAATAGAAGCTGCTAGTGAATATGAAATTACCAGAGCTATAGTTAACAAATCACTTTTAAAACTTGAAGTACTTGCCAAGACTTCAATTATAACTAAAAAATAAACTTAAATCTATGGAATATTTACTTTATTTATCCAGATTTATATATAGAGTACGATGGTGGTTAATAATTGTACCTGTAACACTTACATTACTTGCTATATATGCCACTAAACACTTAGGTAGAACATATGACGCAACAACAACAATCTATACAGGAATTATTTCGGGTTACACAATTGAAACCACTACAGGAGCAAACGTAAACCTTACTCAGCAAAGTACTACTTTAGATAATATTTTAACTCTTATTACATCTCAAAGTACACTCAAAAAAGTGTCTCTACGCCTTTATGCGCAAAATATGATGTATGGTGATCCCAATCGGGATAATAATCACATCCTAGCTTCTACATATAAAGAACTTCTAAGAATTACTCCTAAAGAAGTACTTAAGCTTATTGATAAGAAAGACGAAAAAAAAACTATAGCTAGTTTAGAAGCTTATGAGAAACCAGATCCCAAAAATTTCATTTTTGGCTTATTCTATTGGAATCATCCAGATTATTGTTATTCAGCGTTATCTGAAAAAATAAAAGTAGACAGAATAGCAGGTAGTGATATGATTGAAATTGGATATTCAAATGGAGATCCAGGATTAGCTTACAATACTTTAAAAATCTTGAATGAAGAATTTATTGAACAATATCAGCAACTTAGATTTGGAGAGACAAATAATGTTATAAAATTTTTCGAAGAAGAATTAGCTAAATTAAAAAAAGAGTTAGAGACATCTGAAGATTCTCTGACAGCTTACAGCTTAAGTAAGCGAATTATTAATTATGGTGAACAGTCAAAACAAGTTGCAATTCAAAATACAACTTACGAAGGAAAATACGAGGACTTTTTACTTGAATACAATACAGCAAAAGCTTTGATTAAAGAACTTGAACAAAGAATGGACAGCCATATAAAATCTCTGCGTAATAATTCTGAATTTATTAACAGAATGCAAAAGATTACAGATTTAACATCTAAAATAACCGATATAGAAACATTTAATAATGAAAGTTCTTTGGGAGATCAAAATTTAAACTCCTACAAAAAACAACTTAAAAAAGCAGAAAGCGATTTTAATGAATTTGCAGAAAAATATAGTAATCAAAAATATACAAAAGAAAAAATAGCTCCGGAAGAGATCTTGCAGCAATGGTTCGAGCAAATGCTAAATATGGAAAAAGCAGATACTAAACTAAAATTAATGGAGGATAGAAAAAATCTTATTGACGATAAATATATATTCTACTCACCTATCGGCAATACACTAAAGCGCATGGATCGTGATATTGGCTTTACTGAAAATAACTATATGTCAATGCTTAACAGTTTGAATGCAGCTAGATTACGACAAAAAAACCTACAGATGACTTCTGCTACATTACGAGTTATCAACCCACCAGTATATCCATTAGCCGCTGAAGCAACAAATAGAAAGTCAATTGTAATGACAGTTTTCTTTGGAAGTATTATTGCAATCTTGGGATTCTCATTAATCGTAGAAGTACTAGACAGAACTCTTAGAGATAAAATTAGGGCTGAAAGATTAACGTCTTGTAAAGTGATTGGAGCTTTTCCTGGCAATAATATTATTCAACTTAGAAATTTTAGCAAAGCAAGAAATAAGATTGCATCAAAATTTATTTGCAATACACTTTTAAGTTATCTACCAAATGATGGAAAAAGAATTATTAATTTAATAAGTACTGAAAGTGGAGATGGTAAGTCTTTTATTGGCAATCAGTTGGAAGAATATTGGATTTCTTTAGGGATAAATGTAAAATTTCTATCTTGGAATAAGGATTTTTCAAAAGATTCCAGAGACTTTTTACTTGCAAATTCTATAAGTGATTTATATAAATCAATAGATGATACAGATATTTTCATTGTTGAATATCCACCACTAAAGGAATGTATAACTCCGGAAAAACTAATTAATGAAGCCACCATTAATCTGGTTATAACAAAAGCTAGTAAAACATGGAAATTAACAGATAAAATATTACTTAACGAACTGAAGAGATTAGTAAAACCGACTTCTTCTGTTTTAGTTTGTTTAAATAATGCAGAGAAGAATGTTGTAGAGAATTTCACAGGTCTTCTTCCTCCATATAATAGACTTAGAAAATTTGTATATAGATTTTCTCAATTTGGATTAACAGCGTCAGAATAAAAAATGCGATTATTATTGGAATATATAACAAAAGTTACAATGTCAAAAATCTTTGTATACCTAGGATTATTGGCATTCATTGTTATCTTTTACAAAACAACAATGCAAAGAGGATGTAATTTGGGTTATATAGTAGCCGCTTCCCCACTTATTTCAATCGGCTTGTTTTTCTTATTGAAAAATCCTTTATGGAGTTATACGTTTTTTTTTGTGAATAATTACATAATAATGGGGATAACCAGATACATTTCACTTCCAGTACCTATAAGTGTATTTATGGATTCAATCGTGTTATTTATATTCTTAGGCCTCTTATTAAAGACAAACTTAACAGCCGTCGATTGGAAAAGGACTTTAAACCCTTTAACATACATAATTCTTATCTGGTTAATTTATTGTTTGCTAGAATTATTAAATCCGAAGCTATCATCTTTCACAGATTGGTATACAAAGGTTCGTAGCATAGTTTTTTACCCAACAGCTATAATAATATTAACATCTACTTTACTGACTAAATATAAACATATTAAAAATCTGCTATTATTATGGTCTATTTTAATTTTATTTGCTGCTTTCAAAGGATACTGGCAAAAGAACCATGGATTTGACTCGGCAGAATTAACATGGCTCTATAGCGGAGGAGCCAGAACTCATTTAATTAGTACAGGTATACGCTATTTTTCTTTTTTTTCTGATGCAGGAAACTACGGTTCAAATATGGGATTTTCTCTCGTAATATTTTCAATAGCTGCATTTTATATTAAAAACAAATGGCTTAAATTTTATTTCATTATTGTTGCTCTAGCTGGTGGCTATGGCATGATCATATCAGGAACTCGTGGAGCATTGGCTGTTCCATTTGTAGGATATGCTTTTTTTGTATTGCTATCAAAAAATAAAAAATTTGCATTATCATCTATATTACTGCTTATAACTACTTTTTGTTTTCTTAATTTTACCACAATTGGAAATAATAATAGTTTAATTAGAAGAATGCGTTCAGCTTTTGATACAAATGATCCATCTTTAAATGTTAGATTAGAAAACCAAAAGGTACTGAAAGAATACTTAAAGGACCTTCCATTTGGAGCAGGTATTGGATTTGGGAACATTCCTGACCTCAAAAATCCTGATTACAAATTTTCAGTTACACCAAGAGATTCATGGTTTGTAAATATTTGGGTACAAACAGGAGTAGTAGGTTTATTCTTATACATAATGTTACTTTTTATGGGAATAATTTTGGGAGGATATATAATTCTTTTCAAAATAAAAAACAAAGAATTGAGTGGAATATTATCAGCCCTGCTAGCAGGCACATTTGGTATGACAGCTTCTGCTTATGGAAACGAAATATTAGGACAATATCCAAATTGTTATCTGTATTTTATATGTTTCACAATTGTATTTCTCGGCAAATATTACGACAAAGAATTAGAAGAGCATGAACAACTTACCTGAATTATCCATTATAACCATAAACTACAATGGAATGAAAGATACGGATGAGTTAATCGAATCACTTCGAGAACATCTATCTATTCCTTATGAAATAATTGTGATCGATAATGCATCAAAAGTCAATGAAGCTGCACTTTTACAACAGAAATATCCACATATTATTTCTATCAGAAGTGAACAGAATTTAGGTTTTTCAGGTGGAAACAATCTAGGCATAAGTAAAGCTAAAGGAAAATACATTTTTTTATTGAATAATGATACGCTTATTGAAGAGGACACTTTTCATTATTTAATTAAAAAACTAAAAAGCAGTCCTCAGATTGGAGCTGTCTCACCAAAGATTAAATTTGCTTTTCCTCCACGCAACATACAGTTTGCAGGTTACATTCCATTAAGCCTAATTACTTTGCGCAACAATCTTATCGGATTTGGAGAAACAGATAAAGGACAATATGACACTCCAATTTGCACTCCTTATTGTCATGGTGCAGCTATGATGGTAAAAAAAGAAGTGATAGAAAAAGTAGGATATATGCCTGAAATTTATTTTCTTTATTATGAAGAGCTAGACTGGAGTACCCGAATAGGAAAAGCAGGATATGAATTGTGGTACGAGCCTCGTTGCGCTGTATTTCACAAAGAGAGTCAAAGTACCGGTCAACAAAGTTACCTGCGAACTTTCTATCTCACCCGTAACCGACTATTGTATGCTTGGCGTAACAGATACGGTATCACCAGATGGATATCCATTTTGTATCAACTGGCAATTGCTGCTCCCAAAAATATACTGGTTTTTCTTCTGAAAGGCAAAGTAAATTTAGCAAAAGCAATATTTAAAGGAATATTAGCTTTTCTAAGGTTAGAACATAAACTTGGTTAACAAATGGATGGAATAATAATATTGGATTATATAGATTCTATATTTTTTTTCCTCATGGCACTCTCCGTGGGGTATCTTCTTGTATTTGCAGCAGCAAGTATATCGAAGAGAAACTACTTCTATCCTATAGCCAAAAAGAAATACCGTTTTGCCGTTCTATTTCCGGCTTATAAAGAAGATAAAGTTATAGAACGGTCTGTGCATTCTTTCTTGCAACAAGAATATCCAAAAGAAAACTATGATGTTGTTGTGATCTCCGATAAGATGGAAGAAATCACCAATCAACAACTTAGGCAATTACCTATTGATTTACTGATTGTTGACTTTGAAAACAGTTCGAAAGCAAAAGCGCTAAACTTTGCAATGGACAAATTGGCAGATTGGAAATATGAC
>CAYYDM010000106.1:0-248 GCA_964470635.1 uncultured Clostridia bacterium | reverse complement strand
TCGAGATTATGACATGGTTATAATTTTGGATGCAGATAATACTGTTCAGTCAGATTTTTTAGAACGATTAAGTAATGCGTATGAATGTGGTGCAAACGTTATTCAAGCGCATCGTATGGCAAAGAACCTGAATACAAGTACCGCCATACTGGATGCCGTGAGTGAAGAGATTAATAATTCAATATTCAGAACTGGTCATGTAAAATTAGGACTTTCATCTGCATTAATTGGTTCCGGAATGGCTTTTG
>CAYYDM010000105.1:4549-6693 GCA_964470635.1 uncultured Clostridia bacterium | reverse complement strand
TAATGATAAATTTAAATAATAAATGGAGGGAACATGATGAAGAAAGCTATTAATATAATTATTATTTTTGCATTGATGATGAGTTTAGTTGCTTGTGGACAGTCAACAAAAAATTCAGCGAATAATGAAGCTGGTCTTAATTATCCAAAAAGGGCAATAGAAATAGTAGTACCATTTGGTGCTGGCGGTTCAGCAGACATTATGACAAGACAACTTGCAAATTTCATGGGCGATTATGTAGACAAGCCTATAAATGTTATAAACAAGGCAGGTAGTGGTGGAGTAGACGGTATGGTTTATGTAGCACAAGCTCCAGCAGATGGCTATACTATATTGCAAATAACACCTTCTCATGCTATAGCAGAGGCATTAGGAAGACCAAATGCAAATCTTACTGGTGACTTTGAACCAATAGCTAACTTCCAAAAAGATATACAAGTATTTGGAGTAGCAAAAGACAGTCCTTTCAATACGATAGATGAATTAATAGAGTATGCAAAAGCTAATCCTGGAAAGTTAAAAATAGGAGGAACTTCTCCAGGAGGGTTAGACGACTATATGGCTAATGGTTTTGCTAAGGCAGCTGGTATAGAGATTACATATGTACCATATAACTCAGCATCTGAAACAAAGGCTGCTGTACTTGGTGGAGAACTTAACATCTATCAAGACAAAGTAATATCATTCCTTACTATGGTTAAATCTGGGGATATAAAACCTCTTGTAGTTCTTCATGATGAAAGGTTAACTATGATTGATGAGTTAAAAGATGTACCATGTACAGTTGAAAAAGGAATTGAGTTTACACAAGGCTCATGGAGAGGATTTGCAGTTAAAAAAGGTACACCACAAGAAATAAAAGACTATCTAACAGAAGTTATTGAAAAGGTATACAATTCTGATAAGTATAAGGAAGCATCTGAGAAGGATATGTCAAACATTATTCCAGGTTTCGTAGGACAAAAGGAATATGGAGAAATGTGGGTTAATGAAATAGCTAAATTTAAAGAAATATTAGGGAAATAAGACTAATAACTATTCAAGTGTTCCTTTTAAAGGAACACTTGAATAAAAAAAAGGGGTGAATTAAATGGAACTGCTTTTCAACATATTTATTGGTTTAGTGCTAATAGTGTTTTTTGTTGAATCAACAACCTTCGATGGAATGACCGTATCAACTGATAAAATTGGAGCTAATGGATTTCCACAGATGATTATTATAATAAGTTTTATGTTATTACTTTATATAACTTATAATTATATAAAGAATAAAGGAAAAGCAAAGAAGGATGTTTTCAACATAAAGGATAAGGGATTTAGGATAATGCTTATTAATATCGTCCTATTGGCAATCTACATATTTACTATGAATTATATTGGATTTATACTAGGTACATTTATTTTTATAATAGTTGCGGCTTGGTCAATGGGTTATAGGGAAAAGGTAAAAAGCTTAATATTCTCCCTTGTATTAACAATGAGCATTACCTTAGTATTTGGAAAGGTTTTTTATGTAGCCTTACCTAGAGGATTAGGGTTACTAAGAGAAATTAGTTATTTTATTTATTAAGGAGTGAAATAAATGGAACATATAATACAGTCGTTATTTTTAGTATTCAGTCCAATATCTTTTGTATTTATGTTTATTGGAACAGCTTTTGGAATAGTTTGTGGAGCTTTGCCAGGACTAGGACCATCTATGGCGGTTATACTTCTATTGCCATTTACATATAACATGGATCCAATAGTAGGAATAATAACCCTTGTAGCTGTAAATGTGGGTGCTCAAGCAGGTGGTAGTATTTCATCTGTATTACTTAGAGTTCCAGGTACTCCCAGCGCCATAGCTACAACCTTTGATGGATATCCAATGGCTTTACAGGGTAAAGCTGGAAGAGCTTTGGGGTTGGCTTTTACTGCTTCAGCAGTTGGAAGTATCTTTTCAGCCGTAGCTATGTTAGTTTCTGCACCACTATTAGCAAAAGTAGCTTTAAAATTTCAAAGTGCTGAGTATTTTGCCTTAGCTCTATTAGGTTTAAGCTGTATTTCAAGTTTAGGTTCAAAAAATCAGGCTAAATCATTAATAGCAGGTTGTCTGGGCTTACTTTTATCTACTATAGGCCTTGATGCAATTAATGGAGTTG
>CAYYDM010000105.1:0-4539 GCA_964470635.1 uncultured Clostridia bacterium | reverse complement strand
TATTCCTGTTATGATTGGTGCCTATGCCATTGCTGAAGTATATAAGAACATATCAGATAAATGCGGTGATAATGTCAATGAAGGAGAAGTAGAAAAAAACGCAAAGTTTGAGTTCATAAAAATTAAAGAAATTTTAAGTAAATGGATAACTTATTTAAAAGCATCAATTATTGGAACTATTGTAGGAATTATCCCAGCAGCTGGTGGCTCAATAGCAGCATTTATTGCTTATAGTGAGGAAGTAAGGGTAAGCAAAACACCAGAATTATTTGGAACTGGTATAGATGAAGGAGTTATTGCACCAGAAGCATCAAATAATGCTGCAGTAGGAGGAAGCTTAGTTCCTACATTAACTCTTGGAATACCAGGAAGTCCTGTAGCAGCAATTATAATGGCCGCATTTATGCTTCATGGATTAACACCAGGGCCACTTTTGCTAAAGCAGCAGCCTACTATGCTTTATAGTATTTTTATTGGTATTATTGTTAGCTCTTTATTAATGCTTGTATTAGGCAAATATATATCTAAAGAATTTACCAAAATATTAAAGCTGCCTTATCCTCTTTTAGCAACACTAATTATAGTACTAGGAGTAGTAGGTGCATTTTCATTACGTAATAATTTCACTGATGTTATAATATTATTTGGATTTAGCTTCGTAGGATATTTCTTCAATAAATATAAATATTCCACATCATCCTTTGTATTAGGCTTGATATTAGGAAAAATAGCTGAGAACTCTATGAGAAAGCAGCTAATTGTAAATGATGGAAGTTGGATGGGCTTTATAACAAGACCTATTTCTTTAGTAATAATTATTTTATCACTTGCAGCTTTCCTTAGTCCTTTAGTTAGACAAGTTACAGGCAAGAAGAAGGCAGCAGCTTAATATTTTACACTTGGTATAAAACTTGTTTTAAGATAGCAAGTATTTTATAAAGTTACAAGTGATAATTGTGCAGGATCATAAAAAGTTCAATATCAATTGCAGGCCGGTATTTAAAATACCGGCCTGTTTATATACACCTTGAATATAAGAAAGCAAAAGAATATATAGTTACTATGCTAAAAGATGTTTCTATAGAGGTATAGTATTTATAGATAGGTTGATATATAGTTAGAAGAGGGGAATAAAACAATAAAAAATATATATCAAAATACAGATGCTAGTATTAGGAGGTTAAGACAAATGAAATGTCTCACTATCCGCCCTTCTGAAGCGTAGGAAAGTAGAAAATTTAATTGAATCTCTGATAGAGAAAATTTATGTTAGATAAAGTAGAGGTAAAGCAAATGAAAATATATTATAACTCCAGCCTATGGGGCAAGGGAAAGGGACTTTGTGGACTGCCACAGAGGACAAACTGGCAGTTTGAATATGGAGGAACGAAACGCATTATTCCTGCTATATATCGTTTTTCACAAGGCATTGTTTTCGATGTTATCACTATTTTAGATGAGATAAAACTCCGTGAATTTTTTGAGAAGTATGAAGCTATTGAAGAAGCATTGACACCATTACAGCGACGCTGTGCAGAGCAGGAGCATCCTTATCAGACTGTACCAATAAAAGAAATATGGATAAATGGAAAGCAAGTAGAAAATGGATATTCATCTAGCAGTGCCATGAGCATACCGTGGATAAAACAGGATGATGAGTTGATAACTGTGCGAAAAGCATATTCATCTATCTTAAATGACACAGTTTGTTTTGGTTTTGAGCGATATTGTGTGCCATATCCTGAAATAGATTCTAAAATCCAAAAGCTACTGCGTTTTTTGCGACTGAACAGAGTAAGCCAAATAAAATTATGTACATATCCTATGCAAGAGTTTTTTCCTTTAGACATACATTTTAAAATATCAGCTGATGAACAGGAGAAGGAGATTTGTTTTAATCATCCTGTAACAGGAATAAAACATAGGCTGTATTTTCAAAGTGTAGAATCAGTAGAACTTCCTATTCTAGCAGAGAGAAACCGTAGCCTTTATACGAAGCAGTCAATGTATGAAATAGAGCCTGCTTTGCCACAAGGTGATACTTTACAGTTTGATACTAGTATCCAATGCACAGAGCAACTATCAAATGATAGATTCAGTCCAACATCTGCTTCAGCTATTGGCATTATTGGTGGCGCAGATGGTCCTACTGCAATCTTTAGCTCGTCAAGTGGTGAGGGAAAAAAGGTATCTTGCGGTTACCACGGACTACCCCTTCATAGCTGTTTCTCTGTTCCAAGTTTTCAAAAGGAAGACACTTCACGTTTTGTACTAGAGGGAATTAATATAAAAAAATATAGCAGCAAGGAATATAACTTTCAGTAACTTGAATATAAATAGTATATATTTCAGGCTTTTACATATTAATTGAAACTGTATAAGCTATTACAGCAAATAAAAAATGCACTGAGAAATCTCAGTGCATTAATCTTAATATTTAATAAATTTTGAACCAGGTACACCACAAATGCTACATTTTTCTGGGACAAATTTTTCAATGTTTCCACATATAGGGCAAAGATAGTAAAATACTTCTTCTGTTTCATCGATATTTTCTAGTGCTTCCTTATAAAGCTTTGCGTGCACCTTTTCAGCTTCCATAGCAAAAGTAAAAGTCTTAATTGCTGCTTTATCTCCTTCTTCTTCAGCTACCTTTAAGAATTCTGGGTACATACTTTCAAATTCGTATGTTTCACCTTTTACTGCATCTTGAAGATTCTCAGATGTTGCTAGGATTTTGCCAGCCACTTCTAAATGCTTTTGAGCGTGTAAAGCTTCAGCATCAGAAGCTGCTCTAAATAGCTTAGCGGCATTAGTTTTTCCTTCTGCTTCTGCTTTCTTTGCATAAGCTATGTACTTTCTATTCGCTTGAGATTCACCAGCAAATGCATCAAGTAAGTTGTTAAGTGTTTTGTTATCTGTCATTTTTTATCTCCTCCATTTTTTTATTAAAATATATTATAATTTGACTTAATCCATAATGTTGTTATTTTTATTAATACATTTTTGACAAATACCCTTAAAATACACGTCTTTATTATTAATCCTGAATCCATTTAAATCTTTTGAATCGAATAAATCTATATCAATTTTGAAATCATATATAGTCCCACAAGATTCGCATTTAAAATGTCCATGATTTTCTGATACGATATCGTATCTAGTTTCGTTATCTTCTATTGATATTAGTTTTACTAAACCAGCCTCTATTAAAGTACTTAATGTATTGTAAACAGTCGTTTTTGATAAAGTAGGAATTTCCTTGTGAAGGTCAGTATAAATTTGCTCCACAGTAGGATGACATCTATGATTAGCCACATATTCCAATACTTTAAGTCTTTGATGAGATAGACGAATATTTTTGTTTTTTAACTCCTTTGATAAATCATCAAAAGTTGTTTTCAATTAATTCACTTCCTTAATTTTGGGCAAGTATTAAATTGTATTAATTATTAATTTGTAATTATTACAATATGATTATAAGTTTAAATAAACTATTTGTCAAGTAAGGAATATAGTTTTTTTGTTTAGATGGCAGCCTAATACCTCTGTAATATTATTTGTATTTCTTTAAACCATAATGTAAAATAAGAAAAGAAATCTTAGATATATATTTCCATTAAATAATTAAAAGCAACTTGTAATACTTCGAATTAAAATAAAATCAATCAGATTTTAGTAGAGAGGTTATTATGGATAAGAACTTATTAAGTGATTGTACGTTGTGTCCAAGAAATTGTCATGTTGACCGTATCAATGGTCAAAAGGGCTACTGCAAGCAAACTGATGAATTAGTGGTTGCTAGGGCAGCACTTCATATGTGGGAAGAGCCTTGTATTTCTGGAGAAAGTGGCTCAGGAGCCGTGTTCTTTTCAGGCTGTGCCATGGGGTGCGTTTATTGCCAAAATCGCAATATTGCAAAAGGCCTAGCTGGGAAAAAAATCACAATAAATCGGTTAGCAGAGATTTTTATTGAACTTCAAAAAAAGGGTGCAAATAATATTAATTTGGTTACCCCAAGCCACTATGTTCCACAGATTGTGGAGGCCATTACAATTGCTAGAAGTAAAGGACTTAAGCTGTCTATAGTGTATAATTGTAGTGGTTATGAAAAAATAGATACTTTAAAACTTCTTGATGGATATGTAGATGTATATCTTCCAGACTTTAAATACATGGATGAAAAACTGTCAAAAAAATATTCAAATGCTTCAGACTATTTTACCATTGCTTCAGAAGCAATTAAGGAAATGGTCCATCAGGTAGGAGAGCCAAGGTTTGATAATAATGGTATCATGACTAAGGGTGTAATAGTAAGACATCTGACATTACCAGGTTATCTTGAAGATTCTAAAAACATCATAAAATATCTCTATGAAACCTACGGTAATTTAATATATATAAGTATTATGAATCAATTTACACCTCTACCTCATATAGAAAAATATCCTGAGATTAATCGTAAAATTACAGAAGAAGAATACAATGAGTTAGTCAATTTTGCAATTGAACTAGGAGTGGAAAATGGATTTATACAGG
>CAYYDM010000104.1:0-6791 GCA_964470635.1 uncultured Clostridia bacterium | reverse complement strand
CAATTGCAGTTATTGTAACAACTTTCGATGTATCTCTTTTTTCAACTTCATGCTTATCATTTTTTTTCTTTTTGCTGCTTGCTAAAGTACTCCCATTAGAATTGATTAAAGTGTCATCTATTCTAGGGATGATTCTAGTTGGAGAATCATTAAAATTAGGAATCTGAATTTCGTCACTGTTTTTTACCTTTTTTAAATCATTTAAAAGAAGTTTTATATCACTGTATCTTAAACTTTGATCTTTCTGCACACATTTCATTATTATGCTTTCTATACTTTTTGGAATAGAATGATCAATATGTGAAGGCGGTTCTATATCTTCTTGAATATGCTTTAATGCTACTGAAATCGGGCTATCTCCTTGAAAAGGAACCCTACCAGTTACCATTTCATACATAACAACACCTAATGAATAAATGTCTGATTTCTCATCTGTATACCCGCCTCTAGCTTGTTCAGGAGAAAAATAATGAACAGATCCAATAACATTACTAGTATTAGTTACAGTAGAAGTTGTAGCTGCTCTTGCAATTCCAAAGTCAGTTACTTTAACAATTCCATCTTCTGTAACCAAAATGTTATGAGGTTTAATATCTCTATGAACAATATGGTTTTCATGAGCATGATTTAAAGCTTCTGCAATTTTAATTGCAATATCTAAAGATTCATCTATGCTTAATTTTCCTTCTTCTCTAATTAACTGCTTTAAAGTTTTTCCATTAACATATTCCATTACAATATAATAAATATTATCCTCAACACCTACATCATAAATACTTACTATGTTGGGGTGAGATAAACTAGCAGCAGCTTGTGATTCCCTTCTAAATTTATTTATAAATTCTTCATCATTTATAAATTCAGATCTTAAAATTTTAACTGCTACAAATCTGTTTAACAGCCTACATCTAGCCTTATAGACTAGAGCCATTCCTCCCCCACCGATTTTTTCAATAATTTCATATCTATTTCCTAATATTTTCCCAATCATGCCTTCACCTTCTTTCAACTCATCTTAATAATCATTACAGTCGTATTATCTAATCCACCTAGCTCATTTGCTACATCTGTGAGCAAACAACATGCTTGTCGTAGATCTTTGCAATTAAGTAAGATTTCCTTTATTTTGGAATCACTTACCATATTAGTTAGTCCATCAGTACAAAGCATTATCACATCATTGTTTTCAAGATTTTTACTAATTATATCAACCTTTATATTGATATCTGTGCCTAGAGCCCTAGTAATAATGTTTTTTTGTGGGTGATTTACGGCTTCTTCAGTACTAATACTCCCATTTCTTACCAACTCAGCTACTAATGAATGGTCTTGAGTTATCTGATATAGTTCTTTTTCTCTAAATAGATATGCTCTACTATCACCCATATGTCCTATATATATATCATTATTAAGAATAATTCCAGATGTAATAGTAGTTCCCATACCTTCACAGCTTTTGTTTTCTTCAGCTTCTTCTAATATTTTTTTGTTTGCTTCCATAAAAGTCAAATTAATAAACTTAGGAATATCAAGTTTTCCTTGAATGATATTTTCTTTTTCCTTTTCATAATTTTCCTTAATAGTTTCAATAGCTATCAAACTTGCCACTTCACCGGCATTATGACCACCCATGCCATCTGCTACCACAAACAAGGGTAATCTATTGTCATCTGAATAATAGTACGAATCCTGATTAATATTTCTTATTTTTCCTATGTCTGAACATGCACAAATAAACATCTAAACACCCCATTTCCTAAGATAATGTAGCTTAAAAACATACTCTGCTAATTACAGATTTTTCTCTTCAATATAATTTCTTCTTAGTTGTCCACAGGCAGCATTTACATCTGCCCCCATTTCTCTTCTTATAGTAGTGTTTATTCCATTTTTAACTAAAATCTCCTTGAAATTTTCTATTGCAATCTCATTAGATTTATTGTGAATAAACTCTTTTATACTATTAAGAGGGATTAAGTTTACATGACATAACATTCCTTTAAACAGCTTAACTAGCTCTAGTGCATCTGCTAATTTGTCATTTACATCATGTATCAATGTATATTCGAAGGTTATTCTTCTGTTTGTTTTAGCAATATAATATTTACAAGCTTCCATTATCTCGTATATACTATATCTTTTAGCTATTGGCATAATCTTTTTTCTTTCTTCGTCAAATGGTGAGTGAAGAGAAATAGATAAATTAACGGGAATTCCTTCCTCAGCTAAATCATAGATTTTAGGTACTAAACCACAGGTTGAAATTGTAATATGTCTATATCCTAGGTTTTGTCCCTTTTCATCATGTATAATTTTAAAAAATTTCATTACATTGTCATAGTTGTCCAATGGTTCTCCACTTCCCATTAATACAACATTAGTAATATTTTTGCCTTGGTCCTTTTGTATTTGATAGAATTGATCGAGTATCTCCCCAGATAGAAGATTTCTAACTAATCCACTTTTTGTGGACGCACAAAACTCACAGCCCATTCTGCATCCTACCTGAGTAGATAAACAAACTGACACCCCATGTTTATACTTCATCATTACACTCTCTATGATATTCCCGTCATCTAATGCAAATAAATACTTGCTTGTATCATCATATTTCGAATCTAGGCTTTTGACTATTTTTAGTCTGCTAATTGTAAAATTAGAATTCAGCTTGTCCCTTAGTCCTTGGGGGAGTTCTGTAATATTATCTATAGAAGAAACCATCTTTTGATGTATCCATTTAAAAGTCTGGTGTGCACGATATTTTTTTTCTCCAAGATTTATAAAAATCTCTTCTAATTCCTCTACCTCAAGTGACTTTAAATCGATATTATTCAAACAATCCCTCCTAAGAAATTATGCTAAACAACATATATTATATCATAATAATAAATTTTTTAACTATATGCAATTTCTTATATTTTTATCAACTTAGTAATAAAAAAACCATCTGTACCATGTATATTTGGATATAACTCAATATACCCATTTATAGCCTGTTTTTTTAATTCCTCATTATCTACTAAGTCCTGGAAGCTTATTAGTCTAAATTCTTTATTTCTTTCAAGAAACTTCTTAATTAACCATAAATTTTCCTCTTTTTGAATTGTACAAGTACTATAAACTAAAATCCCGCCTTTTTTCACATACTTGCTACTATTCACTAGTATTTCATATTGTAGCTTTGTAATTTCAGATAAGCTATCTTCAACCTTGTGCCATTTTATATCTGGTTTTCTACGTATTAACCCTAGTCCAGAACAAGGGGCATCCACAAGACAACAGTCTGCTTTTTCAATTAATTTTTCATCTAAGTTAGTTGCATTATATTTCTCTAGCTGTATAATGCTAATCCCTAATCGGGCTACATTATCTTTTATCAAATTTAATTTATGTTCGTGAATGTCTCTAGCTATTATCTTACCCTTATTCTCCATCTTCTGTGCTATATGAGTTGTTTTCCCACCAGGAGCACTACAAACATCTATGACAAAATCTCCTGGCTTAGGATCCATTATCTGGGCTACTAGCATAGAACTTTCATCCTGTATTTGAAATAAACCATTTTTAAATTCGTCAGTATTAGTAATTCTGATTGGGTTGTCTATTATTATACAATCATTTGCATACTTTCCTTCATTTAAAATAAATCCTCTATTTGCTAATTTATCTATTAGTTTTTGCTTTGAGATTTTTAATGTATTTACTCTTATATTTAATTTTGGTTTGTCATTATTTGCAATGCTTAGATTTTCAGTAAAATCTAAGCCGAAATCTTCAATCCACTTTTTTATCATCCATTTAGGATGAGAATATTTTATAGACAAATATTCAATTGGGTTTTTATCTTTTTCAGGTAGTTTAATATTGTCCTTGTTCTTTGATATATTTCTCAATATTGCATTTACAAAACCTACCGAACCCTTATGTCCATATTTTTTTGCTAATTTTACGGATTCATTTACGGCAGCACTATTTGGTATTCTATCCATAAAAATAATTTGATAGACACCTATTCTTAATATTTCTTGAATTGTAGGTGCTATTTTTTTTAGTTTTATTTTTGAAAACTGCATAATAATCCAGTCAATTTGAAGTTTGTTTTCAATTACACCGTAAACTATCTCTCTTATAAATGATTCATCTAAACTGCTTACTACATCTTCAATATTTCTAGTTATAGATATATTAGAGTAAGCTTCATTTTCATTAATTTCTTTTAAAATATTTATTGCAATTTCTCTTGGGTTTTTATCCATAGTTTCACCTCATAGCACAATCTAAAAAAGGGGTATATTAACCCCTTTAATCTCTTCTCTTTGATATTGCTAATAGCCTTAAAAGCTGCGCTATAGCAGTAAGAGTTGCAGCTACATACGTCAAAGCAGCTGAATCTAACACTCGTTTAGTTGGAATAAGCTCCTCTTGTGTAAGATAACCACCATTCTCTAGTTGTATTAATGCTCTCCCGCTAGCATTAAATTCTACAGGAAGAGTTATTATTTGAAATAGAACTACTCCTAAGTATAGTAAAATCCCTGCAGTAACTAATGAAGGAGCACTAAATGCAAAACCTGCAATAATCAAAAGCCAAACAAATCTTGAACCAAAACCAGCTATAGGTGCTATAGTATTCCTAAGCATCAAAAAATAATAACCATCAGCATGTTGAATGGCATGCCCTACCTCATGTGCAGCTACTCCTAAAGAAGCAAGTGATGTACCATTATAGACTGTACTAGAAAGCCTTAATACTCTATTTCTAGGATCATAGTGATCTGTAAGTCTTCCTGGGACATGCTCTATATCAACATCATACAATCCATTTTTATCTAATATCCTTCTTGCAACCTGAGCGCCAGTATAACCTAATCTGCTACTAACTTTTGAATACTTATTAAATGAATTTTGTATTTTTGATTGTGCATACATAGCAAAAAGAATAGCAGGAATTAGAAAAATAATTTCAGGTCCATAATAATAACCATAAAACATTTAAATCCTCCTCCTTAAAAGTAATTTTAAACTTTTTCATTCATAAATATTTATTTCAGTAATATCCCAAGCTCAAATTCGTTTCCTCTTAAAAATTCTGAAACAGACATGGCCTTTTTACCTGGGAATTGAATTTGTTTTATAACTATACAATTATCTAATGCATTTACAAATATTCCATCGTTGCTTATTCTTATTACTTTTCCACTTTCATCTTCTTTGAATTTGTCAATAATATCAACCTCTAATATTTTTATATTATTATCTTTATAAGTGGTATATGCTCCTGGCCAAGGCTGAGTACCTCGGACTAAATTGCGTATTCTAGTTGCACTTTCATTCCAATTAATTCTTCCAAGCTCCTTTGACATCATAGGTGCGTAAGTAGCTTCTTCATGATTTTGTGGAATACTTCTTAGGTTTCCAGTTTCTAATTCTTTTAGAGTTTCTACTAATAAGTCTGCCCCTATTTTCATGAGTCTATCATGAAGTTCTCCTGCTGTTTCTTCACTATATATTTCTGTTTCTTTCTTAAGTAACATATCTCCTGAGTCAAGTCCTTTTTCCATAACCATAGTTGTAATACCAGTATTCTTTTCACTATTTATTATTGCCCAATTAATAGGTGCAGCCCCTCTATATTTAGGAAGAAGAGAAGCATGTACATTTATGCACCCAAACTTTGGTATATTAAGAATATCCTCCTTTAGGATTTGACCATAGGCAATTACAACTATTACATCAGGATTCTCTCTTTTAATTATTTCTATGCTCTCTTTAGAATTAACATTGTCTGGTTGATACACATTTAACCCTAGTTGTAAAGCTTTTTCTTTAACGGGAGTAAATAATACTTTTTTCCCTCTGCCTTTTGCCTTATCAGCTTGGGAAATTACAAGGGATATTTCATAACCATTATGAAACAATGCTTCAAGTGTTGGGACAGAAAAATCTGGTGTCCCCATAAATACTATCTTCATTTCTAACACTCCTGTTCTTCTGTATCAATAACCTTATCCGTGTACAATATTCCATTTAAGTGATCAATTTCATGACAAAGTGCCCTAGCTAAAAGAGCAGTTCCCTCAACTATATTAGTATTCCCTTCTATGTCCATATATTCTACTTTCACTTTTTCTGGCCTGCATACATTACCACTCTTTCCTGGAATACTTAAGCAACCCTCTAAATCTATATTTTTTCCTTCTTCTTCTATCATTTCTGGATTAATCAATACTATTGGCCCTTCACCGATATCTATTACTACTACCCTTTTTAGGATTCCAACCTGTGGAGCTGCTAAACCAACTCCTTCTTCTTTATACATAGTATCCAACATATCTTGTACTAAAGTTTTTATCCTTTCATCTATCTCCTCTACTTTTCTAGATTTCTTTCTTAAAACCGGATCATCTTCATATCTTAACTGTCTTATAGCCATTATATAACCTCCTAAATAATTGAAACTGGATTAATATCTATGCTTACATTAATATTTTTATATTTATTTTCTTCTCTATTTTTTCTATTTACCCAATCTATTGCCTTAGTTATCATAGAAATATCTGATTTGCTGGATTTAATTATAATTTGTCTTCTATATTTTCCTTTTATTCTATAAATAGGGGCCTCTATAGGTCCAATAACTGTATCCTTTAATTCTAGATTATTAGTCTCTTTAAGAATTTCTTTTCTAATTTCTTCAGCAATATAATTTGAAATATTGTATGTGTCTTTTTCATTCTCTCCCGAAATAATGATATTTATAATATCTGTAAATGGAGGATAGTTAAATTCTT
>CAYYDM010000103.1:0-6826 GCA_964470635.1 uncultured Clostridia bacterium | reverse complement strand
TATTTATTCTATAACCTAATATTAATTTTCCTTGACTAACATCCATTTTTTCAAATATTACACTTTTTCCACTTAACTTTTTATTTGAAATATTTTCTCTTGGTATATGAATAATATCTTTTCTGCTAAGGTCAAGCTTGTTACTTAGGATGTTCTCAATCTCTGATTGTGATGACTTGCCTACAAAAGTTATTTCTATGGGACTAGTTTCTATTACATTTCTATAATGATTAAGTAAGCACTTGCTGTTTATTTTTTTTACACTTTCAACATCTCCAAATTTATACACACTAAATTTTTCGCCCTTGCACATTTCTTCTATTGCTCTTTCAAAAGCATACTGTTTTTTATCATTAATACGTCCTTCAATTCTTTTAACTAGATTTTCTTTTTCTTGAGATACATAATTCTCAAGAAAAAAACCATTTTCCAGTATTGGATTATATATAATATCTAGTAAAATGGTGAACAGCTCGACAATGTAATTCTCTTCTCCTGTAAAACCTGCTTCTGGTCCTTCAATTGAAAATCTTATTACATGCTTTTCACCTTTTTTATTTACATCTATGTTTAGATTTGCACCATAAAGCTCTTCAAGCTTTTTCTGAATATCCATAGAGGTTTTATAGTTTGCTGTTCCTCTTCTAAGTACTGCAGGTATTAAGGCATTTAAAGAAGCGTCTTCATTGCATAAAGGTCTTATAAAACTAAAGCTAATAAGTGTTGACTTAAACTTGCCTGTACTAACCGTATTAAGACCTATACCTTTTCCTATTATTTTCCTACTGTATTCCATTCACATATACCTCCTAATCTATTCCCATTTCTGAAGATTTGTAAACTCAACCCTATTTTTAATTTCTTTAATAAAGTATGGATCATTTAAAAAGCCATCAATAATAGTCACTGTTACTCCCTCAGGTATATCAATTTTTGAAGAAATTTTCTTTGAGATAATGGTATTCTCCATACTAGTAACTGAAGGTTTAGTATAGATTATTATTATTCTTCCCACATTATAGTCTAATAAGCTTTTTAAAGAATCCCCATAATCAGGGTCTATATAATTAAACCAACTTACTTTTATCTTGTGCTCGTTAATGTTGTAGGTATTTATTAATTTTAACTTGATCCTATTTCTAAACATAGAATCTTCTTTTACTGCTTTTAAACTCTTATTATTTTTATATCCTTTTTGACATTCACCAACTAGTATAATACCAGTATTAGCTATACTATCTTCATCTATGAATTGTTTGATTTTATTTCCATATGAATCAACTGTAACTTCGCTATTCCACAATGGGTCAATGTATTTAACATTTATATTTAAGTTAAATAATTTCATTCCTTCAATTCTTGATTTTAATATACTCAAACTTTCTCCATCAGTTAAAAATGCAGGAACAATAATTACATCCCTGTAACCGTCATTGACAATATGAATTAGTACTTCTTCTGCATAGTCAGTATCATAGAGATATGATACATATACTTTATAATCTTCTGCCAAAAGAGTTTGGAGTTGTTTCTTTACTTTTATAGTGTTTTCCTTGTAATCACTTTTCCCAAATTTATGATAATACCCTTTATATGTCCATAAAGCAAAAGGAATAAAAACTTTGCTTTTTAGTGTTCCATTTTTTCTTATATTTGTTACACTTTTTTTAAAGGAGTACATCTCTGATTCGCCTTCATACACTAGCAAAACTGCCTTTCCCTCTATATCCTTAGTGGTTCCATCAATTGATAGTTCCATTGGATACCCTTTTGTAAAAATCAAAAGTATTGAAATAACATAAGACAAAAGGAAAAAAACTATTATAAGGTAAATAGGAATTCCTGATAATATTTTTTCCCTATCTTTTATAATTATTATAAGCATACTAATAGAAAGTATAAGAAATATGCTCTCCTTTGGCTCATCAAGGACAAGAAACAATACACTAAAAAATACAAATGAAAAAATATATACTAAGCCTTTATTTAAGATTTTATTTTTCTCCATATTATCTTCATTCTCCATAACAAAAATAGTTTTGTGTATTACTATACTATTTTTAAGGTTTGTGATATATGAAGAAATCCAATCATAAGACTGGATTCTGTAGTGATTATTTTTTATTATTAATCCTATTTAATATATTATTAATATCTTTATCTATGTTTTTAGTCTGCTCTCCTCTAATCATGGTTTGTTTGATACTGTCTAACTCATAAAATAAGCTTTTATCTGCCGTAATATCTATTCTAGTAACTTTTTCATCAAAGCTTTTTACTGTATCTATTATTTTCTTTCTTAATTCTTCTGAAGTTACTCCTTCTTTACCTTCCGGCACATTAACTGCTACTATGGCTTGATTGTGCCAAAATAGCACGGTTGCATCATCAATTCCAGTTAAGCCTACTAATGCGTCTGATGCAGCTTCACTTTTAATTAATTCATGATTTACTTCAGTGGTTTTTCTCTCCTCTGTAGTTCTTCCCTTCTCAGCAGGCTTTCCCTTTTCAGTAACTGTATAAGGTCTAGGCTTTTTAGCTGCTTGACAACCTGGCACAACTAAAATAATTAATAGAATAACAACTATAATATGTAGTATATGAACTCTTTTTTTCATTAACAACACCTCCTAGGTGTTAGTTTTCCAACTAATATTTTTTTTATTAATAAAAACCTTTATTTTAAATTGAAGTAAAAAAAATATTGGTGTATAATTTACTCTAGTGCATGAAATTGTATATCATAACGTATCGAAAGGAAGATAATAATGAAATTAGGAATTGTGGGATTACCTAATGTAGGTAAAAGTACCCTTTTTAATGCAATAACTGCTGCTGGCGCAGAATCAGCTAACTATCCATTTTGCACTATAGAGCCAAATGTGGGAGTAGTAGCTGTTCCAGACGAAAGGTTAAAAGTGTTAGTAGAACTTTTTAATTCAGAAAAAGAAGTGCCTACAGCTATTGAGTTTTTTGATATTGCTGGCTTAGTTAAAGGTGCAAGCAATGGTGAGGGATTGGGAAATAAGTTTTTATCACATATTCGAGAAGTAGAGGCCATTGTTCATGTTGTGAGATGCTTTGAAGACGAAAACATAACCCATGTAGAAGGCAGAATAGACCCTATAGGTGATATTGAAATCATAAATATTGAGCTTATGCTTTCAGACTTAGAAATAATAAATAGAAGAATTCAAAAAACAGAAAAACTAGTTAAATCTGACAAATCTTTACAAAAGGAACTTGACATATTAAACACAATAAAAAACACCATAGAAGCTGGTAATTCCGTAAGATCTATTGATTTTACTGATGAGGAAAAAGCCTTTGTAAAAGATTTAAACCTATTATCATATAAACCTATTCTATATGTTGCAAATATTTCTGAAGAAGACCTGTTATCTAACCCAGAAAATGATTACGTAAAGCAAGTAATAGAATATGCACAAAAAGAGAATTCTGAAGTAATTACTATATCAGCACAAATTGAAGCTGAGGTGTCAGAACTAGAGGATGATGAAAAGCTAAGTTTCCTAAATGACTTAGGTCTTGAACAATCAGGATTGGATAAGCTAATAAAAGCTAGCTACAAGCTTTTAGGCCTAATGAGCTTCTTAACTGCAGGACCAAAGGAAGTTAGAGCTTGGACAATTAAGATAGGCACAAAAGCACCTCAAGCTGCAGGTAAAATACATTCAGATATGGAAAAAGGATTTATTAGAGCAGAAGTAGTTAACTTTACCGATTTAACCTCCTGCGGAGGATATCCTCAAGCAAGGGAAAAGGGATTAGTAAGACTTGAGGGAAAAGAGTATGTAATGCAGGATGGAGATGTGGTGGTATTTAGGTTTAATGTGTAAAATGTTTAGGCAAGAAACATTTTTATTTTGTTTCTTGCCTTTGTTTTTTTAGTCTCTTTAAGTTCAGGCTAAAACTAACTAGCACTATATTCCCATCATCCTACTAAGTATCCCATCTTCTTTAATAATATCTTCTAATTTATAGATAGGTATTGGAAAGTATGGGAACCCATATACATATGGTGTAATCTCATAAAGTTGAAAAAATATTATTAGGTTATTATCTACTATATAGTAGTCTTGATGGGGACTTACGCTTTCAAATTCATTGATTAACATTATTTCTCTTTCTTTAATCTGTTCTTTGACTATTTTAGTTATTCTTTCGATATAATCACTATTTGGTTTAAATAAATCCTTTAGTTGATATACTTTTCCTGTAGATACATCCATATTTAATGCCTTAATAATAGTCATTGGATGTGCTCCTCCAAAGTCTCCTAGTTGAACTAATGTAAGACTTAAAAAATCTCTTTGATTTGCCTTTATCTCATATGAACCAGTTATATTGGTTACTAAATCAGGTCGCCTTAGTTGAGAAGCTACATTCAACATCAAGCTATAAATCTCATCATTTATTTTTCTCTGGACTTCTGAATTCTTTAGATCATATACCATTGGATAAAGAATATCTGTAGTAGGAATATAATATCTACAAGTATGAATCATAACAGGTAGATTGCTAAAATCCATATTCTCACCTTCCTAACTTTCATAATAATTCGTAACTATATAATAGCTCTAATTATTACTAGATTATGTTAGTTGGTAGGTTTGGTGAAAATAAGTGAATATATAATTGTTATTCTATTTCATCTGTAAGCTCTATTATCTGGTCTATTAGACTACCTATATATTCAATAGTATCTAATAATGGTTTATCCGTAGTTATATCTACTCCTGCCATCTTAGCAAGCTCTACAGGTGTTTTGGTTCCTCCAGCCTTTAGCACATTTCTCCAGTCCTCCACTGCTTTTTCGCCTTCAGTGAGTATTCTTTGGCTAACTTGAGTTGCAACAGTAAGCCCAGCACTATAGGTATAAGGATAGAGTCCCATATAATAGTGTGGCTGTCTCATCCACGTTAGCTCTGCTCCATCATTTATAGTTACAGCATCTCCCCAGAATTTTTCTAATACACTTTTCTTAATTTCATTAAGTTTTTCAGCATGTATACTTCCACCATCATCTATTATTTTATATACTTCTCTTTGATAAGCTGCTTCAAGTAAATGAGTGACAAAATTATGATAGTAAGTGTTGCTAACCATAGAAGATAAAACCCATCTTTTAAATCTTGGATCCTCTTGTTGTTTAATTAGATAATTACTTAAGAGCATTTCATTTATAGTAGACGGTGCCTCAATAAAATAAAGGGATGGTGATTCATTGAATAAATTATTATTTTGCTGAGATAACATAAAATGTCCTGCATGACCTAGCTCATGGACTAATGTAAATACTTCACTCATAAGTCCATTCCAAGAAAGTAGTATATATGCATGTACTCCATAAGGTGTTGCACAGAATCCTCCTGTAGATTTACCTATGTTTTGAGCAAAATCCACCCATCTTTCATCATAGGACCTCATTACCAGTTTAAGGTAATCTTCTCCCATAACAGATAGAGCACCTTTGATATATTTTTTAGACTCTTCTATCGTTACTTTTGGATCATAGTCTGGGTCTATGGATACTTTAAGATCTGCAAAAGTTACTTCATCTAAATTGTATATTCTTTTTATAAGTCCTGCATATTTTCTCATATGAGGAGCTAGCTTTTCCATTATTACATCTATTTGTCTATCATAAAGATCTCTGTCAACTTTTTGTTCAAATAGTAAATAATCAAATACAGAATCATATTTTCTCATTGTAGAAATTATTTTTTCTTTTTGTATTTGAGTTTGATATGCAGAAGCTATTGTATTTTGATATTCTCTAATTTTTTTTGAAAAAGCATCAAAAGCAGCTCTTCTTATTTCTGTATCTTTTTCTCCTTGGTAGTGATTTTCAAACAATACAAAGCTAAGGGGATGTTCCTCACCTTTTGCTATAAACTTACCAAAATCCATATCGGCTAGCTTTGCCTGGTTATATAAATTATAAGGAGATTCTAATACTGGCGATAGACTAGCAAGAGCTTTCTCTACTTCTGGATGCAGTGTATGAGGCTTGCTTCTTTTTATGTCCTCAAGAAAAATCTTGTATTTTTCTGTTTTAGTTATAGCCTCATCCAGAATTTTATCATCTGTTTCCTTTAGCGCACTTTCTATAAAGGTTAATCTACTTATAGCCTCTGATAGTACCATATCATTCTTAATGGCTTTCATTTGGCTGTTACCATCTGTCTGATCTACAGATAAAGCTAGAGAAGCATAAGCATTAGTTAAATATCCTTTTATGTACAAATTCTCATATTCTTCAATACAATTTAAGATGATTTCTGAGCTATTTAGCTTGCCTTTATATTTACTTTCTATGACTTTAGATTCCTCAATTACTTCATTCAATGCCTTTTCATATTCTTCATCTGTTTTGTAAATATGTGACAAATCCCATGTTAATGATACATCAATTTCTTTTCTGGATTTTAATTTTTTACTCAAATCTATCTACCTTCTTTCTTAAAATTATATTATATGTATTATTTTACCTTAATGGATAGATAAAGCAAATCTTTTTAAGGTTTTATTTTAAAAAATTAAAAATACTTTGATAAGAATAAAAAACTAATGTATTATAGTCTTTAGGGAAAAAAGTGATTGTAAGAAAATATAGAAACACATGCAAAAAATACTATAGAAAAATACCGAATTATTTATTACTTCTATTGTATAATTATTAGTAGTTTAATTGACTTGTAGAGGGGCAGATAAAAATGGAGGAAAAGTTGAATACAATAAATTCTGAAGAAATTAGGAAAAAAATCTTATCAATGATTTTACCAATTACTATTGAAAATAT
>CAYYDM010000102.1:0-6917 GCA_964470635.1 uncultured Clostridia bacterium | reverse complement strand
AACTGTTTTTTTCTGTTTTTAAAGGTAGTGATATATTTAAAGCCAAGCTCTCTTAAAAGCTCAAATGCATCTTCATAGCCAAATCCAATATAATCAGGGTTATGAGAATCAGAACCAATAGTAACAATTTCTCCACCAAGTTCCTTATAAAGGTTTAATATTTCTACAGTAGGAAGAAAAGAATTTATACCATAGCGGATTCCAGATGTGTTAATTTCTATGCCTTTATCCTTTTCAATTATTTTTTTCAATACTTTTTCTACTAGTTCTTTATATTCCTCAAGTTTTACAGTATGGTTATTCATATATTTTACATATCTATCAATCAGGTTTATATGTCCTACTATATCGAAATCGTTAAATTTATCTAGTACCTCGACCATTTCATCATAATAAAGAAAATACACGTCTAATAAGTCTCTATCTTTAAATAGTTCTCCTTCATGCATTTCTTTGCCCATGATAGTATGGAGAGACATAATTATAAAATCGAAATTATCAAGATTTATTTTTTCATATATTTTACTAACGAGGTGGGGCTGCATTCCTAGCTCAATTCCACTTAAAACTTCTATTTGCCCTTTATAATTATTTTTAATCCTTCTCAGTTCTTTAAAATAATCATCAGTATCAAAAACAAAATCTAACTCATCTTTACCATAATCATAGTCAATATGATCTGTAAATGAAAGAACCTTAATATTCTTGTCTAAAGCACCTTTTACCATATCTTCCATAGAGTATTTGCAATCACCGGAAAAACTACTATGGACATGATAGTCGTACATTCATAACCACTCCTAAAAATTATATTAAAATCATGTTATCTATTCTACTAAATATTTTCCTAAAAGTAAATAAACTAATACATGCTTTCTTCTAATTGAAAATCTTCTTTATATTGCAGCCTATAAAGGTCGTAATACATACCACCTTTATTCAATAATTCTTGATGACTACCAATTTCTCTTATTTGACCTTTATGTAGAACAATAATCTTATCAGAACGTTGTATAGTTGAAAGCCTATGAGCAATAGCTATAGTTGTTCTTCCTTTAACGATTTTATTTAGTGCATCTTGTATGAGGATTTCTGTTTCTGTATCAATATTTGAGGTAGCTTCATCTAATACTAATATATCAGGTTTAAATGCTAAAGCCCTTGCAAATGCAAGAAGTTGTCTTTGACCTGCTGAAAGGGTAGAACCTCTTTCCATAACAGGCTCCTCATATTTTTTAGGAAGCTTTTCAATAAAAGTGTCTGCATTGACATATTTAGAAACTTCCTTAATTTCTTCATCAGATATATCTGAATTACTTAATCTAATATTATCTTTTATGGTTCCTGTAAATAGAAAAACATCTTGGAGAACTATTCCTATCCTTTTTCTTAACTGATATTTGTTTATATTTTTTATGTCAATTCCATCAATTAATATTTGCCCTTTTTGTATATCATAGAATCTATTTATTAAACTAATAATTGAAGTTTTACCTGCGCCTGTAGCACCTACAAATGCTACAGTTTCTCCGGGATTTATTGTGAAGCTTACATCCTTAAGCACCCAATTATCCTTTTCGTATGCAAACCAAACGTTTTTAAATTCAATGTGACCTTTAATAGACTCTAGAGGAGCTGGAAACTCAGGATTTTTAATATCTTCTTCTGTATCTAGTATCATAAATATTCTTTCAGATGAAGCCATGGCTGATTGAAGAATATTGTATTTTTCAGTTAAATCAAGTATTGGCTCGAAAAACATTTGCAAGTAGTTAATAAATGCGTATAATACACCAAATTCAATGGCACTATTTATTACATTATTGCCTCCTATCCATATAATTAAAGTAATACCTAAGGAACGTATTACTTCAATAATTGGCCTAAATATGGCATAGAGCTGAATTTCTTCCTTAGTAGCATTTAAATAATCCTCGTTTATTTTATCAAACTCTTTGAATTTTTTATCTTCTTTGCTGAATATATGAACAGTTTTCATTCCTGTAATATTTTCGTTTAAAGATGAATTAATACGAGCAAGTCTAGTTCTTACTGTTCTATATACTCTCCTAATATTTATCCTAAATATTACGGAAGCTATTATTATAAAAGGTAATACAGTGAGAGATAGCAATGCTAATTTCGTATTCATTTTAAGCATTGTAACTACTATGCCTACTAAGAGAAATACATCCTTAAAAAGAGTCACCAATACACTGGAATACATTTCGTTTAAGGCCTCTGTATCATTTGTAACCCTTGTAACTAGTCTACCAACTGGATTTTTATCAAAATATGAAAGGGACATTTTCTGCAAGTGAGAAAAAACCTCTTGTCTTATATTGAATGTTATTTTTTGACTAGTATAGTTTAATATAAATACTTGGGCATAGTTAAAAATAAAGCTTAGAACAATAACTATAAGAAAAATAACACCAACTAGTTTAAGATTTTCAATATCATTGACTCTAAATAGCTTATAATCTTCATTTGAAAGCAAGCTAGCTTTATTTTGATTATTATTTATTGTAATAATATAGTTATTGTCTTGTTTACTTACAATAGGGTTATTAGTATCTTTTTCAGCGGAACCCTCTACTAAATAGTGAGAGCCATTTACCTTTACTATTGTTTTTATTTCAGCACTTTGCAGCATTTCTTTTTGGTCAACTGACAAATTGTTTTCTCTAACGTATAGATTATCCTTATATAAAATACCTTTCATTTCAGAATCTTTATCAACTACATACATAGGATTAAGATAACCCCTAATACTATCGTCTATTGCATATTTCAATATGTATGGACGTGCTAGATCACCAGCAGTTACTGCCATTAGGAGGACAAAACATATTAAGATATATATCCAGTAAGGTTTTGCATATGAGATAAGTCTTTTCATCAACTTAGAGTCATAGGCTTTACCTAGGGTTTCTTCTTCGTGAAAATTAGTCATCATCCAACCCCCCCCACTATAAATTTTGAATTCTTTCTTCTAATAGTTGTTTTTCATAAATATTTTTATAGATACCATCATACTCTAGTAATTCATCATGGGTACCTCTTTCTGCTATCTCTCCATTGTCTAAGACTATTATTTCGTTTGCATTTTTTATTGTAGATATTCTGTGAGAGATAATTATTGTAGTACGGGATTCCATTATTTCTTTTAGATTTTCCAAAATTCTTTCTTCTGTTTGAGTATCTACTGCTGACAAGCTATCATCTAATATTAATATACCTGGGTTCTTAATTATTGCCCGAGCAATAGATGTTCTCTGTTTTTGCCCTCCTGACAAAGTTACTCCTCTTTCTCCAAGAATAGTTTCAAACTTTTCGGGGAACTCTATGACATTAGCATAAAGCTCTGAAAATTTTGCAGCTTTCATTATCTTTTCTTCTTCTACTTCTTCGTCAAATGCAAAGGCAATATTTTCTTTTATAGTTGTAGAGAAAAGAAAACTTTCCTGCGGAACATAACCTACATTTTCTCTTAAGGACTTAAGGGTAATCTCTTTTACATCGATTCCATCTACTGAAATGCTTCCTTCATCTATGTCAAAAAGCCTAATTAATAGATTTACTAATGTAGTTTTTCCGCTACCAGTTCTACCAATAATGGCTAAAGTATCACCTTTTTTGACCTTAATGCTAATATCTTTCAGTGCATAGCTGTCACTTCCAGGGTATTTAAAAGATACATTGTTGTATTCTAAATCTCCTTTTATTTCAGGAACACTTATGGCATTTTCATTATCTATAATTTCAGGCTTTTCATTAAATATAGCATTTAATCTTTCCATTGAGGCAATTCCTCTTTGGAATATGTTAATAACCCAACCAATAGCCATTATTGGCCATACAAGAAGTCCTAAGTAGCTATTAAAAGCTATAAAATCTCCTAAAGAAATCTCATTGTTTATGACTAATATACCACCATACCATATTACTATAAGAAAACTAATAGCAGATATAAACTGAATTAATGGAGAAAACATTCCCCAAATTCTAATTAGGTCCATATTCATTTTAAAATTGTATTTATTTGATTCTGTAAATTTTTCTATTTCTTTTTCTTCTTGAACAAATGATTTTATTACCCTAGTACCAGCAAAGTTTTCTTGTACCTTATCAGTTAGTTTGGAAAAAGCATCCTGTACATCTTTAAACCTACCATGTATCATCTTACCAAACCTCATAACCAAGAAAGCTAAGAAAGGCAATGGTATAAGTGATATTAGTGTAAGCTTTAAGTTTGTGGTTTTTATCATTGCATATATAGCAGATAGTGTTATGAATAAAGCATCTGTGATCATTACGATACCTGGACCTAGAGCCATTCTTACTGCATTAATATCATTTGTTGCATGAGCCATTAAATCTCCTGTTTTATGATTATTAAAGTAGTTTGTCGAAAGTGTTTGAAGATGACGAAACAGCTTATTTCTTATGTAGTATTCTAATTGCCTTGAAGTTCTATTGATGTATATTCTCCAGAAATATCTTCCGACTCCTATTATTAATCCTGTAATAATTATGTAAGCTGAATACTTTGCAAGACTTTGTCGAGTTAATGAACCTGCTTCAAGTGAGTCAGTTATTACTCTAAATATTTGAGGCACTAAGAGTTGAACTAAGTCAACTATTAAAAGCCACATGACACCTAGTACATACTTCCACTTATACTTAATAAAAAATTCTTTTAAAGTTTTGAAATTATGCATACTATGCCTCCTTGAGGATCCCTAGATTACTTAATATATTTTTTATTAGCTCTAGGTAATATTTCGACGCTCAAAACATTTTACCTTCTATGCTTTAAATTTTTTTGTTTTTAATTTATAGCCAATAAGCACGAATATTTTTTGTCCTATGTTAAAAACTAAAGCTAAATGTATTGTTGATAAATATCATACAAATTGATCATTGGAGGTGAAGAAAGTATGCAGATGAATAATATGGATTTATTAAAAAAGAAACTTCTTGATGCACAAGAAATGGTAAGAGATTATGAAATGTTTTCTAAACAGACTAATGATGATGAGATAAAAAAGGCATTTAAACAATTTGCAGAAGAATCAGGGATGCAGGCAAGTAAGCTACAGACCATAATTGACAAATATGAGGGGTTACAATAATTCAAAAAGGACTTTTTCTAGTCCTTTTTTTTCTTGGAATAAGTAACATAATAAAATAAAGGAAAAAGTTCGTATATATAGAATATAATTAATGAGAGAAGGGAGTGAATATCTATGAAAAAGCCATTGATAATTGCCCATAGGGGTGCCTCTGCATATGCCCCTGAAAACACTATGGCTTCTTTTTCAAAAGCTATAGAAATGAAGTCGGATGGGATTGAATTGGATGTACATATGACAAAAGACAAAACTTTGGTCGTCTGTCACGATGAGAAAGTAGATAGAACTACAAATGGGAAAGGATTCATTAAAGATTTTACTCTTGAGGAAATAAAAAAACTTGATGCAGGAAGCTGGTTTAGTGAGGAGTTTAAAGAAGAAAAAATACCAAAGTTAGAGGAGGTATTAGAACTCTTAAAAGATAAAGACGACATTATACTAAATATAGAGTTAAAGAACGCTCCCATATTATATGAAGGAATAGAAGAAAAGGTAATTGGAATGATAAGTGAATATAATATGGAGGATAGGGTCATTATCTCTTCTTTTAATCATTATAGTTTGCTTGAAATAAAAAAAATAAATTCTAGAATTAAAACAGGAGCCTTATACATGGCTGGCTTAGTTGAACCTTGGATATACGCAAAAAGGATAAAAGTCGATGCTTTACATCCGCTTTTTTACAACTTAATGGTACCTGAACTTATAGAGGGGTGCTTTGAAAATGGAATAATGCTTAATCCATTTACTGTTGATGATGAAAAATATATAGCAGCTTTAGTAAATCTCAAAATAAATGGCATTATAACGAACTATCCTGATAGAGCAGTTAAAATACGAGATAGTATGGGAGGGGTTTAAGTGAAACTCAATTATAAAAAGACATTTATATTAGGTCTAGGTTTTTTTGTTATTAGTCTAGTGTGGTCCCTTTATAATTTTTATGTTCCGTTATTTTTGAGAGATTTTATTGATAGCCAATTCATAATAAATGCGATAATGACATTTGATAATATTTTGGCTGTGTCTTTTATTCCTGTTATTGGGGCTATGAGCGATAATACTAGAACTAGATTTGGTCGAAGAATGCCTTTTTTACTTATAGGAATACCAATATCGGCAGTATTATTTAGCATCTTACCATTTTACACAAGTTTATTTAGTATTATAGTAATATTGTTTTTCTTGAATCTTTCAATGTCAATATATAGAGCACCTACAATAGCATTAATGCCTGATATTACGCCAGCGCCTCTTAGAAGCAAGGCTAACGGTGTAATAAACTTTATGGGTGGATTAGGCTCTGTATTAGTTTTATTTGTTGGAGCATATGTATATGAATATAATAAATACTTACTTTTTATAGCTACATCAGTGTTAATGATATTGTCCTTACTTCTTCTTAATAAATTTATTAAGGAACCTGATAAGGGGGTTATTAGTAAAGAGGATAAGATTAATATTTTTAGTGCTTTCTCTGATGTTGTCAAAAATAAAGATAAAACAGCTCTTTATATATTGTTTGCAATTTTCTTTTGGTTTGTTGCATATCAAGGTGTGGAAGCTACTTTTAGTAACTATAGTGTTTATTTCTTAGGAACAACAGAAAAAACAGGATCTATAATTATGAGTAGCTTTGCAGGTATTTTTTTAGCATTTGCCATTCCAAGTGGATTGATTGCTTCTAGAATAGGAAAGAAGAGAACCATTCTAATGGGTATTACAGGATTAGCAATAGTATTTCTTATATTATCAACTATTAGATCTAGTACTACGTTC
>CAYYDM010000101.1:0-6971 GCA_964470635.1 uncultured Clostridia bacterium | reverse complement strand
CAGTATGACCATTTTCTAATTCTACCTTAAACATTGCATTTGGCAAAGTTTCAATGACTTTACCCTCAATTTCAATTACATCATCCTTGGCCACAAGTCTCGTCTCCCTTCTCATATCAAAAATAAAGCAAAACTTCTCATTCGTACAACTATAGCAACCTTAAAATTTTAACATAAAGTTCGTTATTTGTCTGCAAGTAATTTTTACAATATGAAGAATTTCCAACTCTTCATGTAAGTCTTGCCCAACTCTCGGTCCTACATACTCAGTACAATAGAAAAGCCACTTGCTTGCACATACTTTTGAATTTTATTGAAGAGATGTTCGAGAGTCGCCTGCCTGGTGCTGCAACAAATCACTAATTTAAATCCTCAAGTAATTGCTGAACGTCGGCAAATACTTTATGAATATCCTGCTGACCATCAATAGTTCGTAGATATCCTTTTGTTTCATAAAAAGTTAATAATGGCTCTGATTGCTTGATATTGACGTCTAAACGATTTTGAACGGTTTCGGCATTGTCATCTGTCCTTTGATAAAGCTCTCCGCCGCAGCGGTCGCAGACACCCTCTTTTGCTGGAGGATTAAAGACCAAATGATAAGTCGACCCGCACTCTTTACAAATCCGCCGTCCTGTCAAACGCTCCATTAAGATCTCTTTATCAACATTAATGTTGATACAAAAATCAATCTTCTTATTTAAATCAGCAAGTAAATTTTCTAATGCTTCTGCTTGAGGTACTGTTCTAGGAAAGCCATCGAGAAGGAAGCCTTTTTGGCAGTCTTCCTTACTTAAACGTTCACGGACAATACCGATTGTTACTTCATCTGGAACAAGTTCACCTTTATCCATGAAGGATTTCGCTTTTAATCCTAGCTCTGTTCCCTCTTTCATCGCTGCACGGAACATATCTCCGGTTGAGATATGAGGGATGCCGTATTGCTCGACGATTCTTTCGGCCTGAGTGCCTTTACCGGCGCCCGGAAGCCCCATTAATACTAAATTCACACGTGTTCCCCCTCGTGCTTTATTTAGGTTTTGGGGTCCATGGGGCCCCAAAAACCTTGTATTACTTTATAAAGCCTTTATAATGACGCTTAACCAATTGTGCTTCAAGCTGTTTGTACGTATCAAGTGCAACACCAACGATGATCAGCAAGCTTGTTCCGCCGATTTGAGCCGATTGCGGTAAATTCCCTATTTTAATAAAAATAGTCGGAAGAATCGCAATGACTGTAAGGAAGATCGCACCAACAAAGGTTAACCGATATAATACGCGAGTTAAATATTCCTGCGTACTCTTTCCAGGACGAATTCCAGGAATATAGCCGCTTTGCTTTTGTAAGTTTTCCGCCGCTTGTTCAGGGTTAACTTGGATAAAAGCATAGAAATAAGTGAACGCGATAATTAAGATTGCATATAACGTCATCCCAAACGGTTGGGAATAATCTAGATTCTTCATAATCCAAAGAGTCACATCATTTGTTGGGAAAAATGATGCGATTGTTCTTGGCGTTACAATAAATGAAACCGCAAAGATAACTGGAATAACCCCTGCAGCATTCACTTTCAACGGCATGTGAGTCGATTGACCGCCTACAGGATTACGTCCAACTGCCATGCGTTTTGCGTACTGAATCGGGATCTTCCGATTGGCCTGCTGAATGAAGATAACTCCTACAACGATGGCCACAGCAGCTAGCACAATTAAAGCAACGGTTACAATACGTAAGAATAGAGCTTCCCCGGCGTTTTCAAACTGCTGTACATAGATTTGATTAATGGTAGTAGGCATACCGGCAACGATACCTGCAAAGATAATGATGGAAATTCCATTTCCAACACCTTTTTCAGTAATCTGCTCGCCTAACCACATCAAGAAAGATGTACCAGCAGTTAAGACGACTGCAATTAATAGATAGGTTGTAATACCTGGGTTTTCAATCAATTGTCCTTGGGCTAAGTTATTAAAGCCATAAGACATGCCTAATGCTTGGATGAATCCAAGCACAACGGTAAAGTAACGGGTGAATTGAGCAATCTTCCGACGGCCTGCTTCCCCTTGCTTGGACCATTCCGTAAATTTCGGAACAACATCCATTTGCAAAAGCTGAATGATAATCGATGCCGTGATATAGGGCATGATTCCCATGGCAAAAATGGAGAATTTCTTTAATGCTCCACCGCCAAAAGTATTTAAGATACCGAATACACTTAGTTTATCTTGATTAGCCAGTACATCGGCATTAATGTTTGGTACTGGAATAAAGGTACCAATTCTAAATACAACTAACATTAAAAGGGTGAATATGATCTTTCGTCTTATATCACCCACGCGCATAAAATTGGAGATTGTCTGGAACAATTAGATCACCTCAGTGGTTCCGCCAGCAGCTTCGATTGCTTCCTTAGCAGCAGAGGAGAATTTGTGAGCTTTTACAGTCAACTTTTTCTCTACGTTCCCTTTAGCAAGAATTTTGATTCCTGCTTTTTCATTACTTACAACGCCTGTTTCGATCAGAAGTTCTGGAGTAACTTCTGTACCGTCTTCAAAGCGATTTAAAGCATCAAGATTGACAACAGCGAATTCTTTACGGTTGATGTTGGTAAAACCACGTTTTGGTAAACGACGGAATAAAGGTGTTTGACCACCTTCAAAACCTAGACGTACACCACCGCCAGAACGAGCATTTTGTCCCTTATGACCTTTACCCGCTGTCTTTCCTTGACCAGAACCAATACCGCGTCCTAAACGTTTGCGTTCTTTACGAGAACCTTCCGCAGGCTTTAATTCATGAAGTTTCATATTGGCACCTCCTTATGAAAGAAAACAATTTAATTATTGTTCTTTAACTGTTACAAGGTGAGCAACTTTGTTAACCATACCGCGAATAGCAGCGTTATCTTGATGCTCAACTGTTTGATTTAATTTACGTAAACCTAGGGCAGTAACTGTAGCGCGTTGGTCCTCAGGGCGACCAATTACGCTCTTAGTGAGGGTAATTAAAAGTGTATTCGCCATTTGATTTCCCTCCTTATCCTAACAGTTCTTCTACTGATTTACCACGTAATTTTGCTACGTCCTCAGCACGTTTTAATTGTTTTAAGCCGTCAATAGTTGCACGAACCATGTTAATTGGTGTGTTAGTTCCTAGTGACTTAGAAAGGATATCAGCTACCCCGCCTAATTCAAGAACGGCACGAACCGGTCCTCCTGCGATAACTCCTGTACCTTCAGAAGCAGGTTTTAGAAGGATTTCACCAGCACCAAAACGTCCAATTACTTGGTGAGGAATAGTTGTTCCAACCATTGGTACTTCAACTAAGTTTTTCTTTGCATCTTCGATGGCTTTACGGATCGCATCCGGTACTTCCTGTGCTTTACCGGTACCGAATCCTACATGACCGTTTTTATCTCCGACTACTACAAGAGCGGAGAAACGGAAACGACGTCCACCTTTAACAACCTTCGCAACACGGTTAATCGTAACTACGCGTTCTTCAAGTTCAAGTTTGTTTGGATCAATACGACGCATCTTTTTAGGTCCCTCCTTTGTCTATTAAAATTGTAAGCCGTTTTCACGAGCTGCATCAGCAAGAGCTTGAACGCGGCCGTGATATAGATATCCTCCACGGTCAAAAACCACTGCAGTGATACCTTTTTCTACCGCACGTTTAGCAACTAATTCTCCGACCTTTTGTGCTGCTTCAACATTGCTTGTAGATTCAAGACCAAAGTCCTTTTCGATTGTAGAAGCACTTGCTAAAGTAACTCCATTCATGTCATCAATTATTTGAGCATAAATATGTTTGTTTGAACGAAACACATTTAGACGTGGACGAGCTGAAGTTCCGCTAAGTTTCGCACGAACACGGGCATGTCTTTTCTTGCGAGTAGCGTTTTTATCAAGCTTCGTAATCATGTACGTCACTCCTTTCGTTTACCTATGCGGCATTACTTACCTGTTTTACCTTCTTTACGACGAACAAATTCGCCTTCGTAACGGATTCCTTTGCCTTTATATGGCTCTGGAGGACGAACTTGACGAATATTGGCTGCTAATGCACCAACGCGTTCCTTATCAGTGCCTTTTACAATGATTTTTGTATTGGCAGGAACTTCGATTTCAAGACCGGCTTCAGGTTCAATTTCAACTGGATGTGAATAACCAACGTTCAATACTAGTTTGTTACCTTGCTTTTGTGCACGGTATCCAACCCCGATTAACTCTAAGCTTCTTGTGAAGCCATTGGAAACACCTTCAACCATGTTCGCAAGTACCGCACGAGTGGTACCGTGTAATGCGCGGTGTTCTTTCGCATCAGATGGACGAGTGATAGTTACAACACTCTCTTCCACATTAATTGTAATTTCAGGGCTGAAAGAGCGAGTAAGTTCGCCTTTAGGTCCCTTTACAGTAACAGTACTATTGTTAAGGGTAACTGTTACACCTGCTGGAATTTCAATAGGTTTTTTTCCTACGCGAGACATTTAGTGCACCTCCATTCATTCAGAAACTCTTTTACCAAACGTAAGCTAATACTTCTCCGCCGACTTGTTTTGCACGAGCTTCTTTATCTGTAATAACACCTTGTGATGTTGATACTAATGCAATACCAAGACCGTTAAGTACACGTGGCACCTCATTAGATTTTGCGTAAACTCTAAGTCCAGGCTTGCTTATGCGCTTAAGACCAGTAATAACGCGTTCATTATTTGCACCGTATTTCAAGAAGATACGGATAATACCTTGTTTGTTGTCATCGATAAACTCAACGTCACGTACGAAACCTTCGCGCTTTAGAATTTCAGCAATTTCTTTTTTGATATTAGAAGCAGGCACTTCTAATTTTTCGTGACGCACCATATTCGCATTACGAATGCGAGTAAGCAAATCAGCAATTGGATCTGTCATGACCATTATTTTTACCTCCTTCCCAGACTTGGGTTTTACCAGCTAGCTTTTTTAACACCAGGAATTTGTCCTTTGTATGCTAATTCACGGAAACAAATACGGCAAAGCTTAAATTTACGGTATACAGAGTGTGGACGACCGCAACGTTCGCAGCGTGTGTACTCTTGTACTTTGAATTTAGGCGTGCGTTTTTGTTTCGCAATCATTGACTTTTTAGCCACGTTTTCGCCTCCCTTATTTCGTGATTACTTTTGGAATGGCATTCCAATTTGAGTTAAAAGCTCACGAGCTTCTTCATCAGTGTTGGCAGTAGTTACGATAACGATATCCATACCACGAACTTTGCTTACTTTATCGTAATCAATTTCAGGGAAGATTAATTGTTCTTTAATACCCAAAGTATAGTTACCGCGACCGTCAAATGCCTTTTTAGAAACACCGCGGAAGTCACGTACACGAGGTAAAGAAACTGAAACTAATTTATCCATGAATTCATACATGCGCTCACCGCGAAGTGTTACCTTTGCACCGATTGGCATGCCTTCACGAAGACGGAAGCCAGCAATTGACTTTTTCGCACGAGTGACAACAGGCTTTTGACCTGTAATGGTTGCAAGCTCTTCAACAGCATTATCAAGTGCTTTTGCGTTTTGAACAGCGTCACCAACACCCATATTCACAACGATCTTCTCGACTTTTGGAACTTGCATAACTGATTTATAGTTGAACTTGCTCATTAGAGCAGGAGTAATTTCTTTAACATATTTTTCTTTTAGGCGGTTCATTTAGTGTACCTCCCTTCTTATTTAAACTATTTATTTATCTAATTCTGCACCGGATTTTGCTACGCGCACTTTGTTGCCATCAACCGTTTTGTAACCTACACGAGTTGGGTTACCTGTTTTAGGATCGATAGGCATTACGTTTGATACATGAATTGGTGCCTCAAAGCTGATAATTCCGCCTTGTGGATTCATTTGAGAAGGTTTAGAGTGTTTCTTTACAATGTTGACCCCTTCTACCAGCACACGGCTTTCTTTCGGATATGCTGCCAGGATCACACCTGTTTTGCCTTTATCCTTGCCAGAAATAACTCTGACCTTGTCACCTTTTTTCACATGCATCAGTAAGCACCTCCTTAAAGGCAATTGGATTTAAATTATAGAACTTCTGGAGCTAAAGATACAATTTTCATAAAGTTGCTTTCGCGAAGTTCGCGGGCAACTGGTCCGAAGATACGAGTTCCGCGCGGGCTCTTATCATCTTTGATGATAACACATGCGTTTTCGTCGAAACGAATGTAAGTACCATCAGGACGGCGGGCACCGCTCTTTGTACGGACAATAACAGCTTTTACAACATCACCTTTTTTAACAACGCCACCAGGTGTTGCTTGTTTGACTGTACAAACAATCACGTCACCGATATTAGCGGTTTTACGGCCGGAGCCACCAAGAACTTTAATAGTAAGTACTTCACGTGCACCAGAGTTGTCAGCAACTTTTAAACGTGTTTCTTGTTGAATCATGTGTGTAACCTCCCTTCGGAATGAAGCTTATCCGAACAATTAAATAATGACTGCTTTTTCTACAACTTCAACTAAACGGAAACGTTTCGTAGCGGAAAGCGGGCGAGTTTCCATGATGCGTACGATGTCGCCGGTCTTAGCTTGGTTCTGCTCATCATGAGCTTTAAACTTTTTAGAGTACTTCACGCGTTTACCGTAAAGAGGATGCTTTTTATATGTTTCAACAAGAACCGTAACAGTTTTATCCATCTTATCTGAAACAACGCGTCCTGTGTAAACCTTGCGTTGGTTACGTTCACTCATACTGTGAACCTCCTCTCAATTATTACTTGTTAACGCTGATTTCTCTTTCACGAACAACTGTCTTCATACGGGCAATCGATTTACGTACTTCACGAATGCGCGCTGTGTTTTCAAGCTGTCCAGTCGCCAATTGAAAGCGAAGGTTGAAAAGCTCTTCTTTAAGAGTCTTTACTTTTTGTTCAATTTCAGCAGTGGTAAGGTCACGAAGTTCATTAGCTTTCA
>CAYYDM010000100.1:6784-7000 GCA_964470635.1 uncultured Clostridia bacterium | reverse complement strand
TGGCCTATTTGCCAGTAGAGAACGATTAGATTCAATATATTCAATCATTCCATCGGCACCACGGAATTTAATATCACAAGCTTTATAATTAGCTATTTTTATATCAATTTTACGGTTAAATCTTTCTGTCCAATTGGGTTGATCTAGAGGAGCGGGAACTTTATGTATTTGCTTAAGAAACTCTCCGGCTTTGATACCAAGCATATATTGTTCTTT